>CAJLUE010000004.1 GCA_905209765.1 uncultured Collinsella sp. | reverse complement strand
GGCACCGTGGGGACACATGTATGTCAATCCTGGTCTAACAGAGCCAAAAATAATCCCTCAGGGACGGAGGAAAACGGATCATCGTATTCCTGCGTCCCCTGTGCGTCTTGCGGCTAACGGCTCCGGCTGCCGTGAGCCTAAGCTAGCCTTAAGGGACGTTTGTTAAGCTGCGAGCCATAATTGGACAGGGTTGGGAAGTGCCCTGGAATATGAAGGAAACGGCAGCGATGGAACTCTTCGATGGTGACGACATGGGATCGAGTAACGAAGGCGGCTGGCCGCTCACGCGCCGTGCTGCCCTTGCGGGCACGGCGGCGGGCGCGTTGGCGCTGGCGAGCGCGGGACTTGCAGGCTGCTCCGCTGCCGGAGCCGATGCGAACGATATGTCCAACGCGGACGACGGACTCACCGACGAACAGAAGAAAGTCCACAATCAGATCATCGCGACCTACAACGTCGAGAAACAGGCTGCCATCAAAGAACAGCTCGATGCTGATTACGCCGCAGGCGGCTACGACGAAACTGCCCCGTTTGTCAAAGCCGATCCCTTTGGCACCGACACCCTGAGTTGCTACGCGCGTTTTGCAACGACAGACCTCGTAGCCGTCACCTACGAGGTCGCCGGCCGTAAGAAATTCGCTGATTCCCCCAAAGTGGATGTCTTTTCCCGTACGCCCCACGGTGACGAAACGCCGGCAACGGAGCACGAGTTCAAGGTCATCGGTCTCATTCCCAACCACAAAAACACGGTAACCCTAACCTGCACCGCGCAGGATGGCACCAGCCGCACTTCAACGTTCACGATCGAGACGCCGGCGCTCAAGGGTGAGGAAGAGAAGCACCTCACCGTCACGGCAGGGGAGTCCAACACGCCGCTCGCCGATGGCCTCTTTGCCGTTCTGGGCAACGACTCGTCCAAGCTCGACTTTATGTACCTCTACGACAACGCGGGTCAGATCCGCGGCGAGGTGCCGGTCATCGGCTACCGCAGCCACCGCCTGCTGTTCCCGGGCGACGGCAGCATGATCATGAGCGTCTCGACTACCAAGATGGCCCAGATCAACGCCATCGGCCAGGTGGTAAACGTCTGGAGCACGGGCGACTACGAGCTGCATCACGACTATGCTTTCGATGACAACGGCAACCTGTTGGTACTGGCGAGTCGCGCCGGCTCCGAGGCCGACTTGGACGTCGACCGCGCGGCCGCTAAAAAGGACAAGGGCGAGCGCGTTAACGTCGAGGACCTCATCATCAAGATCGACATAGCAACGGGCGCCGTTTCTCTCGTTGTAGACCTGGGCGACATATTTCCCGATCTCAAAGCGAGCGCTAAGGTGGCCTCGGACGGCGACCTGGATTGGATCCATATCAACACGATCCAGTGGCTCGGCGACAGTACCGTCCTGCTCAGCTCACGCGAGACCTCGACGGTCATCAAGCTCACCGATATCTACGGCACACCCACGGTCGATTGGCTCATGGGCTCGCCCGATTTCTGGGCCGGCTCGGGCTTTGAGGACAAGTTGCTGCAGGCCCAGGGCGATTTTTCGCTCAACGCGGGCCAGCACAGCGTGACGTATCTGTCGAGTTCTGATACGGCAACGACCGGTCGCTACCAGGTGCTGCTGTACGACAACAACTTTGGTGCGGCCGAAAGCTATCCCAAGTTCGACTGGGACCAGCTGGGCTCCGCGGTGGTGACCGACTACAACAAGGGCACGCATTCGTTTGGGCGCATCTTTACAGTGGACGAGACGGCGCGCACCTACGAGCTTGAAGACCAGATCGCGGTGCCGTTCTCGGGCTACGTCGGCAGTGCGCAGCGCGTCGGCAATCTGAACAGCATGCTCGTGGCCTCGGGCATGGCCAAGACCTTCACTGAGTACGATCGCTATGGACTGCCCATTGCCACCTACGAGATGGAAGCCAAAAAGTACATCTACCGCGTGTACAAGTACGACCTGTAGGGCCGCGCTTAGGTTTGACCAATGGAGTATGAAAACACGCCGTTCACCGATGCCCCCTCCGCGAGTGGCAGCCATATGGTTTGATGTCAGAAGCATATAGTTGTCACCAGCCTGCTGGCGACGTTCCCCCTGATATCGGAGGTTCCAGGTATGTTTCGCGCTCCGTTAAACAACTATCGGTTGGTCTAACATGGGTCGCCGTGCTATTTCGATAACCCTTGCAGTGGTCTGCCTGGCTGTGCTCCTGGGCGCTACAGGGCTGTTTGCTATAAGCCGGGAAACGTCCTATATGCAGGAATGCGCTTCCGAAGGGTTTGCCATTGACGGTTACTATCGGGACGACAAGACGAGTCTGGAAACCCTGGCCTTTCTTGAAGAGGATAACCATCGGTGGCAACTGGTCGACAAAGACGGCGGCTGCGTTGACGGGCAGTTTAAGCGTACGGATGACCCCAACATCCTGATATTAAAGAAGGAAAACGGCGAAGAATTCGGCACGGTTCACGTTGCGTATATATCGCGCCGACGCAATCAGGGGCAGATTTACCTAATTAGAAATACCGAGGTGACCCGATTTTATCTTGTGAGCACCGATCCGGCGTTTACGGTGGAGTCTGGCGATGTCGATGCGGACGTCTGATTCACGACAATAAAACAGCGAGCGGGGCGCGAACGTGAACTACGTCCCGCTTTTTGCATGTGCCTGCGTCGCGTCTGAGCCTCGCCGCGACTTGCGCCTGTGCGCGAGAGCCATCCCATGCTCCGCATTACTCCACATCAAACTCCACGCGATCGAGTTCGGGCACGTTGAGGTCGATGAGCTTGCGGGCAACGCGGCGGTCGTGCGCCCCGAGTGCCTCGCTTGTCGTCACGTGAGCGACAACCTCGCGCTCGACAAGGCCCTCCTTGTCGCCTTCGGTAGCCGAAGTCTCGACGGCGACGGTGTAATCCTTAAAGCCCGGCAGCACCGCGGCAAGTTCGCGCGTAGTTTCGGTGACGCCGTAGCCGTCCTGCACGCCGGCTTGCGCCGAGCCAATGGACCCCGCGGTCATAACGATGCAGGGGATGGCAAAGATCACCGTACCCACGATGATGCGGCGGCGCACCTTGTGCGACAGCTCATCGACCTCGGCATTTTCCTCAGCGGTCACAATGCCGTCGCCGTTGAGGTCGCGCTTGAGCGGTACACGTAAAAGAAGCAATACGGCTTCGGCCGCCAGTGCGATAAAGACGACGTTGATGCCAAACTCGTAGAGGGCCGAGAGGAACAGCGACCCGCTTGCGATGGCAATGCCGTAACCTGCCGCGCACAGGGGCGGCATGAGTGCGGTCGCCACGGCTACGCCGGCAATGAGCGTCGAAGGCTCCTGGTCGCGCGAGTTACCCAGCCCGCCCGCAAAGCCGCCCGCGAGCGCGACGGCAAGGTCCCATACGGTGGGTGTCGAGTTATCGATGATGGCGGCCGTGGTGGTGCCAAGGGGCGAGAGCTTAAAATACAGCGTGGAAGTGATCAGGCAAAGGACCATCTGCAGCGCGAGGCCGGCAATTGCCTCGAGGGTAATCTCACGGTCGAGCGTGGCGATGCCGTATGCCATGGCAAGGACCGAGCCCATGAGCGGGCAGATGAGCATGGCGCCCACAATGGCGATGTCCGAATCGATATCGAGGCCGATGCTCGCGATGAGCATGGCGATGATGAGGATGCACAGGTGAGAGCCGGTCAGGCGCGCCCCGTTTACAAAGCGCTTGCGAATCACGTGATAGGGGGCGCGACCCTCGCGAATGTTGAATGCGCGCCTCAGGAAGCGGCCGGCGTTCTCCATGACCTCGCTATAGGCAGGGCGGATGCCGTGGCGCCGGTGATGGCGCTCGCGCAGTCGCTTGAGCTGCTGGTTATCGAGTTTCATGTTCACCTCGCTTCGCCGCGGGCTATGCATCGCGCCCGCTGCCTCTACTCTACACCGCGGCAGGTGGGGTGGTCATCTTGACGTGAAACTTAGACGAGTAGGTAAAGGGGGCGCGTCAAATGAGGTTGAAGCCGAGGGTTTCGGCAGATACAGAAAAGCGCGGGGCCGGATGGTCTCCGACCCCGCGCTCTGCACGGGTACGTTGTTGTTGGGTTTAGCCCAGCAGGCTCAGGCCAACAGAGACAAACGCCAGGATAACGCCGACGATGGACTCGCCGCCCAGCAGGCCGCTGGCGACAACCAGGCCCTGCTCCTGGAAGGCGGCATCCTTGGCAGCCTTCTCCTCGTCCGAAAGGCCTGCCTCGGCGTCGCGGTGTGCGGCCCACTTGTCGTAGGCGAGCTTGACGCAGGAGCCCAAGAAAGCCGTGAGCGACATGTAGAACGGCAGGTACACGCCTAGACCGATCATCATGGCCGGAATGCCGAGCCAGTACATGAAGATGCCGGCGATAAAGCCGCCTGCGAACCACGGCACGCTCGGGATGCCCGAGACCATGGTGGCGACCACGCTTGCCTGTGCGGCCACAAAGCTCTTGTCGGGACCAAAGGCGTCCGGACCATAGGCGGTGACGAGCGCGACCATGACGGCGGCAGCGACCAGGGCGCCCACGATGCCGCCGATGGCCTGGCCGACCCACTGTGCGCGCGGGTTGGTACCCAGCACGGCTCCGGCCTTAAAGTCGTTCATGACGTCGCCCGCAAGGCCGCACGCCACGGCCACGATGCTGGCGATAAAGAACAGCTTGACCTGTGCGAGCTGCGCGAAGGCCGCCACGATGAGCATGACGATGAGGCCAAAGATCTCCATAGGGTCGATACCCGTCTGGCCGCAGCTCTGAGCGCTCATGATAGTGGTGACAAAGGTGAACAGTGTGACGATGACGGCCGGGACGGGACCGAGGTCGAGCGCGATGGCAACGATCACGGCGATTGCAGCGGTGCCCAGGCCGATGATGCCGGCGTCGAGCTTAAGCGAGCCCGAGATGAGCGACTGCTCGTCGGTGTCGGTGGAGCTGTCGGCGGCGAGGCCACGGACGATGCCGGCGACCTGCGGCAGGATGTCCTTAAGGACGACGGCGACGCCAAAGCCCATCATAAGGCCCATACCGAGGGACTTGACGATACCCTGCGCGGTCACAATATCGAACAGGCCGGCAGCGGTGCCGCCAACGATGATGCCAAAGTTGCCCAGCAGCGCGCCGGCAAACCAGAAGGCGACGGGGGCGAAGCCCACCAAAAAGCCGATGGACAGTAACATGGGCGAGTTGTAGATGGCAAAGGTCACGCCGGGGATATTGAGCGTGCACAGCATGCTGGGCACTACGCCCAGGGCGTCGCGCAGCACGCTGTAGATGCCTGCGATGGCCATGGAGCCAAAGAGCTGCTTGCCGGTCTTGCCGCCGGCCTCGGTGGCGCGCAGGGTCTGAGCTGCAGCGTTGCCGGTGGGGAACTCCAGCGCGGCGTCCACGATAAAGTGACGGTGGATGAGCGCTGTCGCCAGAAGGCCCAAGATGGTGCCGGCGAGCGCCACGATAAACATGTCGAGCCAGCTGATCTGGTCGGCATAGCCCAGCATCCAAGCGCCCGGGATGGTAAACGCCAGGCCGCCGGCGACCATGGCGCCCGCGGACATGATGGTGTGGGTGACGTTGGCCTCGTTGAGGCTGGCGTTGCCCATGAGCTTCAGGAAGAACAGCGAAATGACGGCAGCGAAAATGATCGGCCAGGGGAGCGCACCCATTTTGAGGGCGGTATAGGCCGAGCTTGCCGTGATGATCACGCAGCCAAGGACGCCGATGACGACGCCGCGCAGCGTGAGTTGACCGCGCATCGAGGTGCGGTTCGAGGGATTGCTCATATAGAACTCCTTTGCGTATATCCGCTTCCCCCGCAAGCGCCGCTACGGATACGGCGCGGGAAGTCGGGTTACCAAGGGCCGCCGCGTGAGCTCGCGCACGACCGCGCATCAGTATAGCCGCAAGGTAGTCAATTTGGGACGGGGCTTTTTAGCTGGTTTGGGTAGGCGATATACTGCTGGGCAGACGAAAGGAGCGCCGACGATGCTTAATGGCTGCACATATATATTGACGGTCGACGTGGGCAACACGTTCATTCGCTTTGGCCTGTTTGCCGAGGATTCGGCCGCGGCACAGGAATGCCCGCTTGCGACGTGCGAGATCACGACGCCGTCGAGCATCACGGCCGACGAGGCGCGCATGAGGCTCGTGCAGGTCATGGGCGCGCTGGCAATCGATGCGGGCATGCCGGGTGTACTCGTTCCCGCGGCGGCCGTGCTGAGTTGCGTGGTGCCGGCGCTCGAGCGCCCGTGGAAGGCGGCGCTTTCCCGCACCTGCACGGGGCGCGTGCTCACCGTGGGGCCGGGCCTCAAGACCGGCATGCCCGTGCACTACGACGATCCGGCCGAGATCGGCCCCGACCGCATCGCCGACGCCGTGGCGGCCCGTGCCGTCTACGGCTCTCCGTGCATCGTGATCGACCTGGGCACTACGACCAATATCGAGGTCATCGATGCGCGCGGAACCTTTGTCGGCGGCGTCATCGCGCCGGGTCTGGCACTTGGCGCCCGCTCGCTTTCGGCCGCTGCGGCGCGCCTGCCGCAGGTCGAGCCCTCGGCACCCACACATGTGATCGGTCGCAACACGCGCGAGGCCATGCGCTCGGGCGTGGTCTTGGGCGAGGTGGCCCGTATCGACGGCATGCTCGACATGGTGCTTGCCGAGATGCGCGCGACCAAGGCGGCGGGGGAGGGCAGCGTGCCCATCGTCATCACCGGCGACGATGCCGAGGCGCTCGCGGCGTTGGTCGGCCACAGCCTGACGGTCGATGACGCGTTGACGCTTCGCGGCCTGGCCGAGCTCTACCACATCAATCAAAAGCCCCGTCGCGCGTAGCGATGGGGGCGGTGGGACAAAAACGTCTCCACCTTTCACCTGCTACAATGTGTCAAACTATTGCGATTTCGGAGGTGTCTGCCATGTCGGACGATCTTCATCAAACCGCGTCGGGCAAGCGCCGCGACGTTATTAGCTGGGACGAGTTCTTTATGAGCGTGGCCATCGCCGCGCAGCGCCGCAGCAAGGACCCCAATACGCAGGTGGGCGCGTGCATCGCCAGCACCAACCACCGCATCCTTTCGGTGGGCTACAACGGTACGCCCTCGGCACTCAACGATGACTTTTTCCCGTGGGGAACGAGCGACGACCCACTGCAGGACAAGCATAACTACGTAGTCCATGCCGAGGCCAACGCCGTGCTCAACTACCGCGGCTCGCTCAAAGACCTTGAGGGTTCCACGGTCTACGTCACGCTGTTCCCGTGCCATGACTGCGCCAAGATCCTGGCGCAGGTGGGCGTGGGCGAGGTTGTCTACCTGGACAATAAGTACGCCGACACCGACGACGGCCGCATCAGTCGCCGCATTCTCGACTCCTGCGGCATCAGCTACCGCCAGGTCATCGTCGATGTCCACATCGGCACCGGGGAACAAACTCAGCAGTAGCGGCAGCGTGTGCTAGCGCCGGGCGTCGGCAAAAGCAGCTAAAAAAGCCCCGTCCCAAATTGACTGCTCGTGAAAGTCGTGTCCGCGCGCATGGACGGCTCGTGAGCGGGTACATGGCTGTAGTAACATAGCTCTGTCCGCGGGCGCGCCCGCGTTATTGTGAGAAAGGAGCCCCTGTGGCTGTTAACGAAGAGCTGCTTAAGAAGGTTCTTGAGGAGATCCGCCCCAACCTGCAGGCTGACGGCGGCGATATGGAGTATGTGGGCGTCGACGACGAGGGCGTCGTCCAGCTTGAGCTTCAGGGTGCCTGCGCCGGCTGCCCTATGAGCGCACTGACCCTGTCCATGGGTATCGAGCGTATCCTCAAGGAGCATGTGCCCGGCGTTACGCGTGTCGAGCAGGTCAACGCCTCCGGCGAGGCCGAGGATCTGTACGACGAGTATGCGCCGTTCTAAGATGCGAAAGCTGCGGGCGATGTGCTCCGCATAGACGTCACGCCCAAATATGCGGCTGCGAGCGCAAGGCCCGCGGCCGCATTTGTATGTAGGGAGCAAGGGGACCGATATGCTCAACGACCTCTACCATATGCTTGATCCCGTCGCGATTTCGGCGGGGCCCATCACCATCTACTGGTACGGCTTGGCCTACGTGGTCGGCGCTCTGCTCACGGCGGTCGTCATGTATCGCACGCAGCGTCGCTGGGGTTTCGACATTACGGTCGACGACCTGACGAGCGTCGTGGTCGGTGTGGTCTTTGGCCTTATCATTGGCGCCCGCCTGTTCTACGTCATCTTTTACGGTGATGGCTACTACTGGGCGCATCCGCTCGAGATCTTCGCCACCAACGAAGGCGGCATGAGTTTCCACGGCGGCCTGGTGGGCGGCATCATCGGTGGCGTGCTCGTGTGCCGTATGTACAAGCTCGATGCCTGGACTATCGCCGACCTTGCCGTTATCGGTGCTCCGCTGGCCCTGTGCCTGGGGCGCTGCGCCAACTTTGTCAACGGCGAGCTGTGGGGCAAGCCGACCGATCTGCCCTGGGGTGTGATCTTCGGCGGCGCCGCGGGCGATATGCCACGTCACCCCTCCCAGCTCTACGAGGCATTTCTCGAGGGCATTGTGCTCTTCTGCATTCTGCAGGTGTTCAGCCGCAAAAAACCGCTGCTGCCCCAGGGTACGTTTATGGGCGTGTTTGTGATGGGTTACGGCATCGTCCGCTTCCTCGTTGAGTTTGTGCGCGTGCCCGATGCCCAGCTGGGCTATCTGCTGGGCGGCGTCATCACCATGGGTCAGCTGCTGAGCCTGCCGCTCGTAATCGCAGGACTGGCGCTCATCATCTTCGCCCGACACCGCAATCGCCCCCAGCGCATCTACCTCGACGCCTAGCCACCACATGTCACCACAAGGGGGACAGGCACCTTTGTGGTGGTTTTGCCGGGCAACGATGACAGAACCGTAACGTTTCCCCAGATAAAACCTGCCAAAATAAACCTGTCCCTTTTTGGCAGGTTTCTAGAAAGGCTATTCGGACTGTGAAGGATTCCGACCTCTCCGCAACGGCTGCGCGCGACGCCGCCCGCATCGTTTGGTTTAAGCGCTATCCCGCCAAGCAGACGCTCATCGCATTTTTGCTCGCGCTGTTGGCGACCACGGCGTTTTCCATCGATCCCGCCCCGGTGTCGAGCAACGCAGTCTTGGCAATTGACCCCAAAGCCTCGGGCATGCTGTACGTGTGCTACGAGGTGCTCCTCTCGTTTGCCGGCCATACCGACGCGGTCATGCTGCTTGCGCTTGCCTGCCTGCTTACGCTGCCGTTTCGCTACGTATTCTTTGGCCGCGGTGACGCTTGGCGCCCGTCGGTCGTGCTGCCATCGCTGTTCTTTGCCGTTTGCATGGTGTTCGGCCGTAGCTACGACCTTACCGATTCGGCAGAGATTGTGCTGGGCGACAAGGCACGCGTTATCTGCGCCTGGATTGGCGGCGCGGGCTGGATGCTTCTGGCGATTGTGGCCTTCTATCTGGCTTTTGAGTTTTTGGATTGGTTGAGCTCCCGCCGCATTCCGTTTTCGGAGACCCACTTTGGCCGCGTGTGGCGTGTTGCCCACGCCGTGCTCTCGGTCCATCCCTTTGTCGGGCCGTTTCTTGTGCTCATGATTGCCTGGGCGCCCACGCTTATCGCCTCGCTGCCCGGCCTCTTTATGGGAGATACGGGCGCGCAGATCCGCCAATGGTTCAACTACCCCAACGGCACGAGCGATTACCTGCGCCTGCTTAACCCCAACGTGCTGCTCAACGGCCATCATCCGGTGGTGCACACGGCCATCATCGGCTCGTGCGTGCAACTGGGGCTTTCGCTGTTCAATAGCGCCAATGCGGGCCTTGCCATCTACACCTGTGCCCAATTTGTCATCACGGCCGCCTGCATGGCCTATTCCATATCGTCGCTGCGCAAGCTGGGCGTGAGCCTGCCGGTCCGTGGCGTCACCTTGCTGTTCTTTGCGTTTATGCCGATGTTCTCCAACTATGCGGCGCTGCTGACCAAAGACGTGCTGTTTGCCGATGCGTTTTTGGTGCTGCTCGTTCAGACCGTCAAGCTCGTGGCATGTGGCCTGCCCCGTCGCGATGCCAATGCCAAGCGCGCGGGCGAACAGGCGCCTGTGCTCTTTGCACGCCACGACTGGCTGTTGCTCGTGCTGGGTGCCATGGGTTCCACGTTTTTGCGCAATGGCGGCCTGGTCTTTCCGTTGGCGGCCTGCGTGATTGCGGCGGCGTTTTGCGCTTGGGACGCGCATGTGGCCCGTCGCGTGGCCAAACAGTCTGGCGTCACGCCCTCGTACGCCACGCCACGCTTCCGCTGGGTCGGCGTGCTCGCAGTGCTTGCGCTCTGCCTTGTCTCCAACATGTATTTCACCAAGGTCTTTATGCCGGCGCACGATATCACGCCGGGCTCCAAGCGCGAGATCCTCTCGATTCCGTTTCAGCAGACGGCGCGCTTCGTCCAAAAGCACGACGGCCTTAATTCGGGCGTTAACCCCAAGGTCAAAGACGATGGCACGATTGAGGAAGCTCCCTGCGACGGCTTGGTGACCGATGAGGAGCACGCTGTGATTGATCGCGTGCTTAAGTACGAGAACCTGGGTCGTCGCTACAACCCCGACAAATCGGATGCCGTCAAAAACTGCTTCAATGAGTACGCCTCGCAGGAGGACATCAAGGCCTATTTTAAGGTGTGGGCCCAGATGTTCAAAAAGGACCCCGAGTGCTATATCTCGGCGCTCGTCAATAACTACTACGGGTACTTCTATCCGAGCGCTCGCGATGCGTGGGTCTACAGCACGGCGCGCAGTGCCGAGATCATGGCGAAGCCCGATAACCTCAAGTACTTTGACTTCCATCCGGTCGACAGCAAAGCCGTGCGCTGGTGCGACCACCTGATTAACCTGTACCGCGTGGCGGTGCAGCGCATTCCGTTTATCTCGCTCACCATGAGCTCGGCCACCTACGTGTGGATCATGATCATCGTGGTGGTCTACCTGTTGCGCCGCCATTCGTGGCGCGCGCTGGCCATCTGGATACCGCTACTGGGTGTGCTCGCTGTGTGCCTGATTGGTCCATGTAACGGGTCGACCTACATGCGCTATCTGTACCCGGTCATTGCATGCATGCCTTTCGCCATCGGCGCCACGATCACCCGCAGCGACCGCCTGTGGACCTAACCAAAGATTGGCGCATTGGGGTCAGGCTGCTTTGTGCCAAGGGGCTGCATCATCACGACGCCTTCATTTTGGGGTTTATCTTGCAGGCCGGTAGGTATATCATAACGACGTTTGTTTATATTGCCCGAGCATTCGCGCTGGGCTTTAGGTCGAAACCGATAGGAGACACGTATGTCCGGACACTCTAAGTGGGCCACAACCAAGCATCGTAAGGGCGCGCAGGACGCCAAGCGTTCCGCCCTCTTCTCCAAGCTCAGCCGCAACATCACCGTTGCTGCCCGTCTCGGCGGCGACCCGCTGCCCGAGAACAACGCCAGCCTCGCCGCTGCCGTTGCCAAGGCTAAGGCTCAGTCCATGCCTAAGGACAAGATCAAGTCCGCTATCGATAAGGCCTTTGGTTCGGGTGCCGACGCCGCCGTCTACGAGAACATCGTGTACGAGGGCTACGGTCCCGCCGGTGTTGCCGTCTACGTCGACTGCCTGACCGACAACCGCAACCGCACTGCCGCCGACGTCCGTTCCGCCTTCTCCCACGCTGGTGGCAACCTGGGCACCTCGGGCTCCGTCGCCTTCCAGTTTGAGCGCAAGGGCCAGATCGTCGTCGCCAAGGAGATCCTGGACGAGAACGCCAAGAAGGAGACCATGATCGCCAACGGTGCTGCCGGTGACGAGGATGAGTTCATGATGGCGATCGCCGAGGCCGGTGGTGAGGACTACGAGGACGCCGGCGAGGAGTGGATCGTCTGGACCGCTGCCAACGACGTCATGGCTGTCTCCAAGGCACTCGAGGAGCAGGGCGTCCAGGTCAAGGGCTCCGAGACCACCATGGTCCCGACCACTCCGACCGAGGTCTCCGGTGCCGACGCCAAGAAGGTTCAGCGCCTCATCGACCGTCTTGAGGAGCTCGACGACGTCCAGGACGTCTACAGCACCATGGACATGACCGACGAGGTCATCGCTGCCCTCGAGGAGGAGTAGCGCCCGCACGGGTTAAGCCGTGCATATCTGGGCATAATGAAGCGAGCATGCAAGCCTCGTGGAATAGATGAGCCGGATCCGCGTGCGTAGAGCACCGGACCCGGCTCTTTTATAATGATGCGAACCGTTTTGCATTTCGAGAGCCGAGATTTGAAGGGAGCGCCGCGTGCGCGTACTCAAACGAGCCCTAGCGATTGTGTATCTTGCCGCCGCCATCGTGGCGCTGGGTACGCTTGTCTGCCAGTTTTGGGGGCCGTATACGTATCGCTTTATGCTGCTGATGCGCGACCCCATGCCGCGCATTGTCGTGACGGCATGCGGCGGAGTTGTGGCGATCGGCGTGCTGGTAAGCTTTTTCCGCCTGATGTTTGCTCGTCGCGAGCCGTCCTGCGTGCATCCGGCGGGGGAGCGCAATATCGAGGTTACCCTTGCGGCGCTTTCTTCGTGTGCCAGGGCTGCTGCCGAGCGCGACGACCGCGTGATGGTCGAGCATGTCGAGGCCCGCGTCCAAGGCCCCGACGATTCGCACGTCCGATTTAAGGTCGAGGCTATCGCGCTTGACGATAAGGACGTGGCATCTCTGGCTACCGCGATGCAGCAGCGCATCGAGGAAGCTTGCGACACCATGCTCGGCACGCCGGGTACGACCACGCGCGTCCGTTTTTTGCCGTCCAAGACTACCGTCCAGACCGTGGAGGTTTCCGGTGAGTGATACCAATCAAGATAAGACCGCTCGTACGCCGCGCCTGACGATTGACCAGAGCGCCACGCCGGCGAGCGAACCTGTTGATTCCAAAGCAGAGGCAACCGAGTTGCAAGACGCAGCAGCCGCGGATTTTGACGAGGCTATGGGTCTCATCAAGGGTACGGGGGCGGCTATCTGGAGCTATGCCGTCCGTCATCCCAATACCACGCTCGGAGCCGTCGCTGGTTTTGTGCTCGCCGTGTTGGTGCTCACGTTGGGCCTGTGGGACACGCTCGTCATTGCATTCTTCGTGCTGATCGGCGCAGTGATTGGCCAGATTCGTGACGGCGAGAACGGGATCGTCAACTTCTTCGGTCGTCTGTTTAGCGGTCGCTAATATGTATTCGACTGTCGCATCCGCGGCAGGCATAAGGAGGAACCATGGCTTTTAATACGAAGGTCGATGTAGCCGATACCGAGCTCGAGGCAGACGAGACCGTCACCGCCGAGGCCGAGGATGTGACGCTCGAGGATGAGGCGCTCGTCGAGGCCGAGTCCGATGCTGATGAGGACGACGAGGAAGCGGACGAGTCCGAGGACTCGCTGACCTATTCCAACGGTGTGATCGAGAAGATCGTCGCCATGGCCACCCGCGAGGTACCGCACGTCCTGGGCATGAAGGGCAACCTCATGCACTTTGTGCAGGAGCAGTTTGGTGCCGAGAATCTGACCAAGGGCGTGACAGTCGAGGTCACCGATGACAACCGCGTGGTCGTTAACATTTCCGTCATTATCGAGTACGGCGCCTATGCGCCCGCGATTTTCGACGACGTTAAGGCGCGCGTGACCGAGCGTCTGGCTGCGATGACCGGCCTTGAGGTGGCAGGCGTCAACCTGCGCATCGAGGATGTTATCACCCCCGAGGAGTACGAGCACCGCACCAACCAGCACGAGTAACCTACCAAAAAGGGATGTTTATTTTGGCAGATTTTATCTGCGAAAACGTCAAACGGCCGGTCGCACGGATGTATGTGCGGCCGGCCGTTATTTGTATGCCCCCGATGTAGGCATACCACTCGTCTAACTAGGGGTTGCAATCGTCGCGTTCCGCGTTACCCTAATGGGCGCATTGTTTCCAAATTGTTAACGAGGGGTTGCCGTAATGGCTGACGAGCGCGAAACAGAAAGCAAGGCATGGGCGATTGAGGCCGCCGCGGCAGAGGCGGCATCGCGAGCTGCCGAGGAGCTACATCGTCCTCCCGTGGTGCCGATGGAGCGCGTGGTCGATCGCACCGATATCGAGCGCGGCGAGCGCGCCGGCCGCAAGCGCAGCCAGGAGCCAGGCTTTCCGCGCTTTTTTGCCGAGCTCAATCTGGGCCTGATCCTCACGGCGTTCGCCATCGTGGCCTTTAAAACCCCCAATCACTTTGCCTTCGGCGGCACCTCGGGCGTGTCGGTCATTCTGTCCACGCTGTTCCCGACCCTGCCCGTCGGTGTCTTTATGTGGATTATCAACGCGGTTCTCGTCGTCTTGGGCTTTATCTTTTTGGAACGCAAGGCAATCCTGTGGAGCGTCTTCGCCTCGTTTGCGCTTTCGGCCTACGTCTCGCTGTTTGAGCTCTTCATTCCGTCGGATGTTTCGATGACGGGCGATATGTGGCTCGACCTGTGTTTTGCCGTCATCTTGCCGGCGCTGGGCAGTGCCATTGTCTTTGACATTGGCGCCTCGACGGGCGGCACCGACATCCTTGCCATGATCCTCAAGCGCCGCACGACGCTCGAGATCGGCCGTGCCCTGTTGCTGGTCGATATCGGCATCGTGACCATCGCGGCTTTCCTGTATGGCCCGCGCGTCGGTCTGTACTGCGTGCTCGGCCTGTTTGCCAAGACGCTTGTGGTCGACAAGGCTATCGAGAGCATTCACCTGCGTAAGGTCTGCACGATCATTTGCTCCGAGCCCCTTAAGGTCGAGGAGTTTATCGTCAAGCATCTCAACCGCACGGCAACGATTAGCCGTGGCTATGGCGCCTTCTCGGGCAAGTGCGTCACGGTGATCATGAGCGTGCTGAGCCGTCGCGAGGCAGTGCAACTGCGCCGCTATACCCGCGAGATTGACCCTGGCGCCTTCATCACCATCGTCGATAGCTCCGAAATCGTCGGCAAGGGCTTCCGCGGCACGAACTAGCCCGGGCGTACCCTTCGAATCATTGAATAAAGCCACCTGCGTTGCAAATCGGTCATCTTGGGGTATTTGTCCTCACATTGGGCGATAATGATGCCAAAGACACCGTTTGCGATCCAGGTGATTCGCTCTAGATACGAAGGGATGATTTCGATGTTCTGTTCGCAGTGTGGCGCCCCCATGGGCGATAACGACAAGTTCTGCGGCGTGTGTGGTGCCCCCAATGCCGGTGCTGCAGCTTCCGCCCCTCAGGGTCAGCCTCAGCCTCAGCAGTTTGTTCCTCAACCTGTCGCGAACGCGTCCAAGGGCTGCACGGCTCAGGCGTTTGAGGATATGACCAAGACTCCGGGCGTGCTGCAGCGCGTGTGCCAGATTGCCTTTTTGCCGGCGCTTATCTGTGTCGTGTCGGTACTCGTGCTGTTCATCCCCGTTATCGGCGGTATTGCGGCTGCCATCGGCTTTTTGGCTGCCTACGTGGCGAGCGTGTGCGGTTCGGGCTTTGGCATCGAGTGGGGTCGCGACCTGTCGCTTAAGATCGATGACGGCATGGGTCGTCCGTTGATGCGTTCCACGTCGTTTGGTCTCGGAATCTTTTCGAGCGTTATTTCGGTCGTGCTCGAGGTTATCGCTGCCATTCCCATTATCGGTGTAGTGCTTTCGCTGGCGGAGGGCGTGGTAATTGGCGCCGCGGGCTCGTATTCTTATTACGGCTCTTATGCGCTCGAGGCTGCGCTGTTTGGCTCGCTTGGCCTGCTTGTCCTGGCGCTAATTGCCTCGGCGATTCTGGGTGTCTTCTTTAAGATGTTCGCCGACATTGCCGTGATGCACTTTGCGGTGACCGGGCGCGTCGAGAGCGCGTTTTCGCTCGATAAGGTCTGGGCGGCCTTTAAGCACAACAAGACCAAGCTGTTCTGTGCTTCGTTCCTTCCCGAGTTTTTGACGGGCCTGGTTTCCAACGCCATTACGTGGATCTTGACAGCTGTCTTTGGTGCCATCGCCGGAATTGGCGCGTACGGCTATTACTATCGCCCCACGGGTATCGAGGCGATTGTTACCGCCGGTGGTGTCACGCTCGTATTGTTCCTGGTGCTGATTGCATTCGTCACGGTGTTCCTTACGGTCTTTGGCAAGATGCTCAAGCACCGTGCCGTTGGCTATTGGGCTGCACGTTATGCAAGCGAATGGGCCGATGAGGACAAGGACGACGTTTTGACTTTTGTGCTCCCGGGTGAGAAGAAGCCTGCTCCTGCGGGATTCAATCCCACGGCAGCCACTGGTGCTGCGCCTGCCCCGGCGCCCGCGCCTGCACCTGCCCCGGCACCCGCGCCTGCCCCTGCCCCGGCACCTGCTCCTGTCCCCGCACCGGCGTCCGAGGCGACGCCTGCGGAGCCCGATTGGGATGCCGTTGCCACGCCGGCGGATGAGCCGGGCGATAATCCTGCTGCCGAAAACAATCAAACCGAATAGCCGGTCGAGGCGCCCTGGGCAACTGAGCCCGGGGTGCCTTTTTCTACTGCGAAAGCAAGAAAATGCCTGGGAAAACGGTTGCAGCAAAATTTCTCGGAAATTGGTCAATGTTGCGCAACAACGTCGCGGCTATTGTTGAGAACGTAGACGTGTAAGGTTTGAAGGCGTGCGACGCCTTAGGAAAAGGAGAGGCTCATGTTCTGTCCCACTTGTGGTTCTCCCATTTCGGATGATGCCAAATTCTGCCCTGTTTGCGGATCCGCCGTTGGTGCCGCTTCTGCCGCTGCGGCCCCGCAGCCCCAGCCTGCTCCGGCCCAGGCTATTCAGCCCGCGCCCCAGCCTCAGCAGCAGTACACCGGTCAATACGCCCAACAGTCCGCATCCGCTCCGATGGGCTATGACCCCATTAAGGCTGACCGCAGCCTGATCGGCTGGCTGCTGCTCTCTCTTGTGACCTGCGGTATCTATTCGTTCTACTTCCTGTATTGCTTGGCACGCGACGTCAACACGTTGTGTCAGGATGACGGCGATTACACGCCGGGTCTGGCGGAATTCATCCTTCTATCGTTTGTGACCTGCGGCTTCTACGCGTACTACTGGTATTACAAGATTGGCAACCGCCTGCAGGCCAACGCTCCTCGCTACGGCCTGGTGTTCCAGGAAAACGGCACCACCGTTCTTCTGTGGCAGATCTTCGGCGCGCTCCTGTGCGGCCTTGGTCCCATCTTCGCTATGAACATCGTCATCAATAATACCAATGCCATGGCAACGGCTTACAACACTCGCCTTGGCGCTCGTGCCTAACAATAAGGGCGGCGTGAACAGCTTCCAGGGACATAGGGGCACGGCAGAGCTCCTTCGCCGCGCCCTTTTTTGCACCGGCGCGCTCTTTGTCGCCTGGCTCGCGCTCTACCTGCTCGACATTGGCTGCATTTTTCGATTGATGACGGGCATTCCTTGTCCGGGATGCGGCATGACGAGGGCGTGGCTGGCGGCGCTGCGCCTCGATTATGCGGCTGCCTTTGCCTACCATCCGCTGTTTTGGGTGGTGCCGATTGCGTTTGTGCTCGCGTTCGTGCGCGAGGAGGTGGCATCGAGCAAGCTAAAGCGTGGTATCGACATTGCGGTCACCGTGTTGTGCGTGCTGGTCGTCGTCGTATGGATCGTGCGCCTCGTCAATCCGGCAGATGCCGGTCTGCTCTTTGGCGGCTATGCGCCCGCCGGAGTTCCCGACGATATCATCCACCTCGAACCCCCACGCTGGCTCACCATCCTTCGCTCTTACCTGGCGTGACGGAGGACGCGCTAGAAAAACGGTCGACACATAAGCGGGGGCGAACGTTGAGATAACGTCCGCCCCCGCTTTGCTTTAGCCAGGCTGTTATGGATGGGCGTGACGGCTACTCGTCGCGCTTTTCCTCGTGGCGAGCGGCAGCCCGCGCATCGTGGATGCCCTTGATTGCAGCATGGCGGGCGGTGCGAGCATCGTGCATGGCGTCGCGCGCCTCAGCGGCCGTGGCCTTGGCAGAGCGCAGCTTGGCGGCCAAGTCGGGGTTGGTCTCGGCAACCGCGGCGATCGTGGGGCCGTCGAGCTCCTCTTGCGTGGGCTCGGCCAAAAAGTCGATGGCATACTGAGCGGCTACCATGGAGCCCTTGGCGAGCACGCTCTCGTCGATCTTATAGAAGCAAGAATGTTGGGCGTACGTGGCGCCAATCTGGGGGTTGCGCGTGCCAACAAAGGCGAGCACGCCCGGCACGCGGCGCAGGTACTCCGAGAAGTCCTCGCCCGAAAGCGTGCCGCGATAATGGCCTTCGCCCGCGGGGCCCAAGCACTTGACCACGGCCTGACGACAACGCTCGCTCGAGGCGACGTCGTTTTCGACCTTGTAGTTGGCGATGGTGTAGTCGGTAAGTTCGGCCTCTGCGCCCAGGGCTGCCGCGGTGTGCTCCACGATGCGGCGCATAAGCTCGGGCATTTCCTCGTGCGTCTTGTCGCCATAGGTGCGCACCGTGCCGGCGAGGTAGGCCGTGCCGGCGATAACGTTGCGCGCGGTGCCGCCGTGCAGCTCGCCGACGGTGATGACAGCCGGCTCGTAGGGGCTGATCTCGCGCGAGACGATGGTCTGCAGGGCGTTGACGATCTCGGCAGCCACCATAACGGCGTCGTGGCCGCGCTGGGGCATGGCGCCATGGCACGAGGTGCCGCGGACATCGATGCGGAACCAGTCGGTGTTTGCCATGCGCGGGCCGGGCTCACAGCTCACGGTGCCGGCGTCGACTTCGCTCCAGATATGCGCGGCGTAGGCACCATCGACGCCGTCGAGCACGCCCGTGCCGATCATGAGCTTGGCGCCCTGGCCGTTTTCCTCGCTGGGCTGGAAGACGATGCGGACCTCGCCGTGGATGTCGTCGGTCATATGGCGCAGGATCTGCAGCGTGCCGAGCATCATGGCGATGTGGCAGTCGTGGCCGCAGGCGTGCATGCAGCCCTCGTTGACGCTGGCAAACTCCTCGCCGGTCTGCTCGGTAACGGGCAGGGCGTCGATGTCGGCGCGCAGCAGGATGCGGCGGCGCGGCGTGCCGTCCTCGCGGTAGGCATCGGGCGCGGTACCGCGAAGCGTCGCCACCAGGCCCGTCTTGAGCGGACGCTCGTAGGGGATATTCATGGCGTCGAGCTGGTTGGCGATGTCGGAAGTCGTGCGCTCCTCGGCAAGGCTCAGCTCCGGGTGCTTATGGAAGTGCCGGCGCTGCTTGATGATGTAGGGTTCAAACTCGGCGGCGATATCTCGGATGGCCGCGGTGACGTCGTCTGCCGCGCGAACCTCGGTTGCCGCCATAATTTGCTGTGCCTTGGTCTTCGTCATGGTCGATTTGCTCCTTGCTGGGTTGATCGCAAAATCGTACAGGCTCTCTCCAGTATGCCACCTGCCGCTAGGGCTGGTAAAGTTGCCGTTTGCCGCTTGGGGTTTTGTCACAAGGGCGGGAGAGTACACTCGGAGGTGTTGAATTTCCTGCCAGAGATGGGGATGCCCATGCAACATATCGATCGGATTATCCGCTCTAAGAACGTTTTTACCGCCCAAGACGGTATCGATACCGCCCGCGAGCTGGCGATTGCCATCTCGGGCGATCGCATCGTCGCAGTCGGTGCGCCCGATGACGTGATTGCCGCCGCACCTGCCGCCACGCCGGTGGTCGATTACGGCGAGCAGTTTGTCTGCCCCGGTTTCCACGATGCGCACTTGCATTTCTTCCATACCTCGGTTGGCTCCTCGCCGTACATGCTTATGGATATGGGCACGTCCGAGGCAGCATTGGTGCAGCATGCGCTCGAGTTTTCCCAAGGCTTGCCCGACGACGCCTGGGTCGTGACCCAGGGTTGGCGCGATTACCGCTGGGATCCGCCCGAGCACCCTACCAAGGCCTCCCTCGACGCCGCCTTCCCCGATCGCCCCTGTGTTATGTATTCGGGCGATGGGCATACCCTGTGGCTCAACAGCCGCGCACTCGAAGCCCTCGGCGTGACGCGCGACAGCGAGCCTCCGGCGGGTGGCAGTTATGACAAAGACTCAAACGGTGAACTTACGGGTATCGCCCACGAGGCAGCTGCCATGCAGCTGTTGCCGCGCTGCCTTGAGTGGCTGGGCGAAGATCGCATCGCAAGCGCTTACGCCGATCAAATGAGGCGCATGGCCGAGCAGGGCATCACCTCGATCTGCGATATGTCGCTCATGCCCATGCCAGGCTGCGATTTTATCCGCGACGATGTCTACGACAAACTGCAGACGGCCGGTAGGCTGGGCATTCGTGCCCATCTGTTCCCCACGCTGCTGGATGACCAGTCGCGTCTAGAAGAGCTGCAGGTGCGTTACGCGAACAACGCGCTGCTTTCGGCGCCGGGTTTTAAGCAGTTCTTCGATGGCGTTTCGAGCGAACACACGGCATACCTCACTGAGCCCTATACCAACCCGCGCTTCCCGGGCGACCAGGGTCGCCTGACGGTTCCTGTCGAGCGCATGCGCAAGTTGGTTCTGGCGGCAGCCGAGCGCGGCCATACCGTGCGCATCCACGTTATCGGCGACGGTGCCATCCATGCTGCGCTCGATATCTTTGAGGAGGCGGCAGAGCTCTACGGTCTGCCGTCGCACGGTCATAACACGCTCGAGCATCTGGAGAATTTGCTGCCCCAGGACATCGATCGCCTGCGCAAGCTCAACGTCATTGCCTCGAGCCAGCCTTGCCACATCACGCTCGACCCGGGTGGCCCGGAGCGCGACCTGGGCCTGGAACGCAGCCGCATCATGTGGCCGTTTGCGACCTATAAGCAGCGCGGCATCCGCCAAGCTTTCGGTACCGATAGCCCCATCACAGCCGTTACCAGCATGAACGTGCTCTACACGGCCATCACGCGCCAAGACCCCCGCAGCCACTGGCCCGAGGGCGGCTGGCTTCCCAGCGAGCGCATCGACGCGGCAACGGCCCTGCGCAACTACACCCTGGGCAGCGCCTACGCGGCAGGCGACGAGCGAAACCTCGGCAGCCTGGAACCCGGCAAATACGCCGACCTGGTAGTCTTGGACCAAAACCCGCTCACCATTGACCCCCAAGAGCTGCAAGCCACCAAGGTCCAGGCCACCTACCTGGCAGGCAACTTAATCTACGAGCGTTAATATTCATGCCGTACCGTTAAACGCGGCTCGGGCAGCCTATTTTGGGATGGCGCTCGAGCCGCGTTTGTATATCGGTGGGGACCCACTATGAGCGTCCCTGCTCTGCTTGATTTGAGCGTGGGGTGGGGCGCCGCTGCCCCGCGCATTTAATTTGGACATCAGCAATGCGGTCTCTTGGTGTTTTGCATACTTTCCATTGCAGATTGCATAAAAAGGCTGGGATGTTCTTTCTGGTCCTGATGTACCCCCGCCTGGGCCGTGCAAAAAACGGAGTATTCAGCAACGCAAGCCCCGCCGGCGCCGCTGCAGTCGGGTAGTATCGCGGAGCTCGATGACATTTTGTGGTCTGGTACGGCGCGAAGTATGCCCATTTGTCCCAAAGGGGTCTGCCCACCGACCAAAATCGCCCGCTGAAGGCGTCCTTGGGACCAATAAGGAATGTCCAGTGCGTATGCAGCCGTCCTGGTCTGCTGAATACTCCCAAAAATGCACGGTGCTCCCTGGGGGACCCGTGCGCGTGGCGAAAACCATGCCCATGCCGACATCCGCATCGCCATTTTGCTGCACTGACTTTCTGAATGCCGGGCCCGAGTTAGTCAACCTGGCTCCCGGGGCGGACCGGAGGGCATGAAGTTTGTCGCGAGTTCCGCACGAGCCGAAGGCCACTTAATGTGGCCTTCGTGCGAGCAGGACTGCCCGAGCAGGAAACCTTATGCCCCGCCCCTCCGCAGCCACACGGGAGCCACCGCTAAGTTATCCCCCGGCATTCAGAAAATCTAAGTGCCAAAAAATAAGATTTTTTGACTCCGTGTTGTATAACCCGCCATTCGTGGGTACCATTCAACGCGTACGCAAACAAAAAGGGTTAATTCGCGTGGTATAACCGCGCGGCCCAAAAAGGAGGAGACAAGCATGTCGTCTTTGAAGCCGCTTGCAGATCGTGTTCTGGTCAAGCCCGACGAGGCCGAGCAGAAGACCGCTTCTGGTCTGTATATCGCCAGCAACGCTCAGGAGAAGCCGCAGCGCGGCACCATCGTTGCCGTGGGCGCCGGCAAGGTCAACGACAAGGGTGAGCGCATCCCCATGGACGTCAAGGTCGGCGACGTTGTCATCTACGGTAAGTTCGGTGGCAACGAGGTCAAGGTCGACGGCGAGAAGTATCTGCTGATGCGCGCCGACGACATCTACGCTGTCGTCGAGGCCTAGTCTCGTCAGAATCTCTGATTCGTCTTTGAACGCGTCCGCCGCATAGGACTCGGAAGCGGCGACGCGAGTCACATTTCTTTTGGAGGATTACCTACCATGGCAAAGAACATTACGTTCAACACCGATGCCCGCGCTAAGCTTGCCAAGGGCGTCAACACTCTGGCCGACGCCGTTACCGTCACCATGGGCCCCAAGGGTCGCTACGTTGCGCTGCAGCGCACGTTCGGTGCCCCGACCATCACCAACGACGGCGTTTCCGTCGCCAAGGAGATTGAGCTCGAGGACAACATCGAGAACATGGGCGCCCAGCTGGTGAAGGAGGTTGCCACCAAGACCAACGACACCGTGGGTGACGGCACCACCACCGCAACCCTGCTCGCTCAGGCCATCGTCAACGACGGTCTGCGCAACGTTGCTGCTGGCGCTAACCCGCTGGCCATCCGTCGCGGCATCGACAAGGCCGTCAACGCCGCCGTCGCCGAGATGAAGAAGCAGGCCAAGCCGGTCGAGACCAAGGAGCAGATTGCTTCCGTCGGTACCATCTCTGCCGGTGACCCCGAGGTCGGCGAGAAGATCGCCGAGGCCATGGAGGTCGTGGGCAAGGACGGCGTCATCACCGTCGAGGATTCCCAGACGTTCGACATCACCATCGACACCGTCGAGGGCATGCAGTTCGACAAGGGCTATGTCTCCGCTTACTTCGTCACGGACAACGACCGCATGGAGGCCGTGATGAAGGATCCGTACATCCTCATCACCGACCAGAAGATCTCCAGCGTTCAGGACATCATGCCCGTTCTCGAGGCTGTCCAGCGCGCTGGCCGTGGCCTGCTCATCATCGCTGAGGACATCGACGGCGAGGCTCTGCCTACCCTGGTCCTCAACAAGATCCGTGGCGCCCTCAACGTCTGCGCCGTTAAGGCCCCGGGCTACGGCGATCGCCGCAAGCGCATCCTCGAGGACATCGCCGTCCTCACCGGTGGCCAGGCTGCCCTGGACGAGCTGGGCGTGAAGGTCGCTGACATCACCGCCGATATGCTCGGTACCGCTAAGTCCGTCACCATCTCCAAGGACAACACCGTCGTCGTCGGTGGCGCTGGTTCCAAGGAGGCCATCGACGCTCGTATCGCTCAGATCAAGGGTGAGATGGAGAACACCACCTCTGACTTCGACCGCGAGAAGCTCCAGGAGCGCCTGGCCAAGCTCTCCGGTGGCGTTGCCGTCATCAAGGTCGGCGCTGCTACCGAGTCCGAGCTCAAGGAGATCAAGCACCGCGTCGAGGACGCCCTGCAGGCTACCCGCGCTGCTGTCGAGGAGGGCATCGTCGCCGGCGGTGGCGTCGCCTTCATGGACGCTGCTCCTGCGCTCGACGCTGTCGAGATCGACGACCCCGAGGAGAAGATCGGCGTCGACATCGTCAAGAAGGCTCTGACCGCTCCGGTCGCTACCATCGCCAAGAACGCTGGCTTTGAGGGCGCTGTCGTGGTCGACAAGGTTGCCGAGCTGCCCGCCGGCCAGGGTCTCAACTCTGCCAACGGCGAGTGGGGCGACATGATCGAGATGGGCGTCCTCGACCCCGTCAAGGTCAGCCGCGTCACCCTTCAGAACGCTGCTTCTGTCGCCAGCCTGATCCTCATCACCGAGGCTACCGTCTCCGATGTGCCCAAGAACACTCAGCTTGAGGACGCTATCGCTGCTGCTACCGCTGGTCAGCAGGGCGGCGGTATGTACTAAGGCCGACAAGGTCTAGAACTCCCACCGGGAATCCGGGGGCGTGACGGGGTTTCTCTCCGGAACGTCCTCGGACATGCAAAGAGGCTCCGCATCGCGCTTCGCGCTGCGGAGCCTCTTTGCGTCCTGCGGAATGTTCCGGAGAGAAACCCCGTCACGCCCCCGGATCCCCTGCGTTTACGGCCTTGAAGTCGGCGGGCGGAGAAGGACGTGGTTGATAGGGATACGTGTCCCCTTCGCTGTTTCGCGCTTTGCGCGAAAGGCGCGTTACTTTGGGATGAGTGGGAGATGTGGCTGTTGCGGTGACTTGTCCCTTTTGCTGTTTCGCGGCTTTGCCGCGAAAAGCACAGTACTTTGGGATGGGTGGGGAACGTGGCTGTTGCGGCAACTGATCCCCGCCATAAATTACCCTTGGCATACTTGCGCGAAAGCCTACTGGTGCTACACTTGCAATTGCTGTTTCAGGGCGGGGTGAAATTCCCCACTGGCGGTAAATCGGGCGGTGCCAAAGGGGTGCCGTGGCGCAGACGAGATGTTTGCGGCCGAGCCGATGAGTCCGCGACCCGTGCGTGTGTTGGTTCGCATGCCGGCTGAACTGGTGAGATCCCAGTACCAACGGTTAGAGTCCGGATGAAAGAGGCAGGTGATCTTATGTCTGAACAGTCGCAGCATATCCATTTTGAGAACACGAATAGGTGGAGCACCAAACAGCTCGTTACCATGGCGTTGATGTGCGCCCTGGGAGCGCTGTTTATGTATGTGCAGCTGCCCATCCTTCCTTCGGCGCCGTTTTTGACGTATGACCCGTCGCTGGTGCCGGCGATGGTGTGTGGATTTGCGTATGGCCCTGGTGCCGGCACCGCTGTTGCCGCTATGGCGATCGTTATCCATGCGCTTACCACGGGTGACTGGGTCGGCGCGCTTATGAACCTGGTTGCTACGCTGGGCTTTATTTTGCCCGCGGCGATCGTCTACCAAAAGATGCACACCTACAAGGGTGCCGTGATTGGCCTGGCGCTCGGCGTCATTGCCGCTACGGCGCTGTCCATGGTCGCGAACCTGACTATCGGCGTTTGGTTCTGGTATGGCTCGGCCGATGTAATTGCCCCGCTCATGATTCCCGCCGTGCTGCCGTTCAACCTCATCAAGACCGTGCTCAACTCGGTGTTGACGCTGGCGGTGTACAAGGCGGTCTCTAATCTCATCACGCCCAAGAAGGACCAGGTCAAAGGCCGCGCATGATTGAGTGTCGGGGCGTTTCCTTTAGCTATGACGGTGCTGTACCGGCGCTCGATGGCATCAATCTGAACATAGAGGATGGCGAGTTTTTCTGCATCCTCGGCGGAAACGGGTCGGGCAAGTCTACGTTTGCCAAGCACTTGAACGCGCTGCTGCAGCCCGATGCGGGAACGGTGTGCGTCAACGGCATGGACGCGTCCGATCCCGAGCTGGTCTACGATATCCGCTCGACTGCGGGCATGGTGTTCCAGAATCCCGACGACCAGCTTGTGGCGACGCTTGTCGAGGACGATGTTGCGTTTGGTCCCGAGAACTTAGGGGTCGAATCGGCCCAGATCGCGCAGCGCGTGCGCGAGGCGCTAAAGGCCGTGGGTCTGGTGGGCTTTGAGCGCCACGAGACCCACGCTCTCTCGGGCGGACAAAAGCAGCGCGTGGCGCTTGCCGGCGTGCTCGCCATGGAGCCGCGCGTGCTCATTTTGGACGAGGCGTCCTCGATGCTCGATCCGCGCGGGCGCAAGGGCCTTATGAAGGCCTGTCACGCGCTGCACGAACGCGGCATGACCATCGTGATGATTACACACTTTATGGAAGAGGCCGCTGAGGCCGATCGCGTTGCTGTCTTCCAGGCGGGCCGCGTTGCCATGCTCGGTACGCCCGAGGAGATCTTGACGCGGGCGGACGAACTTGCACGGCTGAACCTGGATATGCCGGCATCGTGCTGTCTTGGCATGGCGCTTCGCGCGAAGGGCGTGCCCATTTGCGCGCAGGTGCGCGAGGCGGATATGGTCGCCGATATAGCGCAGGCTTATACCGAGCGGAGTAGGACAGGCATCGCCGGGCGGCCTTTCGCATCCGATCCTCGTATTCCCGACAACGTCTCCTCTGCAATCGATGGCGCAGACGCGCTGCAGCCCGTCATCGAGATTTCGCACCTTTCGTATAGCTATTCGCTGAGCGCCCGCGAGCGTCGCCGTTGGCACAAGCGCTTAGCCGCCGAGGGTGCATCGAACAAACAGGCCCTCTGGGGCAACGACCCGAGCAGCCCCTGGGCGTTGCGTGATGTGTCGCTAACGGTGCGTCGTGGCGAGTTCCTGGGCCTTGCGGGCCATACCGGTTCGGGTAAATCGACGCTGGTTCAGCATCTCAACGGCCTGATTCGTCCCCAGGAGGGTTCCGTTTACGCATTGGGGCTCGACCTGGCAAACAAGAAAGATGCCGCCGCGGTTAAGGCAAAGGTCGGCGTGGTGTTTCAGTATCCAGAGCGTCAGCTGTTTGCCGAGACCGTGGCACAGGACGTGGCATTTGGTCCGCGTAACCTTGGCTTGTCGCAGGCCGAGGTTGCCCGCCGCGTTGCGTCATCGCTCGCGCGCGTGGGCCTCGACCTGGCCACGGTGGGCGACAAGAGCCCCTTTGAGCTCTCGGGCGGGCAGCAGCGGCGCGTGGCGTTTGCTGGCGTGCTTGCCATGGAGCCCGAGGTCCTGGTACTCGATGAGCCCATGGCGGGGCTCGATCCGGCGGCGCGCAGCGATTTCTTGGAGCTCATCGATCGACTTCACCGCGATGGCCTGACCGTCGTCATGGTTTCGCACAGCATGGATGACCTGGCCAATTGCTGCGACCGTATCGTCGTAATGAACAAAGGTGCGGTGTTTGCCGAGGGCACGCCCGCTCAGGTGTTTGCGCATGCGGATGAGCTTAAATCAATCGGCTTGGGCGTACCTGCCGCTCAGCGCATGGCGCTGGCGCTTGCGAAGGCAGGCGTGCCGCTGCGCTTTGACGGCCTCTATACGGTTGAGTCGCTGGCAGACGAGTTGGTGGACCTGCTGATCGGTCGCTCAGACGGTTCTTCTAACGTCTCGGACAAGGCCAAATCCAAGACGGTCGCGCGAGAGGAGGGCTGCTAATGGAGGCGTTTTCGTTTGGCAGCTACTATCCCGGCGATAGTGCAATCCACCGCCTGGACCCGCGAACCAAGCTGCTCTTGGGCTTTGTGTTTCTGATCACGACGCTCACGGTCAGCAGCTTCCGCGGACTGGTTCCGGTCGCAATCTTCGTTGTCCTGATCTATACCGTGTCCCGGGTGCCGGCTCGTCGCGTCCTGTCATCGATGGCGCCGCTGCTGGCGATCGTCGCGGTGGTCGCGGTGCTCAATCTGTTTTCCGACCAGAGCGGGCGCATTCTGTGGCAGCTCGGCTTTTTGCAGATAAGCGAGGGCTCGCTGCATTCCGCCGCCTTTATGGCGTGCCGCCTGACCTTGATGATGGCCGGTATGAGCGCTATCACGCTCACCACACCGACGCTCGACCTCACCGCGGGTTTTGAGCGCCTGCTCGCGCCGTTTGCGCGTGTGGGACTTCCTGCGCACGAGCTCGGCATGATCATGGGTATCGCGCTGCGCTTTATGCCGCAGTTTGCCACCGAGATGAAGCAGACGGCCGATGCGCAGGCGAGCCGCGGTGCGCGCGTGACGGGAGGCCCGCTCGGCGGCGTGCGTATGCTCGGCAGTGTGGCGATTCCGCTGTTCACGGGCGTGTTTCGTCATGCCGAAACGCTGTCTGCCGCCATGGATGCCCGTTGCTATCATGGCGAGCAGGGCCGCACGCGTCTGCATGCGCTTGCATTTGGCCGCGGCGATGCGTTGGCGGTGGTGGTGACGGCGTTGCTGCTCATCTGCGTCATCGTCATCAATCTTCAACTTGTTTAGGCGCGATTCGAGCGCAGGAAAGGGGTCCCTATGACCGACAACGACCGCACGGCGCAGCTCGAGCGCGCCTGTTCGTATCTTAGGCGTATTCCGGCGTGGTATCTCGCCACGATCGATGTGGCCGACGGGCATCAGCCGCGCGTGAGGCCGTTCTCGTTTGCCATGGTCGATGATGGCAAGCTGTGGTTTTGCACCTCGCGCGATAAGGACGTGTGGGCCGAGCTTAGCGCGAACCCCAAGTTTGAGGTTTCGGGTTGGAAACCGGGGGAGTGCTGGATCGTATTAACTGGCGAGGCCGCGCTCGAGGACGACGCGGTCGTGAGCGACCGGGTGCGCCAAGCCGGCTTTAAGCACATGGTGGGCATCGGCGAGAATCACGAGAGCGCCAACGACGGTCGCCTTGCATTTTTCTCGGTGCGCAATATCGCCGCCCGCTTCTGTGATATCGACGGCAGCGAGGAGCGTCTGGAGCTCTAACCCTAAGGCAGCTAAAACAGCCCCGACCCAAAAAGACGAGTGCCAGGAGGACACATGGACGGATTGAATACGGTGTTGGAGTATCTGACGTCGGTGCCGGCATGGTATTTGGCGACGAGCGTTGACGGACAGCCGCATGTGCGTCCGTTTTCGTTTGCGCAGATCCAGGACGGCAAGCTGTGGTTTGTAACGGCGCGCACCAAAGACGTGTGGCAAGAGCTGCTGCAAAATCAACGCTTTGAGGCCACGAGTTGGTGGCCGGGCCATGGCTGGCTCATCTTGCGCGGGCGTGCGGGTCTGGATGACCAGGCCGCTTCCGATATGCGCGAGGCAGGCTGGAAGCACCTGGAGCGCCTAGGCGAGCACTACGAGGGCGCAGGCGATCCCACACTCGTCTTCTTTAGCGTGGAGGAACCCGAGGCCTTTATCTGCAACCATGACGAATGGGTGCCGATCGAGCTCTAAACGAGTCTCTCAGCAAGCTTCGACAATTCAAATTCTCGCATGTAGCGGGCCCCACATTGCAACGTCACCGTAAGGCGCACTGGGCAATATGGGGCCCGCATTTATTTGTCAATTCCTTCGAGTGAATGTGTCGGGACTGTTTCAATGCATGAATATGCAAAAGATTTGCGTAGATATGCATCTTTTGGTGCTAAAGTTTCAACCCACTTCATAACGACGGCTGCGGAATGCGCATTGGTGCATAAACTGCAGACAAGGAGTTAGATATGTCTTTAAAGGTTGGAATCGTCGGTGCGGCTGGATATGCCGGCGCCGAGCTCATTCGCCTCGTCCTCGGTCATCCCGAGTTTGAACTTGCTGCCATTACGTCCAACGCCGATGCCGGCCAGCCGTTGTCTGCGGTGTACCCGAGCTTCGCTGGCGTAAGCGATCTTGTCTTCACGACGCATGACGCCCCCGAGCTCAGGAACTGCGATGCGGTCTTTTTGGCCGTGCCGCACACGGCTGCCATGGCACAGGTGCCCGCCCTGCTTGCCGCGGGAGTCTCCTGCATTGACCTCTCGGCCGACTATCGCCTGAGCGATCCGGCCACCTTTGAGGTCTGGTATGCCGCCGAGCACACGAGCCCCGAGCTACTCAAGAGCCGCGCCTTTGGTTTGCCCGAGCTGTTCTGCCGGGATTTGGAGGCCGCTGCATCCGACCACGCCGACGGCAAGCCCGTACTGGTCGCCTGCGCCGGTTGCTATCCCACCGCAACGAGCCTTGCCGCCGCGCCTGCCGTGCGCGCCGGCTGGGTTGCCCAGAGCGGCCCCGTGATCGTTGACGTTATCAGCGGTGTAACGGGTGCCGGTAAGTCCTGCAACGCCCGTACGCATTTTTGCAGCGCGGACGAGAACCTGGAGGCCTATGGCGTGGGCAAGCATCGTCACACGCCCGAAATCGAGCAGATCTTGGGCCTAACCGATCGCGTCGTCTTTACCCCGCACCTGGCACCGCTCAAGCGCGGTCTGCTCTCTACGGTGACGATGCCGCTTACGCCGCAGGCTATCGATACCTTGACCCTTGAGGACGTTGTCGACCATTACAAGCAGTTCTACGCCGGTCGCACCTTCGTGCGCGTACTCGATGCCGGCCAGCAGCCCAAGACGGCTTCGGTCGTCGGCACCAACGCCGCCCAGATCGGCCTCGCGCTCAACAAGCGCGCGGGCGTTCTGGTGGCTACGGGCGCCATCGACAATCTGTGCAAGGGTGCAGCGGGCCAGGCGGTCCAGTGCGCCAACATCGTCTTTGGTTTTGACGAGCGACGAGGCTTGCCCACAGTGGCGTGCCCGGTGTAGCACATTCGATTGTTAGCGATTTGGTAGTCGGGCATCGAGTGGGGCGCCACTCTTAAGCTGGTCTCATGATTGTGGCTGGCATGGCGCACCAACCGATGCCCGCTTTTTTATTTGATATAAGGAGTCGTAGGGACGATGAATACAGAGCAGTTCGATATCAAGATTCGTGCCGTAGAGGGCGGCGTAACGGCGGCGGCCGGCTTTAAGGCGGCGGGCATCCATGCCGGATTCCGCAAGAATCCCGAGCGCCTGGATTACGCGCTCGTCGTGCCCGATAAACCCTGTCCCGGGGCCGGCGTGTTTACGACTAACCGCTTTTGTGCGGCGCCCGTGCAGGTGAGCCGTGCCAACCTGGGCGGCGCCGACAAGGGCTACGGCATCATTGCCGGCGTTTCGGTCAACTCTGGCAATGCCAACGCCGCCACGGGTGAGACCGGTCTTGCCTGCGCGCGCGAGACCTGCAACATCGCCTCGCAGGTCATCGGCTGCGAGCCCCAGCAGATTCTGGTCGCCTCCACGGGCGTAATTGGTCAGATTCTGCCGATCGACACGTTTGAGACGGCGATTCCGGCAGCTTATGAGGTGCTCTCCGCACACGGTGGCGCCGATGCCGCCCGCGCTATCATGACGACCGACACACACTCCAAGGAGTATGCCGTGTGTTACCGCAGCGAGGCCGCGGGGCACGCAGGCAATGCCTATACGGTGGGCGGTATGTGCAAGGGCTCGGGTATGATCATGCCCAACATGGCCACCATGATCGCGGTCATCACTACCGATGCCCCCGTCGAGCCGGCAGCGCTCCACGCCCTGTTGCTCTCCACCGTCAAGCAGACCTTCAACAAGGTAACGGTCGACTCCGACACCTCGACCAACGACACCTGCATCATGCTTGCCTCCGGCGCTGCCGCGGATGCCGAGCCCATTGTCGAGGGCTCTGACGCCTTCGACGAGCTGGCCTTTGCCGTGCACGAGGTGTGCGAGAGCCTGGCGCGCAACATCGCCGCAGATGGCGAGGGCGCATCCAAGCTCGTGACGGTTAACGTCACCGGTGCCGCGAACGACGAGGAGGCCGATATCGCCGCCCGTGCCGTCGCCAACTCGCCGCTCGTCAAGACCTGCATCGCCGGCCACGACTGCAACTGGGGCCGCGTTGCCATGGCGCTCGGCAAGTGCGGCGTGCAGTTTAGCCAGGAAGATGTGTCCATCGACATGATGGGCATGCCCGTCTGCCGCGACGGCCTGACCGTTCCCTTTGACGAGGACGAGGCGCTGCGTCGCTTTGAGGCGCCCGAGATTGTGATTTCGGCAGACCTGGGCGCAGGGGACGCGGCGACCACCGTGTGGACTTGCGACCTCACGCACGAGTACATCTCCATTAACGGCGACTATCGTTCCTAGACTCCCGATGTGCCGTGCGTCCCGCTGCAATCGCGGGCAACGAGGTACGGCGCGATAGCTACACGAAAGACGAGGCAGACTATGAAATTCGCACGCGATTGTCGTTCGAGCGAATCCAACGAAGTTACCGCGCAGCTGCTGTTCGAGGCGCTGCCGTGGATTAAGAACCTGACCGGTAAGACGGTCGTTATCAAGTACGGCGGTGCCGCCATGGTCGACGAGCAACTGCGCCGCGACGTGATGAGCGACATCGTCCTGCTCAAGATTATCGGCATGCGCCCTGTTATCGTGCACGGTGGCGGCAAGGCCATCAACGAGGCACTCAGCCACTACGACATCCCCGTCGAGTTTAAAAACGGCCAGCGCGTGACTACGCCTGCCACCATGGATATCGTGCGCGAGGTGCTGGGCGGCAAGGTCAATCAGGAGCTGGTCGCGGCGCTCAACCACCACGGCAACCTGGCCGTGGGCGTGTCCGGTAGCGACGCCGGTACCCTTATCGCCGAGCCACTCGACCCAGAGCTCGGCCGCGTAGGCAAGGTCACGCACGTCAACACCGACTATATCGAGCGTTTGCTCGACAGCGAGTACATTCCCGTTATCGCCACGGTCGCGGCGGGGGAGGACGGTGGCTTCTTCAACATCAACGCCGATACCGCCGCCGGCGCCGTTGCAGCGGCGCTTCATGCGCACAAGGCGATTTTTTTGACCGATGTCGATGGTCTGTACAAGGACTTTAGCGACAAGGATTCGCTTATCTCCAACCTGACGCTCGATGAGGTCAATGAGATGCTCTACGGCGGCGAAGTCGACAAGGGCATGATTCCCAAGCTACGCGCCGCTGTCGATGCGCTTGCCGCCGGTGTGTTCCGCGCGCACATCATCAACGGCACCACGCCGCATTCGCTGCTCCTGGAGCTGCTGACCGATGCCGGCGTCGGCACCGTGATCCACTCCACCGAGACGGCTTACGAGTTCGATACGCATCCGCACCCGCTTTCGACGTTTGCGGCGCGCCTGACCGAGAACCTCGACGAGGTCGAGAAGCTCCAGACGGTCTAGCCGACCCGCGGTCGTCGCGTCCCTGCACCCATAGCCCTGCGCCGTACGGCGCCCAACGAAAGGCATCCCATGTCACTTGCAACTCAACAATCGCTCGAATCCCATTACGTTATGCATACCTTTGGTCGCTCTCCGGTAGAGTTTGTCGAAGGCCACGGCATGAAGCTCATCGGCGATGACGGCCGTGAGTATCTTGACTTTCTCGCTGGTATCGGTGTGTGCAGCCTTGGCCACGGCAACGCTGCAGTGCTCTCGGCGCTCGAGGCGCAGACCAAAAAGCTTCTGCATGTGTCTAACTACTTCTACATCGAGCAGCGCGGACAGGTCGCAGCGTTGCTGTCCAAGCTTGCCAACGACGACGTAGATGGTGCGTGTGTGCTGGCCGATGCCATTGCCGCCGGCGATGAGACCGCGGCCGCTGCACTCGGTGCCCCGGCTGCGGGCGAGCAGGTATGGGAGACGTTCTTTGCCAATTCTGGTGCCGAAGCTAACGAGGGCTCGATGAAGCTCGCGCGTCTGTACGCCAAGCGTGCCGGTAACGGCGGTAACACCATCGTATGCATGCGCGGCGGCTTTCATGGTCGCACGCTCGAGACCATTGCCGCTACCATGCAGGATTGGCTGCAGGATAGCTTCCGCCCGCTGCCGGGTGGCTTTGTGGCCTGCACGCCCAACGATGTCGACGAACTTCGCTCGATCTTTAAGCAGCTGGGAAGCGAGGTCTGCGCCGTCATGCTCGAGCCGATTCAGGGCGAGAGCGGTGTGCACCCCATGACCGAGGAGTTTATGGCGGCAGCGCGCGACTTGGCACACGAGGTGGGTGCCGTTCTTATCGCCGACGAGGTCCAGTGTGGCATCTTCCGCTCCGGCAAGCCGTTTGCATTCCAGACCTATGGCGTGGAGCCTGACATCATGAGTCTTGCCAAGGGCATCGCCGACGGCGTCCCCATGGGCTCCGTGGTGGCAAAGAAGGAGATCGCCGACGTGTTTAAGCCCGGCGATCATGGTTCGACCTTCGGCGGTAGCTGCTTGGCCATCGCGGCATGTGCCGCGACACTCTCCGCGCTTGTGCGCGGCGATTATGCCGAGCATGCCGCCAAGGTTGGCGCCTATATGGAGGCAGAGCTCGCCAAGCTGCCGCACGTTACCGAGGTGCGTGGACGTGGCCTGATGCTCGGCTGCGATCTGGATGACGCTGCGGGCGATGCGCATGACATTGTTGCCCGGGCGCTGGAGGCCGGTGCCGTGATTAACGCGACCGGAGCTCATACACTGCGTTTCCTGCCGCCGCTTGTCTGCGAGGAAGCCGACGTGGACAGCCTGATCGAGATTTTGTCGGACGTTTTGGCCTAACACAACGCAATAGCTCAATTTGGACCGGGTTCCGGACTGCGGACGTGCCCTATGCGGCACGATTCAGCGGTCTGGACCCCGTTTTGTCTTAGATTTGCTAAGGCGGGGGAGACCTGCTGGTCAAAAAACATCAAATATGAGTACTGTTACCGATTTGGTAGCAGCAATTTTGGACTAATAAGGCTAGATAGCAAGACGAAATGGCGATGAATACACGATTTTAATCCAACTGTTAGTCCTTATAATGGACACATGTTGCGTAACTTAGGCAAATACTATCTTATTATATGTTGCAAACAAAGTAGCAGTACTCATTTTTGCCATTTTTTGGCCACGGCCTTTGTGGCAGACGTGCTGGCGGGTTCGAATCCCATGCGCTGGGCACAAAAAAGAAAGGCCCCATCGCTGGGAGCCTTTTCAATCAAGTGGTGGGCGATGAGGGGTGTCCGCGTGCGGCTGGCGCCGCCCGCGCCCCGCTTCGTCGCTTCGCTCCTCGCGTGCTGCGCTGGAAAACGCTTCGCGTTTCCTCAGCTCCGCACCCTTGCGGGTTCGAATCCCTCTGCGATGGGCCCAAAAAGGAAAGGCCCCCATCGCTGGGAGCCTTTTCAATCAAGTGGTGGGCGATGAGGGATTCGAACCCCCAGCCTTGTGCGTGTAAAGCACCTGCGCTAACCGTTGCGCCAATCGCCCGCAGGGATTGAGTATAGCGGAAACCCCGTGCTGTTCACCGCTAATTCATAACGAAACTTACGCGGCGACTTCGGCGCCCTTGTCCTCATCGATAAAGAAGCGCTTGTACCAGATGAGGAACGTCAGCGTGGTATAGATCTTGCGCTGGTTGAGCGCGCGACCCTCAAAGTGATCGTCAAGCAGTTTCATGAGCGCATCGGTGTCAAAGAAATCGGCAGCCCACGGTGCGGTGAAGTATTCCTTTACGTAGTCGTAGTACTTTTGCTCGCGCAGCCAGAACTTGACCGGTACGGGGAAGCCCACCTTCTTGCGCGTTGCCCACTCGTCGGGCAGCGTGCGGTTGGCGGCGTGACGCAGAACGAGCTTGCAGCCTTCTTCGTTAACACGGTAGTTGGCGGGAATGTGCTCGGCAAACTCCATGACCTTCTTGTCCAGGAACGGGACGCGAAGCTCCAGAGAATGCGCCATGCACATCTTGTCTGCCTTGAGCAGGATGTCGCCCGGCAGCCACATGTTCATATCCAGATACTGTTTCTTGGAAAGCTCGCAGCAGTTGGGAACCTGCTTGTAGTACTCGGCGCACATCTCGGCGGCGTTCTTGCCGGTGTCATAAGCGGGCTTGAGCACCTCGTCGACCTCGGAGGGATCGAACACCTTTGCCTGACCCACATACCAACGCTCGGGAACCTCGGCGCATTTCGTCAGGAAGTTGTGGCCCTTAAAGTAGGGGAGATGCTGAACGAGCGAGCCCAGGGCGCGACGTACGCCGAGCGGCACGCGCTTCTTAAAGGAGCGCATCTCGGGGGTGTCCTCGTACCACTCATAGCCGGCAAACAGCTCGTCGGCACCCTCGCCCGAAAGGACGACGGTGACCTCCTCGGAAGCCATCTGCGCCAGATAGTACAACGGCACGCTGGACAGGTTCGATTGCGGTTCGTCCATGTGATACTGGATATCGGGCAGCGCATCGAAGAACTCGTCGGCGGTAATCATCTTGCGCACATTCTTGATGCCCAGCTTGTCGGAAAGCTCGGCAGCGTAGTTGGTCTCGTTGAAGTTCTTGTAATCGAAGCCGACAGAATACGTGGTGTCGGGCATGAGACAGGCGGCGATGTAGCTGGAGTCCACGCCGCCAGAAAGGAACGAGCCCACCTTGACATCGGCGATTCGGTGTGCAGCGACGCTTTCGTGCACAACCTTGTCGCACTCGTCCACGTACTCCTCGAAGGTCTTGGAGTTGTCGTCGGTGAAGTCACAGCTCCAGTAACGCTTGATGTCCATGGTGTTGGTTGTCAGGTCATACGTAAAGCAATGCGCCGGGGCAAGCTTGAACACGCCCTTAAAGAAGGTCTCCTCCGTGGCGGGGAATTGCAGCGTCAAGTAGGGGCGTAGCGCGTCGTGGTTGACAGCCTTCTCAAACTTGGGATGGTCCAGGAAGCTCTTGATCTCGGAGCCAAACAGCAGTGAGCCATCGGATGCCTGGTAGTAATAAAACGGCTTGATACCAAAGATGTCGCGAGCGCCGAAGAGTTTGTTCTTGTTCTGGTCGTGAATCACGAACGCGTACATGCCGCGTAGGCGGTTGACCAGGTCCTCGCCCCACTCCTCGTAACCGTGTACCAGGACCTCGGTATCGGCGTTGCAGTGGAAGGCGTAGCCGGCTGCCTCCAGCTCGGCGCGAAGCTCCTGGAAGTTGTAGATCTCTCCGTTGAAGACAATCGTGACCTTGCCGTCGTCGCTCGACATGGGCTGAGCTCCAGCTTCGGAAAGATCAAGAATCGAAAGACGACGGAAGCCGAGGGCAACGTTGTCGACGATATGCTGGCCGCCCATATCGGGACCACGGTGGATGATGCGATTCATCATGGCCGTGAGAACCAGCTCACTCTGTTCATCTGTACCGGTAAAACCGACAAAACCGCACATGCAAGATCCTTTCTGCTGACGGCTCAGGTGTACTGCCGCAAGGATCGCGGCAGCTGATGTCAAATAATCTTTACTATCATGCCAATCTTTTGTTTCGTGATAGGGCATAAGCGCCGAGCGAACCGAAAAAACCACGGCGTGACTCGTCCGGGCTTCCGGTAGCGGTTCCAAGATTTAGCAATCTGTGCCCGATACAAGATTGGGCGGCATATTACGATGGCTGCTAGTATTGAAAGGGTTTTGTTGAATCGGTTTGGTCTCGAGGCAATTGAGGCTGAATTTAGCGAGAGAGGTCTTTGTATGTCGAGTCCGACACAAGAGAAGCTAACTCTGATGCGCTATATAGAGTTGCTCGAGGAAGATGACCTTGTTGTTTCCAGACCGAGCGCTTCGTGCGACCAGCGCATTGAGTTTGCGACTGATGACTCGCGCCAGGTGCGTCCGGGCACGTTGTTTGTCTGCAAGGGCCGCGCGTTTAAGCGCGAGTACCTGCTTTCGGCAATCGCCGATGGCGCCGTGGCCTACGTTTCCGAGGTCGATTGCGATGTCGATGTTCCCGCGGTGATTGTGAGTGATATTCGTCGCACGCTCGCTGTGGTGGCAGATGCCTTTTATGGGCACCCGTCGGGTAAGGTGAAGGTCTGCGCCTTTACAGGCACCAAGGGCAAGTCGACCTGCAGCTTTTATCTGCGTGGCATTCTCGCCAACGAGGCCAAGCTTACTGGTTGTCATCGACCCGCTCTTAATACGGGCATTGAGTTCGACGACGGCATCGAGGCAGGCCCTTCCAAACTGACGACCCCCGAATCCTTCCTGCTGCAGTCTCGCATCGCGCATGCTGCGGAGGCGGGTGCCCCGTGGCTGGTTATGGAGGCATCGAGCCAGGGCCTCAAATACGAGCGCACAGGCAAGATCGCCTTTGAAGTCGGCGCCTTTACCAATATCGGCGAGGATCACATTTCGCCGATTGAGCATCCGACACTCGAGGATTACTTTGCCAGCAAGCTCAAAATCTTCTCGCAGAGCCGTTTTGCCGTGGTCAATCTCGATATGGATAAGGTCGATCGTGTGCTCGAGGCGGCATCTCGTTGCGAGCGCACGGTGACGTTCTCCCTGACCGACGAGCGTGCCGACGTGCTTGCGCTGGCGATTCGTAATGGCGACTGCGGCGTGGTGGCAACGGTGCGCACGCCCCGCTTTACGCGCGACATTGTGATTCCCACGCCGGTTAAATTCAATGTGTCCAACGCGCTTGCCGCTATTGCCTGCGCCGAGGCCCTGGGCATTTCCGAAGAGGGTATCGTCCATGGCTTTGAGGGCGTCTTCGTTCCTGGCCGTATGGAGCTCTATCCGTCCGTATCGGGCAAAATCTTGGGCGTCGTCGATTTTGCACATAACGGCATGAGCCTCGAGACACTTCTGCGCGACTTGCGCGAGAACTATCCCGAGCGCGAGCTGGCGGTTGTATTTGGCGCTACGGGCGGTAAGGGTGTCGATCGACGCACCACGATGGGCATCGCCGCTGGCAAGTATGCCGACCGAATCGTGATTACCGAGGATGACCCCGGCCCCGAGGATGTCGAGGATATTTGCGCCGAGATCGCGCGCAACGTTCAAGCGCAGGGAAATGATAACTGGCAAATCGTGACTGATCGCGTTGCCGCTATCGAGACTGCCGTGCGCGAGACCGTCCGTCCTGCCGTGGTCATCGTGACCGGTAAGGGCGAGGAAGAGTGTATGCTGCGCAAGAACGGACCCGAGCCTTGCGAGCGCGACGGTTCGATTCTCAAGCGCATCCTTGCGGCGTACGATGCCTAAGACCAGAAGCCCCTTCTACGTAAATGGAGTGACCATGTCCCACAATACCCTGCCGACCGTCGCTGAGCTTTCGGGCGAGATGCGTGAGCGTCTTGCCAAGGTTAAGTACGTCTTTACCGACCTGGACGCCACCATGCTCGCGCCCGGCTCGTGCGTGCTGCGCGACAACGACGGCAACCCCTCGACCAAGCTCGTCGAGGCTGTCGTGGCACTTGCCCGCGCCGGCATACAGGTGGTTCCCGCCTCGGGCCGCAACCGCACCATGATCCACGAGGATGCGCGCGTGCTAGGCCTCAACTCCTACATCGGCGAGATGGGTGGTCTGGTCATGTACGACCTCAAGGCCAACGATTGGGAGTACCTGACCGGCGATATGCCCTACGACCCCGCTTGCGGCCTCACGCCGCATCAGGTGATCGAGCAGACCGGTGTGTGCGAGAAGATTCTCGCCCGCTGGCCGCATAAGATCGAGTACCACAACGACATGTCGACTGGCTACAAATACCGCGAGGTCACCGTCGGCATGCGCGGCGATGTGCCCGACGACGAGGTCCAGGCCATCCTGGACGAGGCCGGCTGCGGCCTGGTCTGGGCCTGCAACGGTCACCTGACGCATCTGTCCAAGCCGACGACGCTCGAGCTCGAACGCGTCGAGGATGGCCGCGCGTTTAACATCAATCCCGCCGGCCTCAACAAGGGCGTTGCCATCGCACGTTTCTGCGAGCACCTGGGTATCGAGCGCGAGGAGACGCTGGCGCTCGGCGATTCCGAGTCCGACTTCTACATGGCTGACCACGTGGGCACGTTCTGCCTGGTCGAGAACGGTTTGACCAGCGCCGGCGCGCCCGAGTTCCTGGATACCTGCGATAACGCCTACGTCACGCGCGGCAAGATTGTCGACGGCTGGGCGGCAACGGCAGAGCTGCTCGTCGCGGCCCGTTCGTAGTGCGGTCCTATCGCGCTGAGCCATATCTTTTCGAGAGAGAATCTGGTGAGGTAATGTCCGATATCGAGAATCTGGCTGGCGACACACGCCCCATTGGCGTATTCGACTCGGGACTGGGTGGTCTGACGGTTGCGCGCGCGATTGCGACGGCGTTGCCGCACGAGTCCGTCTACTACTTTGGCGACACCAAGCGCTGTCCCTACGGCACCCGCACCGAGGACGAGGTGCGCTCGTTTGCACTGCAGGCGGGCCGCTGGCTGTCGAAGCACGACGTCAAGATCATGGTCATCGCCTGCAATACGGCGACCGCTGCGGCCTTGCGTTTGGCCCAGCAGGTGCTCGACGTCCCCGTCATCGGTGTGATTGCACCGGGCGCACGCGCGGCAATCAACAGCACCCGCACGCGCCGGGTGGGCGTGCTCGCCACCAACCTCACCATTCGCTCAGGCGCTTACACGCGTGCCATTCAGGACCTGGATGCCGGCGTCGACGTATACGGCTGCCCTGCCTCGAGCTTTGTCGAGGTCGTTGAGCACGAGCTCGCCTCGGGCGCACATCTGCAAGAGCAGTGGCTCGAGAACGAGGACATCTTTGATACGCCTGCCGTACGCGCGCTGGTCGGTGCCACGGTTGAACCGCTGCGCGACCACGGCATCGATACCGTGGTGCTCGGCTGCACGCATTTTCCGCTGCTCGTGGGGCCTATTCGCCATGCGCTGGGTCCCGGAGTGCGCGTGGTGAGCTCCGCCGAGGAGACCACGCGTGAGTTGACCGATATTCTCACGCGCCGCGAGCAGCTGGCGGGCGACGCAGCCGAGCCGCAGCATCGTTTTGCAACGACGTCCGATAACATTGCCGAGTTTGCGGTGGCGGGCAGTTTTATCTTTGGCCAGCCGCTCAAGAGCATTGAGCATATCGATATCGACGAACTGAAATAGATACAAGGTCACCGACCAAAGGCTCACGTTCACCTTTTGCCGAAAGGATTTTTCCATGGAGTACATGCAGGTCAACCGCGCCAACGGTCGCGCCGCCAACGAGTTGCGCCCCGTTAAGCTCACCCGTGGCGTCATGAAGCACGCCCACGGTTCGTGCCTGGCCGAGTTTGGCGATACGCGCGTGCTGTGCGCTGCCACCATCGAGGAGGGCGTGCCGGGCTGGCGCAAGGGCGCCAAGGCCGGTTGGGTAACGGCGGAGTACGCCATGCTGCCGGCATCGACCGGCAAGCGCTGCAAGCGCGAGCACGCCAACCGCAAGGGTCGCTCCATGGAGATTGAGCGCCTCATCGGCCGTAGCCTGCGCACCGTCGTCAACATGAAGGCGCTTGGAGAGTACACCGTCACCGTCGACTGTGACGTGATTCAGGCAGACGGCGGCACGCGTACGGCGAGCATTACCGGCGCCTGGGTGGCACTGCACGACGCCCTTGCCATGTGGGTCGAGGCGGGTAAGCTCGAGCGCATCCCGCTCACGGGCCAGGTCGCCGCGATTTCCATGGGCGTTGTCGATGGCAACACCCTGCTCGACCTGGATTATTCCGAGGACAGTCACGCCGAGGTCGACATGAATCTCGTCGCTACCGACACCGGCGAGATGATTGAGCTCCAGGGCACTGGCGAGCAGGCGCCCTTCGACCGCAAGCGCCTCAATGCCCTGCTCGATTTGGGCGACAAGGGCATTGCCGAGCTCATCGAGCTCCAGCGCCAAGCCCTCGCCTAACCTGCCAAAAAGGGACAGGTTTATTTTGGCAGGTTTTATCTGCGGAAACGCTGAACTGTAAGGCTGCTGCCGCACGAGGGGAGGGGCTTGAGAGCCTAATTACCTTTTGTGTGGCGTTGTTATAAGAACAAGGAGGCCACTCATGGCACTTGAGAAGATCGACATCGACACCCTCGACCCGGCGGCGACCATCGTCGTGGCAACGGGCAACGCCCATAAGCTCATCGAGATCGAGGCCATTTTGGGCAAGGTTATGCCCGAGGTTCGCTTTGTGGCACTCGGCCAGCTGGGCGATTTTGAGGACCCCGAGGAAAACGGCACGACGTTTTTGGAGAACGCCATCATCAAGGCGCAGGCTGCCGTCGAAGAGACGGGGCTCATGGCCATTGCCGACGATTCGGGCCTGGTCGTTGACGCGCTGGATGGTGAGCCCGGTGTGTATAGCGCGCGCTACGCGGGCGTTCACGGCGACGATGCCGCCAACAATGCCAAACTGCTCGTGAATCTGGAGGGCGTGGCCGACGAGGACCGCACTGCGCGCTTTATGAGCGTCGTCGCGCTCATCGACACGGATGGTTTGGTCACCTATGGTGAGGGCGCCTGCGAGGGCGTTATCGCACACGAGGGTCGCGGCGATCACGGCTTTGGCTACGACCCGCTGTTCCTGCCGGTCGACACGCCGGGCAAGACCATGGCCGAGCTGACGGCGGACGAGAAGAACGCCATCAGCCATCGATTCCATGCGCTCGAGCACCTATCCGCCAAACTGACGGGCGAGGAGTAGGCCGTGCGTGCGGTGGTGCAGCGCGTGCTCAACGCCGGCGTGACGGTCGACGGCGAGTGCGTGGGCAAAATCGGGCGCGGCTATCTGGTGCTGCTGGGCGTGGGCCACGGCGACACGCGCGCCGAGGCCGATAAGCTGTGGGGCAAGCTCCGGGGCTTGCGCATTAACGAGGACGAGAACGGCAAGACCAACCTGGCACTTGCCGATGTCGACGGCGAGGTTCTCGTGGTGTCGCAGTTCACGCTGTTCGCCGATTGCCGTCACGGCCGCCGTCCATCGTTTACGGATGCTGGCGCCCCCGATGTCGCCAACGAGCTCTACGAGTACTTCCTGACGCTTGTGCGCGAGGACGTCGAGCACGTAGCGCATGGCATCTTCGGTGCCGACATGAAGGTCGATCTCGTCAACGACGGCCCATTCACCATCGTCCTCGATACCGACAATCTTTAGGTTACGCGGTTTTACCAAACCGCGTAACAACTGGTCATGCGAGGTTGTTGTCTGGTACGTATTTGAGACGGGGCTTTTTAGCTGCTTGCATATGACTGCAGCAGGGTGCTATAGTATTAGAGTTTTGTCTATCTTAGGGGTATTATCCCCTTTTTGAATTGCACCTTCTGGAGGCCCTGTTCATGGAAGAGATGGAAGTCAATCACGTCGACGACATCCACGAGAAGCTGACCGATATGGTGGGCGATCGCGTTAAGGTGAAGGCTAACATGGGCCGCACCCGCGTCGTCGAGCGCATGGGCACCATCAAGAGCGTCCATCCGGCAGTCTTTATCGTCGAGGTCGACGAGCGCCGTGGCCGCAAGTCGCGTCAGTCCTACCAGTATATTGATGTTCTCACCGGCCAGGTCGAGCTGTTCGACCCCGAGAGCGGCGAGCACATTTTTACCCCGCTCGGCAATCAGCTCGAGGAGCACTAGCGGTGACCGATTGGTCCCTGACCCTTTCCGCGCCGGCAAAGATCAACCTCTATCTGGGGGTTCATACCGAGCGCGACGACCGCGGCTACCATAAGGTCGATTCCCTGATGGCAGCCGTCGGTCTTGTTGATACCGTTACGGTTACGCCGGCACAGGCACTGACCGTCCAGACGATTCCGGCATCCGACTTTCCCATGCAAAAGAATACGGCGTATCGTGCGGCCGCTGCTATGGCCGAGCATTATGGTCGCGAAGCCAATGTCTGCATCACGATCGAGAAGCGCATCCCGTTGTGTGCCGGCCTGGGCGGTCCTTCGACGGATGCCGCGGCGGTCATTGTCGCCTTGGCAGAGAGTTGGGGCATCGACCGTGCCGATCCCGCGCTGGACAACATCGCGCGCGGCATTGGCGCTGACGTTCCCTTCTTTTTGCATGCCAGCCCTGCATTTTACGTGGGTGGGGGAGACGTGCTGGCAACCGAGTACCCCGCACTACCCGCGACACCCGTCGTGCTGGTCAAGCCGCGCGAGGCAAGCGTTTCAACAATTGAAGCCTATCGACGTTTTGACGAGACCCCAGCGCCTGCGGACAAGCCCGGAGCGATCGCATCTGCCCTTCGCTCGGGAGATGCAGAGGCGGCCTACGCGCTCGTCCACAACAACCTGGGTGTCATTTCCGCGCAGATGGAGCCGCGGATTCAAACGGTGCTTGACTGGCTTCGTTCACAGGACGGTACCATTGCCGTAAACGTGTGCGGTTCGGGTGCCTGCTCGTTTGCTCTCTGTGATACCGCCGCCACGGCAGTCAATCTTGCGGCAGACGCTCAACAAAACGGCTGGTGGGCTTATGCAACGGAGCTCGTTTCCGACACGGTTCGCATTGAAGCGCCAAAGAAGTAAAAATATCTCTGGCACACGACGGAAATCTTTGTTACTATAGTCGAGCTAACGGGTTGTGGCTCAGTTTGGTAGAGCACTGCGTTCGGGACGCAGGGGTCGCTGGTTCAAATCCAGTCAACCCGACCAGAGCATGAGGAGGGACCGCTTCTTGCGGTCCCTTTTTTTAGCTATTGTTGTGATACCGCGATACCCGCGGTATACTCATTCGAGCTTGTCTCGCTGTATTGTGGAGGTCTACATGTTTGGACTGAGGGCTCCTGAGCTCATCATTATTCTCGTCGTTGTCCTGATTATCTTTGGGCCCAAGAACCTGCCGAAGCTCGGTAAGTCCCTCGGCTCTACCGTCAAGAATATCCGTGAGGGCATGGAGGGCGACGATAAGGGCGAAACCAAGCAGGCCGAGGACGTTGTGGTCGAGGAGTCCAAGGAGGACAAGGAGATCGCAGAGCTCGAGGCCAAGCTCGCTGCTGCCAAGCAAAAGAAGGCAGAGGACAGCGACGCGGACGCAGAGTAGTCCCATCCCTTTGGGGTGAGCACCTGACCGGCTTGCCCGCAGGCTAGCCGGTCTTTTTCGTTTTTGTTGACAGTTGATCGTTACATCATAGTTGGGGAGATATCCGTATGGACGCAAGCCAGATCGTACTGACCGCTGAGGGCCGCCAGAAGCTCGTCGAGGAGCTCGCTTGGCGTGAGGGCGATTACGCCAAGGAGATCGTCGAGGACATCAAGGAGGCCCGCGCGTTCGGTGACCTTTCGGAGAACTCCGAGTACGATGCCGCCAAGGACAAGCAGGCCCAGAATGCCGCTCGTATCGCCGAGATTCAGGCTATTCTCGCCAACGCCCAGGTTGCTGCCACCACGGGTGATCTGACCGTCTCCATCGGTTCCACCGTTTCGTTGATTGATCCCAACGGTGAGGTCATGGAGGTCACGCTCGTCGGTACCACCGAGACCAACTCGCTCGAGCACAAGATTTCCAACGAGTCTCCGGTCGGCCACGCCATCATTGGTCATGGCGAGGGCGACTCCGTCGAGGTCGTTACGCCTTCCGGCAAGACTCGCGTCTACACCATCGCCAAGATCGCACGCTAGACCACGGTCCCGCGTAAAGGTATGTTTTCGCTCCCTGGGACCGAATCCTGGGGAGCGTTTTAGTTTGAGGAGCTAACTTATGGCAGAGAACCAGAACGCCGCCGATCAGGCATCGACGCTCAACGACGAGCGCGCCACCCGCCTGGCCAAGCGCGCCGCCCTGTTCGAGGCGGGCCAGAACCCCTATCCCGAGCACTCCGAGGTTGAGGACTACGTCGTCGACATCGAGACTAAGTATGCCGAGCTTGCCGATGGCGAGGACACCGAGGACGTCGTGAAGATCGCCGGCCGCGTGGTCGCCAAGCGCGGTCAGGGCAAGATCATGTTCATCGTCGTGCGCGATGCGACTGGCGAGATCCAGCTGTTCTGCCGCATCAACGACATGGACGAGGCCGCCTGGAATACGCTCAAGGCACTCGACCTAGGCGATATCCTGGGCGTGGCCGGCGTAGTCGTGCGCACCAAGCGTGGCCAGCTTTCCGTTGCCCCCAAGAGCGCGACGCTGCTGTCCAAGGCCGTTCGCCCGCTGCCCGAGAAGTTCCACGGTCTCTCCGACAAGGAGACCCGCTATCGTCAGCGCTATGTCGACCTGATCGCCAACGACGACGTTCGCGAGACCTTCCGCAAGCGTTCGCAGATTCTCTCCACGTTCCGCCGCTTTATGGAGTCCGATGGCTACATGGAGGTCGAGACCCCTATCCTGCAGACCATCCAGGGCGGAGCTACTGCCAAGCCGTTCATCACGCACTTCAACGCTCTCGATCAGGAGTGCTACCTGCGTATCGCCACCGAGCTGCACCTCAAGCGCTGCATCGTCGGTGGCTTTGAGCGCGTGTTCGAGATCGGCCGTATCTTCCGTAACGAGGGCATGGACCTTACCCACAACCCCGAGTTCACCACGATGGAGGCCTACCGCGCCTTCTCCGACCTCGAGGGCATGAAGGCGCTCGCCCAGGGCGTCATCAAGGCTGCCAACAAGGCCATCGGCAACCCCGAGGTCATCGAGTACCAGGGTCAGACCATCGATCTTTCCGGTGAGTGGGCAAGCCGCCCCATGACTGATATTGTCTCTGACGTGCTCGGCAAGAAAGTCACCATCGATACGCCGGTCGAGGAGCTTGCCGCCGCCGCGCGCGAGAAGGGCCTGGAGATCAAGCCCGAGTGGACCGCCGGCAAGATCATCGCCGAGATCTACGATGAGCTGGGCGAGGACACCATCGTCAACCCCACCTTCGTGTGCGATTACCCCATCGAGGTTAGCCCGCTTGCCAAGCGCTTTGAGGATGACCCGCGCCTGACCCATCGCTTTGAGTTGGTCATCGCCGGCCACGAGTACGCGAACGCGTTCTCCGAGCTCAACGACCCGGTCGACCAGGCCGAGCGCTTCGCTGCCCAGATGGCCGAGAAGGCCGGCGGCGACGACGAGGCCATGGAGTACGACGAGGACTACGTGCGCGCCCTTGAGTACGGTATGCCTCCCGCGGGCGGCATCGGCATTGGTATCGACCGCGTGGTCATGCTGCTCACCAACCAGGCTTCCATCCGCGACGTGCTGCTGTTCCCGCACATGAAGCCCGAGAAGGGTTTCCAGTCCGGTGCCGCTGCTGCCAAGGCTGCCGAGGCCGGCAACACCGCGAGCCCCTTCGTCAAGCCGCTCAAGCCCACGGTTGATTATTCCAAGATTGCCGTCGAGCCGCTGTTTGAGGAGTTCGTCGACTTTGATACCTTCTCCAAGAGCGACTTCCGCGCCGTGAAGGTCAAGGCATGCGAGGCCGTCAAGAAGTCCAAGAAGCTGCTGAACTTTACGCTCGATGACGGCACCGGCACCGACCGCACCATCCTCTCCGGTATTCACGATTATTACGAGCCCGAGGACCTGGTCGGCAAGACCTTGCTTGCCATCACCAACCTGCCTCCGCGCAAGATGATGGGTATCCCCAGCTGCGGCATGCTCATCAGCGCCATCCACGAGGAGGAGGGCGAGGAGCGCCTCAACCTGATCCAGCTCGACGCCTCCATCCCTGCCGGCGCAAAGATGTACTAACTAGTTACGCGGTTCTACGAACCGCGTAACGGCTCGACGCTGCGCGGGCCGCATTTGGACAATCTGACGTTCAACTTCAAGGGCGCGACCAGAAGGTCAGCGCCCTTTCGTTTCACGTCACCTTGTCTCAAATGCGGCCCGCTCGCTGGCGTTGCCAATACATCGACGTTGTCGGAGTAGTCATTGGGGACGTTCTTAAACGACTAGTCATTCAAGAACGTCCCCAATGACTACCCAATGGCTATTGCGAACATGGTTCGCATGACAGCCGTCTCTTTTATGTTTCCTTTAGCCGTCGCTGTCTAGGATGGGGTTAGTCGGTAGGAAGGGAGTGCCTGTATGGACGATGCGAGCGAGCGCGCGATTGAAGAGGACATGCTCGATCAGTTCAATTACTTTGATGATGAGGACGAGGAGCTGATCGACCGTCGCGAGCCAGCGCCGCTTGATTCCTTTGATCTGGTCGATGAAGAGCCCGGCGAGGACGAGGGCGAATCGGCGGAGCCCTCACAGCCTTCGCGCCTTGACTCGCTGCTTTCGAGAGCCCCCATGCACCACGGTGTCCGTGCCGGCGCGCTCCATATGAAAACTGACTGGCACCAGATTGTGACGGCGGGCGATGAGCTTGCCGTCGATGCGCCGCTCACCGATAAATCATCCATCATCTGCCGCACCGGTATGCTTATGCTCGCGAGCGGAACGGGTGCCTGGCGCGTGCGCGATACCATGAATCGTGTTGCTGACGTGCTCGGCGTCACCATCCATGTCGACCTGAGTCTCCTATCGTTTGAGTGCACCTGCATCGAAGATGGCCACTGCTTTAATGAGGTCGTCAGCTTGCCCACAACGGGCGTCAATACCCATCGCATTTGGATGATGGAGAGTTTCCTCAAGGAAATCGAGACCTATGGTCGTCGCTTCACGGTGCACGAGTATCACGAGATGCTCAAGACCGTTGAGAGTTCAAAACCTGATTACGCGCCTTGGCAACAGGGCCTTGCGGCGGCCTGCGCCTGTGGCGCCTTTGTCTTTTTACTTGGTGGCGGTCCTATTGAGATGGCATGCGCGTTCGTAGGCGCGGGTGTCGGCAACTTTGCCCGCTCCCATATTCTCAAGCAGGGCCTTGGTCAGTTCAGCGCGCTGACGACCGGCGTTGCGCTCGCTTGCGTTTCGTATCTGCTGGCATTGCTCGGCCTTGGCCAGGTCATACCGGGGGCAATGTCGCACCAAGAAGGCTATATCGGCGCCATGCTCTTTGTGATTCCCGGCTTTCCGCTCATTACGGCAGGCCTCGACATCGCTAAGCTCGACATGCGAAGCGGTATCGAGCGCCTTTCATATGCCGTATCGATTATTGTGATGGCGACCCTCGTAGGTTGGATGGTTGCCGAGTGTGTTGGCCTGGCGCCGGACGACTTTGCCCCACTGGGCCTTTCGCCGCTTGCCCTTACGCTCCTGCGCGTGGTGATGAGCTTCGTTGGCGTATTCGGCTTCTCGGTGATGTTCAACAGCCCGGTAAAGATGGCCGCGGCAGCTGGGTTGATCGGCGCCGTGTCCAATACCCTGCGTCTGACCCTTGTCGATGCGCCGACGATGATTCCCTTCCTGGGCCTCAGCACGGGAATGCCTCCCGAGGCAGCAGCGTTTATCGGCGCGCTGGTATCGGGGCTGCTCGCAAGCTTGGCCGAAGTCAAGCTCACCTACCCGCGCATCGCCCTCACGGTGCCTTCGATTGTCATTATGGTGCCCGGTCTGTATCTCTATCGCTCTATGTATTACATGTGCACCTTCGACACGGTCAATATGCTCGGCTGGTTTGTGCGTGCAGTGCTCATCGTAGCGTTTCTGCCCGTTGGGCTGGGTGTGGCGAGAACTCTCACCGACCCCCGCTGGCGCCATACCAGCTAATTGGTACAAGGGGGACAGGTTACTTTGCACCAAATGAGTTGCGGTGAAATAGGGACTGAATTGCTGCTTAAAGGGTCAAAACAGTCCGTATTCCACCGCAACTTATGGGGTCGGGGGATTATCGGTGCCCTGCATCTTCATAAACTCAACGCTTACGAAGCGCATGCGTTTCGTGCTAGGCTGGTTCCACCACATAAGTAGTCGCAGACGCGCGTACCACGGGCGGGCGAGATGAAGTTCCAACAGCTCCATCTTGCCCGCCCGTTTTTGTTGCGTGGCGCCGCGGCACAACACAGAGAGGAATCTGCCCTTTATGCCTATCAACAAACGAGAGAGCCTGCTGTTCACCTTTATCATGTGCTTTTGCATGGTGCTCTGGATGAGCATCTACAACGTTGCCCTGCAGCACGGGGCCATCAACGGCGAGGTCGTTGCCGCTGCGTGGCTCGGCTTCCCCGTTGCCTACATTTTTGCCATGTGCTGCGACTGGTTCGTCGCCAGCCCGCTCGCCAAGGGTTTCGCCTTTAAGTACTTGGTCACGCCGGGCAAGAGCTCGCCGCTTGCCATGACGCTCGCCGTCAGCTCCTGCATGGTCGTTCCCATGGTCATCATCATGTCGCTGTACGGTGCCTGCGAGGGTCTGACGCACATGCCCGGCGGCATCCTTGCGAACCTGTATTCCGTGCCCGCGATCGGGATGATCAACATCCCGCATAATTTTGTGATGGCGCTGCCGTGGAACCTTTTGGTAGCCGGTCCGATTTCCCGCTTCGTCTTCCGTCGCGCCTTCCCTGTGGGGACGGTTTTCGAGGAGGAGCATGCCGAGCTCTTGGAGCAGGCTATGGCTTCTGAGTGCGAGTAGCTCGCTTAGGGACCTGCTGAGCGCGGGCGACTTGCTTGGTTGGAGCCCTAAGCGTGGATAGCTCGCTCGGCGACATCGCGGGCGCGAGCGGTGCGCATGACCTGAGGGCCCGTGCTGCTCCGTTGCCCGACGTGCTAGCGCGCAGACAATCTGTTGGTGCATTCGGCGGCTGCTGAAGCGTTTCGGCAGCCGCTTTTTATACGGAGTTTAAATACAACAGTCTGTTGTATTACGTAGAGTGGTATATCTCTAGCAGGAAAAATGCGAGAGACGGAGCATTATGGCGTTGCTAGTAGGACTGGACGTAGGGTCGACGACGACCAAAGTTTACGCGATGCACGAGGATATGACCGAGGCGTGGTGGGGATATCGCCGCCACGGGGCGTGTCAGGCAGCGAGCGTGCGCGCCATGCTCGGCGAGCTCGCCGAGCGCTTTCCCCATGAGTCGCTGCGCGTTGCGGTGACCGGCTCGGGTGCGCGCGATATCGCGACCGCGCTGGGCGCCTCGTACGTTCAGGAGGTGGTCGCCAACGCGCTCGCGATCAGCAGGTTCTATCCGCAGACGCGCTGCGCCATCGAGCTGGGCGGCCAAGACGCCAAGATGATCTTCTTCCGCACCAACGATAAGGGAGACATCGAGGTTGCCGACATGCGCATGAACGGCTCGTGCGCAGGCGGTACCGGTGCATTTATCGACGAGATGGCAAAGCTCATGGGGGTCGGCACCGAATCGGGCGAGTTCGAGCAGCTCGCAAGCCGGGGAACGACCGTCCACGAGGTCTCGGGCCGCTGCGGCGTGTACGCAAAGACCGATATCCAGCCGCTGCTCAACGAGGGCATTCCTACCACCGACCTGGCGCTTTCGGCGCTTCACGCGGTCGCCCGCCAAACGATCGGCGGTCTGGCCCAGGGTATCGACATCGAGCCGCCGGTAATCTTCGAGGGCGGTACGCTCGCCTACAACCCCACGCTGGTCCGCGTGTTCCGGGAGCAACTGAATCTATCGGACGATCAGGTTATCGTCCCGCGCGATCCGCAGATCATGGTCGCGCGCGGTGCCGCCCTGTCGCTGACCGACATGTTCGCATCGCCCCAACCGATCGACCTTCCCGACGCTTTTGTCTGGCTGGATAAGCTCGAGACGGTCGCGCCCGCAAGCGGGGAGGGACGTCTTGCCCAGCCCTTTTTTGCCACACCTGCCGAGCAGGAGGATTTTACGGCACGCCATGGCAAAGAGACGCCGGCAAAGGGTCCGGATGCGTATGCGCCCGGAGAGACGGTGCGTGTGGCGCTCGGTATCGATTCGGGGAGCACGACGACCAAGTTCGCCCTGGTCGATGAGGCGGGTGAGCTTGTCGATTCGTTCTACGCGTCTAATAACGGCAGACCGCTCGACGTCGCCCAACAGGGTCTTGTCAGCTTGAAGAACCGCTGGGAGACAGCGGGAGTCACGCTTGCGATCGATGCCGTGGGCACCACGGGATACGGCGAGGAGCTTTTCGCGCGCGCGTTCCACGCCGACTACCATACGGTCGAGACGGTCGCGCACGCCCGCGCCGCGTGCGCATGCGTTCCCGATGCGACCTTCGTGCTCGACATCGGCGGACAGGATATGAAGGCCATCTGGCTCAACCACGGCGTGCTGACCGATATCGTCGTCAACGAGGCGTGCTCTGCGGGCTGCGGCTCGTTCCTCGAGGGTTTTGCCAAAAACCTCGGAATAGCCGTTGAGGATATCGCGACCGAGGCATTTTCGTCCAAAGCCCCCGCCGTTCTCGGCAGCCGCTGCACGGTGTTCATGAACAGCAGCGTCGTTTCCGAGCAGCGGCGCGGTAAGGGTCCGGGCGACATCATGGCCGGTCTCTGCCGTTCGATTATCGAGAACGTGTTCACCAAGGTCATTCGCGTTTCAAATCTCAACCGTCTGGGCGACAAAGTCGTCGTCCAGGGCGGCACGTTCCGAAACGACGCGGTGCTGCGCGCATTCGAGCAGTATCTGGGCAAACCCGTCACGCGTGCGCCCCACCCGGGGCTGATGGGCGCTATCGGTATCGCCCTGCTCGCGCGCGAGGAATGCCGCAAGGGCGACGCCGGCACGTCGTTTATCGGGCTCGATGCCGTGGAGCGCTTCGAGCATCGCGAGTTCGGCGGCGTTACCTGCCGTCGGTGCAACAACCGCTGCCAGCGCGCGGTCGTGGCATTTGGCGACGGCTCGCTTTACGTCACGGGCAATCGCTGCCCGCGCGGCGGCGCCATCTCATGGGATGAGCTCGTGCGCGAGGTTCCCGCGGCGGAGGAGCTGCGTCCGCAGGGTGCTTGCGAAGCACAGGCACCCGGCACGGGGCGCGACCGGACCGCGGCTGCCCCCAATCTCTTTGTCGACCGCGAGAAGCTGCTGTTCGAGTCGTGCCCCACGGTTCCCGTCTGCGGGGGGCGCGATGTCACGATCGGCATTCCCCGTGTGCTCGAGTTCTGGGACACCATGCCGTTCTGGTCGACGTTCTTCAGCACGCTCGGCTTTAAGGTGCGCGTCTCGGGACGCAGCACCAAGGCGATGTACGAGCGCGGTCTGGCGCACGTCACATCCGACACCGTGTGCTTCCCGGCCAAGCTCGTCCACGGGCACATCCGCAATCTCGTCGACGCCGGCGTCGACCGCATCTTCATGCCCATCATCACGACGGTGCCCACCGAAAACACCGCCTCTACCAGCGAGTGGATGTGCGCCGTCGTAAAGGGATACCCCTACGTGATGCGCAATTCCGATAACCCGGAGGAACGTTTCGGCGTTCCGTTCGATACGCCGCTGTTCCACTGGTACGACGAGGGCGACCGAAACCGCCAGCTCAAGGCGTGGTGCAAGGAGACCTTCGATATCGATGCCGACCTGGTTGCCAAGGCGACCGAGCAGGCGGACCGCGCGCAGCAGACGTTTGAGAGCCAGCTGCAGCTGCGCGGCAGGCAGGTGCTCGAGAACGTGCGCGAGGACGGCGGCTACGCGGTGGTGATCGCTTCGCGCCCGTACCACAACGACCCGCTGGTCAACCACGGGCTGCCCAAGCTCTTCTCTGAGCGCGGCATCCCCGTGCTGACGCCCGATGCGGTGCCGGGGGTCTGCAACGTCGATCTTTCCAACAGCCGCATCGACATCGTGAACAACTACCATGCGCGCATGCTGTCGTGCGCGGTCATCGTCGCATCGACGCCCGAGCTCGAGCTCGTGCAGATGGGCAGCTTCGGCTGCGGCCACGATGCGTATCTCACCGACGAGATCGCGCGCATGATGGGCGAGATGGGCTCCAAGGTTCCGATGATGATCAAGCTCGATGAGAGCGACGTCGCCGGTCCCATGGGCATTCGCGTGCGTTCGTTTATCGAGTCGGTCAACCGTCGTCGCGCGGAGGAGCGTGCCGAGGGCGCCCGGGTGCACGCGGTCCATCCGCTCGACGACCCGTATAAGGTCAAGTACACCAAGCGCGACCGGCACGACAAGATCGCGCTGGTCCCCAACACCTCCCATGCGTTCTGCAGGCTCATGACCGCGGCGATGCGCAATCAGGGCGTGCGCGCCGAGGCCCTTGATATCGGGCGCGAGGATGCCATCCGCCTGGGCAAACGCTATGTGCACAACGACATCTGCTTCCCCGCGCAAATCGTGATCGGCGAGGCGCTCGCGGCACTCGAGAGCGGTAAGTACGACCCGCACGACGTCGCCGTGGTGACTGGCAAGTATATCGGCGACTGCCGCCTGACGCACTACATGCCCCTGCTGCGCCGCGCGCTCGACGACGCGGGATACGACTATGTCCCGGTGCTCACCAACGACGACGTCGATGCCCACAATGCGCATCCGGGCTTCAAGCTCGGCCTTGGCCCGAGCATCCAGATCGCCTACGGTCTTCCCATGATCGATGCCCTCGAGGCCATGCTTAGGCGCATCCGTCCCTACGAGCTCGAGAAGGGCGCGGCGGACGCTGCGTTCGACCGCGCGCTCGATGAGGTTATCGAGGGCATGGAGCGCTCCGGGCTGAGAGGCCAGGCGACGGGCTTCAAACGCGCGCTTGCGATCATGGACGCCGTTCCGTACGACCGCTCGAACCCGCATCCGACCGTTCTCATCGTGGGCGAGTACCTGCTCAATTTCCATCTCGGCGCCAACCACGAGATCGAGCGCTACCTCGAGGACAACGGGCTCGAGGTCATCGAGGCGCGCATGACCGACGTGATCCGCAAGACCTATTTCTACAAGCATGCGCAGTCGCGCGAGTTCCACGTCGACCTGTCGCTGCCCGAAAAGGCCTGGTACGCCACAGCGGACAACCTGTTCGAGCTCGCGCACGACCGTTGCGACCGCCTGGGCGCGGCGAGCCCGCTCTACGAGCCGCCGACGCGCATGCCCGAGCTCGTGCGCGCGAGCGATAAGATCCTGCACCATACGTTCGATGCGGGCGAGGGCGTGCTGATTCCGGCGGAGATCCTCGAGCACGCCAAGCGCGGCTGCCGCAACTTCGTGATCCTACAGCCGTTCGGGTGTCTGCCCAACCATGTCGTGGGGCGCGGGCTCATCCATGCGCTCAAGGAGCAGTATCCCACGGCGCAGTTCCTGCCGCTCGACTACGATCCCGACGTGAGCTTCGCCAACGTGGAGAACCGTCTTCAGATGCTCATCATGAACGCCAAGGCGCAGGGGTGCGGTGAGGCGCATGGCGAGACCGCGTAAGGACGCCGATGCGCCCGATGCACGCACCCGTATCATCGAGGCGTTTTGGGAGCTCATCGAGAACAACAGCATCTTCGAGCTGTCGGTTGGCGAGGTGACCCGCGCCGCCCAGTGCAATCGCGGAACGTTTTACTACTATTTTCACGATTTCGATGAACTCGTCGCCATCGCCATAGCCCAGCTGCTGCAGGATAACGAGCTCATCACCGATGCCCTCTGGCATTTTTCGAGCGAGGGCGACCTTTCGGCGTTCGACCGGCGCGACGTCCGCTGCCTGCTGCGGCGCATCGTCATCACCATGAGGGCGGGTGCCGCCGAGCAGGTCGTGCAGGGCATCCATACGATCATCATCGACCGCGTGAGAGAGATCGTCCACCCCGACGGAGAAGAGCTCAAGGCAGATTCGAGCTTTGCGGTGGGCTTTCTGGTCTCGGGCATCATGGGCTTTGTGATGGCGGTCGGCTTTGCCCGGGAGGGCGGCGAGGAGATAGACCTCGAGCGGCTGGGGGACAGCGCGTGCGCGTACCTGAGGGCGGTCGCCATGCAGACGGTGGAAACGGTCGCGCAAGTCGAGGGCGTCGATACATCCGAACTGCTCGAACGCGTCTCCAAGGAGGCCGATGCCTATCGCGCATCGCGTGCGACGAGTCCCGACGTGGTGAAAGACGCCTAGGGTTTCTCTTGCGGGGCGCCTGTCGCGCATCGCGCGGTGAGTCCCGCGATGCGGTCATAACCTGCATTCATGTGAGCCGGGTTTATAGATATTCCTCCAGCTGTTAACATAGACAACCTGTGGGTAAAGAGACAAAAGCGCCGCCGACGGGCGGGCTTTTGATTTCGATGAACTCATGTAAGGAAACGAGCATGTTAGATAGATTTACCGATCGCGCGCGTAAGGTCATGTCCATGGCCAAGCAAGAGGCGCTTGATCTTCATTCAAATAAGGTGGGCACCGAGCACCTGCTGCTCGCGCTTGCCAAGGAGGACGAGGGCATTGCCGCCGAGGCACTGCGTTCGCTCGACATCTCCTACGATGACATCATGGATACTCTCAAAGAGGTCCAGACCACGGTTCCCGAGCCCAGCGAGGAGACCGAGGCGGCCAAGCTTGCCTTTACGCCGCTCGTCATTAGTGTGATGGAGCGTTCGTTCCGCGTGGCGCGTGAGAACAACCAGACCTACGTGTCGACCGAGCACTTGCTGATCGGCATCGTCGAAGAGGGCAACGGCATGGCCATGGACATCCTCATGCGCCTGGGTGTGTCGTCCGCCTCCATCAAAAAGGCTATCGAGAAACTCACCGCCAAGGACCAGGACAAGAAGCGTCCGCTCGCCGGCGCCGGTGCTGGTCGTCCCGGTGCGGGCCTGCCGTTCTTTAGCGGCTCGGATGCCTCTCAGCAAAAGGGGAGTGGTACCGATACGCTTAAGCAGTTCGCGACCAACCTCACACAGAAGGCGCGCGACGGCGAGCTCGACCCTGTAATTGGTCGCGAAAAGGAAGTCCAGCGTATGATGGAAATTCTTTCGCGCCGCACCAAGAACAACCCGCTCATTCTGGGCGACCCCGGCGTGGGCAAGACGGCCATCGTCGAGGGCTTGGCTCAGCAGATTGCAGCCGGCAACGTGCCCGAGAACCTCATGAACCAGAATATCTGGACGCTCGACCTGCCGGGCCTCGTGGCGGGTGCCAAGTATCGTGGCGAGTTTGAGGAGCGCCTCAAGAACGTGATCCAGGAGGCCACCGAAGCCGATGACGTCATCCTGTTTATCGACGAGATGCACACCATCATCGGTGCCGGTTCTGCCGAGGGTTCCATCGACGCGAGCTCCATGCTCAAGCCCGTGCTTGCGCGCGGTGCCTTCCAGATTATCGGCGCCACCACGGCCGAGGAATTCCGCAAGTACCTCACCAAGGATCCGGCCTTCGAGCGTCGCTTCCAGACCATCGATGTCGAGGAGCCGAGCGTCGAGGACACGGTCAAGATCCTGACCGCGCTCAAGCCGCGCTACGAGGAGCATCACCATGTGCGCTATACGCAGGGTGCTATCGAGGCTGCCGCGAACCTTTCCAACCGCTACATACAGGATCGCTTCCTGCCCGATAAGGCCATCGACCTCATCGACGAGGCCGGTGCCCGCGCTCGCATCGCCGCGAATCGCGCGCCCGAGCCGGTGCGTGAGGCCGAGCATCGCGTGGAGGAGCTTAAGGCCGCCGCGCAGGAGGCCACCGAGAGCGACGACATGAACAAGGCCGCCGAGATCACCGAGCAGCAGAAGGCCGCCGAGATTGAGCTCGCCGAGGCCAAGGCCGCCTGGACCGCCGAGCTCGACGCCAGCCCGCTCACCATCGATGTGAGTCAGATCGCCGATATCGTGTCCGTGACCTCGGGCGTGCCGGTGTCCTCGCTTACCGAGAGCGAGAGTCGTCGCCTGCTGCAGGCCGAAAGCGTGCTCAAGACGCGCATCATCGGTCAGGATGAGGCTGTCGAGGCAGTTGCCAAGGCCGTGCGCCGCAGCCGCTCGCCGCTCAAGGATCCGCGTCGACCCGGCGGCAGCTTTATCTTCCTGGGTCCCACCGGCACGGGCAAGACCGAGCTCGCCAAGACGCTCGCCGAGTACCTCTTTGGCAGCAAGGATGCGCTCATCAGCTTCGACATGTCCGAGTTCGGTAGCGAGTTCGAGGTCTCCAAGCTCATCGGTAGCCCTCCTGGTTACGTCGGTCACGACGAGGGTGGCCAGCTTACCAAGGCCGTTCGTCGCCACCCGTACTCGGTCGTGCTGTTCGACGAGATCGAGAAGGCGCATCCCGACATCTTCAACATCCTGCTGCAGGTGCTGGAGGAGGGTCGTCTGACCGATAGCCAGGGCAAGACGGTTGACTTCCGCAACACCGTGATCATCATGACGTCCAACGTGGGCGCCCGCGAGATTGCGCAGGATGCGAGCGTTGGCTTTGGCACCACCGGCGAGCAGGGTCTCACGTCGAGTGAGATCCGTGGTCGCGCGATGGGCGAGCTCAAGCGCCTGTTCCGCCCCGAGCTGCTCAACCGTATCGACGACATCGTGGTGTTCCAGAAGCTCTCGGGCGAGAATCTCACCAAGATCGCGCACCTGCTGGTGGACGACCTGCGTCAGCGTTTGATTGCCAACGGCATGAACATCAAGCTCACCGATGCGGCCTATGACAAGATCGTGGCCGAGGGCACCGACCTCACCAACGGTGCGCGTCCGCTGCGCCGTGCCATCCAAAAGCTCATCGAGGACCCGCTGTCCGAGGAGCTTCTGGCCGGCGCGTGGGGCGAGGGCGATACCGTCCTGTGCGACGTGACCGATGGCAAGTTTGTCTTTAGCCACGGCACGGGTGAGATCCCGGCACCGCGTCCGGCGGGCACGCTCGGTGGCGATACCGCTCCGGCGGCACCGCACACCGGCAACGCCGCGCCCGTGAGCGGCGGCGTGACCTCGGGCCCCGGCGGCATGATGCAAGCCGGTTCCGGCGCGCTGTAGGGCGTGGCGACAATTTGATACGCGCAATCGAGGCGCTCTGGCAAGGGCGCCTCGATTTGTAGAACTGCGAAGTTGTGACCGTTATGCTATGCGGTCCACCGTTAGCCGATGATGCGAGGGCGCTCGGCGTTTTCGACTGGTTTATGCACGCAAAGTCTGGGAATATACAAGTCGCATGTCTTACTGTCTAACCAGTTGCGCCAAGGAGGCACCATGGACTACAAGATTACCGGCTACGAGCCCGCCCAGCTGTTCCATTTCTTTGAGGAGGTCAGCGCGATCCCCCGTGGGTCTGGCAACGAGAAGGGCATCAGCGATTTCCTGGTCGCGTTTGCCAAGGAGCGCGGTCTCGATGTGTATCAGGACGAGGTCTACAACGTCATCATTCGCAAGCCCGCATCTGCCGGCGCCGAGAATGCCCCGACCGTGATGCTGCAGGGCCACATCGACATGGTGTGCGACAAGCTGGGCTCCGTTGAGCACGACTTTACGACCGATGGTATCGACCTGGTCGTCAAGGACGGCGTCCTCACCGCTAATGGCACCACTCTGGGCGCCGACAACGGTATTGCCGTCGCTCTGATGCTCACTGTTCTCGATGACGATTCGATCGTTCACCCCGCCCTCGAGTGCGTATTCACCACCGACGAGGAGACTGGCCTGGTCGGCGCCGAGACGCTCGACAAGTCCCAGATTAGCGCCCGCACCATGATTAACCTTGACTCCGAGGAAGAGGGCGTTGCTACCGTCAGCTGCGCCGGCGGTGTCGTCGTTACCTACACCTGCCCAATCGTACGCGAGCACAAGACCGGTAGCACCCTCACGCTCGACATCTCCGGCCTGCTGGGCGGCCACTCCGGCAGCGATATCAACCTGGAGCGCGGCAACGGCAACCTCATCATGGCCCGCATCATCGACCGCCTGATGGTTGCCGGCGAGCCCGCCATCGTTAGCTTTAACGGCGGCACCAAGGACAACGCCATCAACCGTGAGTGCAAGGCTGTTCTGGTCTACGCCGACCACGCTGCCGCCGAGGCCGCGACCCAGATCGCAAAGGGCATCATCGCCGACGTCACCGCCGAGCTCGAGGTCTTCGACCCCGGCTTTACCTGCACGGTTGAGATTGCCGACAACACTGAGGTCGAGGCCATGGACGAAAAGTCCGCACTTGCCCTTATTCGCGCTCTGCGTCTTGCCCCCAACGGTGTGATCCGCCGCAACGTCGCCACTGACGGCTCCGTCGAGGTTTCCTCCAACATCGGTGTGGTTGCCACCTCTGACGACCAGGTCAAGATCATGCTGTCCCCGCGCTCCTCGATCACCTCGCTGCAGAACGAGTTCAAGGACCGCCTGCAGACGCTTGCCGATGTCCTGGGCTTCGACGCCAAGTTTGAGTTCGAGTATCCTGGCTGGAGCTATGCCGAGCATTCGCCGGTCCGCGACGTCTTTGTCGAGAGCTATCGCGAGCTCTTTGGCTCCGAGCTGCGTATCGAGTCCATCCACGCCGGCCTTGAGTGCGGCCTGTTTGCCGAGGCCCTGCACGGCCTGGACGCCATCGCCGTGGGCCCGACGCTCTCCGATGTCCACACCCCGGACGAGAGCATGGAGCTCGCTTCTGCCGAGCGCTTCTACGAGCTGCTCATCGACGTCCTCAAGCGCCTCGCTGCATAAAGGTTGCGCTAGCAGCAGTCCGAGCCACGTGCGGGTGGATTGCAAATGACATTACGTGAGGGGGCACCCGAGCTTTTGCGACGGGTGCCCCCTCTCTTTTTTAAGAAATGGGAAATTGATTGGCGTCTAGCCCATATCCGCCTTGATGAGGTCGAGGGTGCGCTGGCAGTTTTCGCGGACGGGGCCGAGCATATGCTCGCGCAGGTCCGCCATGCCGGGCAGGTCGGCGTATTCGTCCATGACCTCTTCCATACAAATGGGCACCTCGTAGGCGAGGTCCATCATGGTCGCAAAGCAAAACTTCTCGGATAGCCCGGCATCGGTGAGCGCCGCCTCCAGCGCGGGGTCGCCCATACCGTGGTATCGGCGGATAGCGCCTGGACCGATGCGCCCCACACGATTTTCGCCGCCAACGCTCATGGCAAGGCGCGCTTTTCGCCGCATGCGTTCGTATACTAAGCCCGATGCGACATCGTACATGGGTGCGAGCGCCGCGTTTGTGCCTTTGCCAAGGATGAGCGAGTAGTTTTTAGCGTGTGCGTCAGGCGCTCCGATAATGGCGTTATAGAACAGCATATAGGTAAAAAGCACAAGATTCATGTGGTGGGGGACTGTGTTAATCAGTCGTTCTTGGATGTCTCGTGTAGTTGGTCCTCCGTCGGCGGTGTATTTCTGGGTTGGCAATACACCGAGCGCCTGGCAAAAGTCCTCCTGATGCAGCCTTTCGATATTTCCGCTGCTATTGACCATTCTGTCGTACCGTTCAACGACGAGCGCGGCTTCGTCTTCAAATGTGCAATAGGAGACGTTGGCAGTTGGAATGCCAACACGCCGAGCTGTTTTCATGCAGACGAATTCGTTTAAGGCCTGATGTTTGAACCCAACGACACCATTTTTGAAGATATGGGTAGTGGGGGATGACCCTAGACATTCGCACCATTGTCCATCATGCCAAGCTAGTGCAAATTTGCCTTGGTTGCCGCCCAGGGACCAGCTTTCGTTGGAGCCCATCCATGTTTCTCTTTCGTCATCGCGAATTGCTTTGAGCTTGTGAGCGATTTGAGAATTGGTAAGCGGGCGGTATGCCGAGACCCTGCCGCGGGCGGCGTCTAATTGATCGGCTCGACAAAACTGAACGGCCCCCGCGCAGTCAAAACCGATATGGCACAAGAGGGCGACGGGGTTGTTGGATGCAACATCATGCTCGGTGGCAATAGCGCGACGCTGCTCTTGACTGTCGGGCAAAAGGCCAAATAGGAACGGGCGGACGATGTTATGGCCATACGTGCGATTGGAAAGCGGCATTGTTAGCGATAACGGTGCTCCGCGATAGGTTGGGGCGTATGCAAAGCTGCAGAGTCCATGCTCGTCTTGCCGGAGAGTGCCGGCGATTTCGCCACAAATGAGGGTCGCGAGTTCCATCTCTGCCATTTATTTCACAACCTTGCAGCCAAAGGAGAGGTTTGAAGTGCCGGAAAGGCCTTGCTCGGCTGCGATTTGGGCCAGCAAGGCACCATAGGAAGATGGCGTTCCTTGTCGAGTGGGTTGTCTGCCTACGCTTGGCTTTGGCAGGGTATTCGAGTTCGCGATAGGGAGGTTCACTATCGTCGTCGGATGTTCGGAGGGCGATGTGATGGAGTCGTTATCGCTTTGCGCGAAGAGACCTATGCCGAGTGCGTTAAAGACGGTCAGCAACTTGTCGAGTCGAATGCCGGTGGCGTCGCCCAGCTCGAGCGATGCGAGCAGGCGCTCCGAAACACCGGCCTTTTTAGCGAGGGTCGCACGGGTGATTCCCTGCGACTCGCGTGACTGGCGCACGTAGATGCCAGCTTGGCGCGGTGTGGTGATGGGAAGGGTATCCACGTCGATCTCCTAACGTGCAGACTTTTGCATATCAGTATGACATGCAAAAGTCTGCATGAAAAGGCCTCATGCAAAACTCTGCATGAGACCTTGCCCGGACGTTTAGTTTTGAAGGGTGTTTTACAGCGCCAAAAAACCCAAGTGTTCCAGCAGAATCTTGAGGCCGATAAGGATGAGCACGACGCCGCCCACGATGGTGGCGGGCTTTTCGTAGCGCGCACCAAAGGTGTGGCCAATCGCCACACCGGCAACGGAGAAGATAAACGTTGTGACGCCGATAAGCGATACAGCGGGCACGATGTCGACCGAGAGCGCGGCAAATGAGATGCCCACGGCTAGGGCGTCGATTGAGGTGGCGATAGCGAGGATCAGGTACTCGACCAGGTCAATCTTTTCGGCATCCTTGCCGTCGCCTTCATCCTCGTCCTCGGCAAAGGCCTCCCACAGCATTTTGCCGCCGATGAAGGCGAGCAGGATAAAGGCGATCCAGTGGTCGATGGGGCCGATGATGCCCATAAACTGGCTGCCAAGCGCCCATCCGATTACGGGCATGCCGGCCTGAAAGCCGCCAAAGAACAGGCCGAGCACCACGGCGACTTTAAGGTTGATCTTTTTCATGCCGAGACCTTTGCAGATGGAAACGGCAAAGGCGTCCATCGAAAGGCCAACGGCGAGCAACACGAGCTCTGCGAGTCCCATAGTCTGGCTCCCTCTCTGCGGGCGGGCCCGCGTGTACCTCTTGGGGGAGTAACAAAAAAGACCCGTGGCGTACGCGTTGCGCGCACAGCCACGAGTCTCGTTCATTAAGGCAAGCCAGACCGTTTCGGCCAGTATGTTGACTTGCCGCGCCACCGGAGGCGAACCCGATCACGCGACTACTCCCTCATTTATGCGAATCCCGATGCTACCACATAAGCAGCCCATTTGGGTTGGGCTCTCAGCTGTGTTCGCTCATTCTGTAAGCATCGGATTTCGCAAGCGCCGCGGGGACAAACCGTGAGAAACTATTTAGCGTTTATGGAGCGTATACGATGGGAGCGATGCCTTGGATAAGAACGAGCTGCAAAAGCGTATGGAACAGGCCATCCGCCTGACGGCACCTGGTCAGCCGATCCGCACCGCCCTCGACATGATCATCGCCGGTCACCTGGGCGCCCTTATCTGCGTCGGCGACACCGAAAACGTGCTCGCTGCCGGTAACGACGGCTTCCCGCTCAACATTTCGTTCACCTCGAACCGTCTGTTCGAGCTCTCCAAGATGGACGGTGCCATCGTCATCGACGGCGACCTCACCCAGATCCTGCGCGCCAACTTCCACCTCAATCCCGATCCCTCGCTTGCCACGAGCGAGACGGGCATGCGTCACCGCACCGCCGCTCGCATGTCGGTGCTCACCGATGCCATCGTGATCTCGGTCTCGGCCCGTCGTGCCGTCGTTAACGTGTACGTTCACGGCAAGAGCTACGAGATCCAGCCCGTCACCACCATCATGAGCTCGGTCAACCAGCTCGTCGCCACGCTTCAGACTACTCGTCAGTCGCTCGACCGCTCCCTGCTGCGCCTGACGGCCCTCGAGCTCGACGACTACGTTACGCTCGCCGACATTACCGGTATTTTCTCGAGCTTCGAGATCATGCAGCAAGCAAAGACCGAGCTTAAGGATTGCATCGTCAAGCTGGGCAACCAGGGCAAGCTCGTGCAGATGCAGCTCGAGCAGCTCGCCGGTTCCAGCATGGATACCGAATACGACCTGATGATCCGCGACTACGCGAGCGATTCCTCCGAGGCAAACGCCGAGAAGATTCGTGCAGAGCTCGCTCGCATGACGCCTAAGGACCTGTCCGACCCGCAGCATGTGGCGGCAGTTCTGGGCTATGACGACCTGGACGAGGACTCCGTCATGACGCCGCTGGGCCTGCGCACGCTTTCGCGAGTGTCCGTCGTACGCGACGGCGTGGCCGAGAAGATCGTCGACGAGTACGGCTCGCTGCAAGAGCTCATGGACGACATCAGCGAGGATCCGGAGCGCCTGGGCGACTTTGGCGTCAACAACCCTGCCATTCTTGCGGACTCGCTGTACCGCATGAAGGGCACCAAACAGGGGAACGCATAATGGCGCCCGTATGCGCCGTGGTCGTTGCCGGTGGCAGCGGCCAGCGCTTTGGTAATCCCGGCGGCAAGCAGCTCGTTAACGTGGCGGGCCGTCCGCTCATGAGCTGGTCCATCCGCGCGTTCGATCGTAGCGATAAGGTCGGCCACATCGTCGTGGTTTGTCCTGCCGAGCGCCGTGCCGAGATGCGCCGCCTGGCCATCGACCCGTTTGACTATGACACGCCCATCAGCTTTGCCGATGCCGGCGATACCCGTCAGGATTCCACTCGTGCCGGCGTGCATGCGGTTCCGGCGGGTTTCGAATATGTCGCCATCCACGACGGCGCTCGTCCGCTCATTACCACCGAGGCCATCGACCACGCTATCGACGTGCTCGTGGGCGACCGTGCTCTCGACGGTGTCGTGTGCGGCCAGCCTGCGATCGACACGCTCAAGATCGTCGACGGCGATAATATCGTCGAGACGCCGCCGCGCGAGCTCTATTGGGCCGCGCAGACGCCGCAAATCTTTAGCGTAGACGCCATGAAGCGCGCCCATGCCGCGGCGATTACCGAGGGCTTTATCGGGACCGACGATTCTTCGCTGGTCGAGCGCATGGGTGGGCGCGTCCGCTGCGTTCAGAGCCCGCGCGATAACCTTAAGGTGACGGTGCCCGAGGACCTGCGTCCCGTAACCGCGATTCTGCTCGGCCGTATGGCCGAGGGAGAGGACCTTCCCCATGTTCAGTAACCTGCGCATTGGACACGGCTACGACGTTCACCGTCTGGTGGAGGGGCGTCGATGTATCATCGGCGGGGTCGACATTCCCTACGAGCGCGGCCTGCTGGGCCACTCGGATGCCGATGTGCTCGCGCACGCCTTGGCCGACGCCATTCTGGGCGCCTGCCGCGGGGGAGACATCGGCAAGCTATTCCCCGACACCGATCCCGCCTACGAGGGTGCCGATTCGATGGTGCTGCTCGCTCGCGTGATGGACTATGCGCGCGATCTGGGCTTTGAGTTTGTCGATGCCGACTGCACCATTGCCTGTCAGCAACCCAAGATCACCCCGCACCGCGATGCCATGCGCGCCAACCTTGCCCATGCCCTGGGCGTTGACGTCGAAAATGTGGGCGTCGCCGCCACCACGACCGAAAAGCTCGGTTGGGAAGGCCAGGGCGAGGGAATCGGCGCCTGGGCCGTCTGCCTGCTACAGAAAACCGTTAAGGAGTAACGAATGCGTATCTACAACAGCGCTACCCATAAAAAGGAAGAGTTCCAGCCCATCGAGTCCGGCAAGGTCCGCATGTACGTGTGCGGCCCCACGGTCTACGACAATATTCACATCGGCAATGCCCGCACGTTCATCAGCTTCGATGTGATTCGTCGCTGGCTCATCGCGAGCGGCTACGAGGTCACGTTCGCCCAGAACCTCACCGATGTCGATGACAAGATCATCAAGCGCGCCAACGAGCAGGGCCGTACGGCTGCCGAGGTCGCGACGGAGTTCTCGGACAAGTTCATCGGCGTCATGCGCGCCGCCAACGTGCTCGATCCCGATGTGCGCCCCCGCGCCACCAAGGAGATCGGCCCCATGATCGCCATGATCAAGACGCTTATCGAGCAGGGCCACGCTTACGCAGCCGATAACGGCGATGTGTACTTTGCCGTGCGCAGCGATCCCAACTATGGTCAGGTCTCGGGCCGCAACATCGACGACCTGATGGTGGGTGCGCGCATCGAGGAGAACGAGGACAAGAACGACCCGCTCGACTTTGCCCTGTGGAAGGCCGCCAAGCCCGGCGAGCCCAGCTGGCCGAGCCCCTGGGGCGAGGGCCGTCCCGGTTGGCACACCGAGTGCGCCGCCATGGTGCATCGCTACCTGGGCACTCCGATCGACATCCACGGCGGCGGCTCCGACCTTGCCTTCCCGCATCACGAGAACGAGTGCGCCCAGGCCACCTGCGCCTGGCACCAGGGCTTCTCCAACACCTGGATGCACACGGGCATGCTGCTGGTAGACGGTGAGAAGATGTCCAAGTCGCTCGGAAACTTCTTTACGCTGGCCGAGGTGCTCGAGCAGCACTCCGCTGCCGCCCTGCGCCTGCTGATGCTGCAGACGAGCTATCGCTCGCCGCTTGACTTTTCTTGGGAGCGCCTGGAGGGTGCCGAGAACTCGCTCACGCGTATCGCCGGTACGGTCGAGAACCTGCGCTGGGCCGCGAACCATGCGACGGCCGATGCCGATGTGGCTGCCGCCGAGGCATTTGCCGCCAAGGCCGCTGAGACTCGTGCTGCCTTTAAGGAGTGCATGGACGACGACTTTAACACCGCTGGTGCCATGGGTGCCGTCTTTGGCTTTGTGACCGAGTGCAACCAGTACTTGGAGCAGGCGGGCGACGCTGCCGACAAGGCCGCCGCGCTTGCCGCCGCCGACACGCTGGCCGAGCTGCTCGATACGCTTGGCGTTGAGCTCCCCGAGCCCAAGGTCGAGCTGCCGCTGGGTCTGCTAGGCGTTGCTGCCGGCCTGGTCGCCTACACGGGCGACGACGTGGACGAGGCCGCTGCCAAGATTCTCGAGGCCCGCGCCGAGGCCCGCGCCGCCAAGAACTGGGATCTGGCCGACGCCATCCGCGACCAGCTCAAGGACCTGGGCCTGACGATTGAAGATACGGCCGCAGGTACCCGTATTAAGACTCTCTAGTATTTGTTGACCGTTCGAGGTGCGGCAGATTGCCTTGAAAGAGGAGGGCATAGACCTGGTGGTCATGCCCGACGATTGAAAGGCAAGGTGCCGTGGCTCGGACGGTCGATTCTTGTTCGTTATCTATTTAAGGAGGCCGCTTTATGGCCGACAATCGCAAGCGTGCGTCTCGTGGCGGCAAGCAGGCCGCTTCTGGCTCGCGTCCGATTCGCCGCAACGACCGCGCTGCCACTCCCAAGGGCCAGCGCGAGCGCTCCCAGGCCCCACGTCCGCAGCACGATCGCAACCGCGACGCTGTCCAGGCTCCCAAGGGCGAGTTTATCGAAGGTCGCCGTGCTGCCGCCGAGGCGCTGCGTACCGGCTTTCCCGTCAAGTGCGCGCTCATTGCCGAGGGCGGGGAGCGCGATGCCGCCTTGTCGCGCCTGGTCGACGACCTCAACGCCGCGGGCGTCCGCATTAAGTATGTGCCGCGCGCGCAGCTCGATGCGCTGTCGAGCCATGGCGCTCACCAGGGCATTGCGCTCGAGGTTGGCAACTTCCCCTATGCCGATGTTGCCGATATCCTCGACCATGCGGGCGACGGTCCGGCGCTCGTCGTCGTGCTCGACCATGTGACCGACGACGGCAACTTTGGCGCCATCGTGCGCTCCGCCGAGGTCGTGGGCGCGGCGGGCGTCATCATTGCCAACAAGCGCGCCGCCGGTGTGACCGTCGGCAGCTACAAGACTTCTGCCGGCGCCGTCATGCACCTGCCCATCGCGCAGGTTCCCAATATCGCCCGTGCGCTCGATGACCTCAAGGCCGCCGGCTTTTGGGTGGGCGGCGCCTCCGAGCACGCCGAAGGCAGTTGCTGGGATGCTCCCTTCGAGGGCCGCGTTGCGCTCGTCATGGGCTCCGAGGGCGACGGCATCTCGCGTCTTGTGCTCGAGAAATGCGACTTTTTGACTAAGCTTCCCCAGCGCGGCATGACCGAGAGCCTCAATGTTGCCCAGGCGACCACGGCGCTATGCTTTGAGTGGCTGCGTCGCAACGCCGGCGAGCTCATGGGGGAGGAGTAGCGCATGTCCAAGAAGAACCGCGCCAAGTCCAAGGCCAAGCGCTTTGGCGAGGGCTCGGCCAAGCCGATTGTTTCGGCCGCGACCTATGGCGTGGGCGGCAATGCGTTTGCGCAGGCTATCGCCGACCCGGTCTCGACAGTGCATTCCAATAAGCCCGAGCTGCTGGTGGTCGACGGCTACAACGTGATTCACTGCACGCCGCGCTACGAAAAGCTCGTCTACGACCATTCCGACGATCCGTATTCCAGCGACGTCCACGATATGGCGCGCACCGCGCTCATCAACGATGTCGCCGCCTTTGCCCAGGGCCGCTACGAGGCCGTAATCGTGTTTGACGGTGCGGGCAATATCTCCAGCGAGCGCCCCAACCTGCCGGCCCGTGGCGTGCGCATCGAGTTTTCGCCGACGGGCGTCTCGGCCGATACCGTGGTGCAGAAGCTCTGCATCGAGGCGCGCGAGGAAGGCCGCGCGTGCTCCGTGGTGTCGAGCGACGGCACGATCCAAGCCGTCGTCATGGGCAAGGGCGTTACGCGCATCTCGAGCCGTATGCTGGTGGACGAGATCAAACAGATCGATAACGACGTTCACGAGGCAGAGGAAGCTCCGCAGATCAAGATGACCCTGGGCAGTCGCCTAAGCCCCGAGGCGCTGGCCAAGCTCAAGGCCCTTCGCGGGAGGTAGGGGAGCTGACGGCGCGACGCTGTCTCGCTAACTCCATTCAGCGATGTCGATCATTCTTTCGAGGCGCCACGTTAGCGTCTCTTTTAGATATGGCAGCCTTGCCGTGAGCGCGTCGTTTCTGGACAGAATTTCGATTGCCTCGTCAACGAAGCCTTCGAGTTTGTCGCCGTCAAACCAGTCCATGTCCTCGACGAGCAACATCTGTTTGGCGGGGCTTGAATGAAATTGTGCGCTGGTAAAACTGTGCTCTCCTGCCCTAAGCTCA
>CAJLUE010000003.1 GCA_905209765.1 uncultured Collinsella sp. | reverse complement strand
ATTCCACGCCGCTGCCCGATGCAATCGAAACGTTGCTCTACCGCATTGACCATACAGATAATCCAAGTGGCATTGAGCGCTATGCCGCCGCGTTGATGGGCGAAGTTAATCTGTCTCGCCTGCGCACCATCGCGGCCAAAACCGAAATGAGCCTGGCGCGCATCGATCGCTCGAGGCTCTTCTATCTCAATTTTGACCGTAGCCTGCTGGATCAGGACGAAATCGATACCCTGCTTGCCGTCGAGTGCCGTCTGAACCGCCTATCGGGCATCCTTGAGCGTATTGGGGCAGGGTTGGGCCCCGTTGCCTCGTCGCCAAGCTTTGAGGGCTGCTCGCTCTTCGACCTATGGCATATCAGCAAGACGACAAACGACGTACCTCGCTTGCTCGAAACGCTGTCGAATGACAACCCGTGGGCCAAGCCGGGGACGGTTGCGTGCCAGCCGGGTGGCGAGTGGGACGTTCGCACCCGCTTTGCACGTATCGTAGAAGCGCTCAACGTGGTCACGCGTCTCGACTACACCTATCGAGCGAACGTCGCCGAAGGCATCATGCTGGTGCGATTTGGCCGCACGGTTGTCGATGCTATGCCGCAGCGCGAATACGATGCTCAAGATGACGCCTGGCGCGAGGTGGATGAGCCTAAGCGCGCGGCATGGGCCACTGAGCACGATGCACGCATTGCGCTTACACTCGCGGCGGCTTGCTTTGCTTCGGGCGCTCGCATCATGCGCTGCTACGTGCAGATTGCGGCTCCCGACGGTGAGCAGGGCGAGCGCGTTGTCGAAACGTATTCCTTTGGCCGTGCGGCCTATCTGGCTGATTGCGTTTCTGTCGCCAAGGATCTTGAGGGCATGGATATGGACGACATGCCCTGCAAGCATTTGCTCGAGGCATATGAGGCAGATGCGCCGGACATGATTGAGCCTGCAGAGGTTCACGCCCGACCACGCGATGACCATCGTCCATTGCCGCCTGCGCTTCGCGATTTGCTGCTCGCTGATACGGCTGACGAGCTTGAGGTCATGGAGGAGGACAACGATCCGTATGTCGCCCGTGTCGTCGAGCTGCGCGAGCAATCCAAAGTTGACCGAGCTGGTGCTTTCGAGGGCTTTTCTCGCCTTGTCGAGGAGCTGGAAGCCAAGTGTACGGTTGCTGAGCTTTTGGCGACGGGCCCAGTGCAGACCCAGTTCTGCGACAACCAGCTGGTGCGCATGGTGCTGCCGGTGATGGAGGAGGACCGTTCCGTGCGTATCCTTCGCGCTCCCGATGCACTGTATTTTGCCCAGCACGAGATCTGCAGCTTTTACGCCGAACAAGAGGACTTTGAGCGTGCACTGCCCGAGGTGCGTCGTCTCTACGATTTGGCGCGCTCGTCCATGCAGTCTCACTTTGCCCTGATTAACGTGCTAGCACGCCTGGAGCGCTATGACGAGATTATCGAAGTGGCGCGCCACGGCCTACGCATTGCCAGCGACCGGCCTTCGATCGGTTACCTGTTCTATCGCCTGGCGTTTGCCTATTGGAGCTGCGATCAGCTCGAGCTGGCGCTGGCGTGCTACCGCCTGGTGCCGCGCGGCGAGGAGTCGGGCGGCAGTGCGCAGGAGGAAATGCAGGGCCTTATGAACGAGATGGGCGTCATCAAACCGCCCACGTTCGAGGAGGCTGTCGAGACTATCCGCAAGGCAGGTCTTGAGCTGCCGCCGGTGCCCGCCGTGACCAATCAGCTCGCGGATGCCGCCGTGCAACTCGTCGATAACGGTTTCTTTTTCTTGGCGCGCGGCTGCATCTATCAAATGTGGCGCACCATGGGCAACGATGAGCTCGGCTCCCTCAACCGTTCGCTGGGGTAGGGGCGGCATAGAAGGGCTGGACCGCGCTTGTCATCCCATTTGCTCACCATGCCGACAAAACGAAGGGGCTACTGCTACCGGCGTACCGGGAACATTTGCGTATAGATAAGGTATAACGAATTAAGTCGTAGCGAATTAAAGTACGAATTACTGTATCGAGCAGGTTGCCGACAAATTGAATGGAGCCATTTGTATTTGCTCAGGTGGGTGGCTCCAGCAGGACCGGTAAGGTCAAAAGCGGCTAGGTCTGCTAAACCTGTTAAACTCTGCTAAAGTTGCTAAACTTTGTTAAAGTTGTTAAAACTAGCAGAGGAGGTCGAATGTCGAAAGCCATTAATCCCTTTAAGCCAACGGCGGGCATGAATCCGCCTGAGCTTATCGGACGTGACGCTGTTTTGGATGATTTTGCCGAGGCCCTTGAGAATGGTCCTGGTGCTCCCGATCGACTCATGCGCATCTCGGGCGTCCGAGGCACAGGTAAAACGGTGCTTCTCAATGCATTGGGTAATCTTGCGCGAAAAAAAGGATTCGAGGTTGTTGACGTCGCCTCGAATGCCGGTTTTTGCAGTAGAATCCTCGAGGCTCTACAGCGAAATGCTCGTCTTGAGTCAATGTCGATTTCCCCATCAATTCTAGGAGTCAGCCTTGGCTCCGTTGAGGTATCGAAGTCGGCATCTCATCTGGGCGAGGCAATGTACGATGCCGCGAAGCGAGGTGGTTTGCTCATCACACTCGATGAGATTCAGAACGCCTCAACTGAGGAAATGCGCGAGCTGGGTAATGAAATGCAGCTCTTGATTCGCCAAGGGGCGAATGTCGCCTTTGCATTCGCTGGTTTGCCAACCTCGGTGGATGGTGTGGTGGTGGATGATACGTTGACGTTCCTTCAGAGGGCGAAGCATATCGAACTCACGCGGCTTTCAGATTTTGAAGTCGGCGGATCGTTTGAGGATACGATGAGGCGTGCGGGCAAGGAACTCGACGAAGGCGTTGCTGAGCTTTTAACAAAGGCTTCGGCAGGCTATCCCTTTATGGTCCAGTTGGTCGGATATTACGCTTGGCAGGTTGCTGCGCGCAGCGGGTCGGAGAGCGTGAACGAAGGGTCCGCACGTAAGGGTATCCAAGCGGCTCTTGATAGCTTTAATGCTATGGTGATTGCCCCGGCGCTGCGCAGGGTGTCGGAGCGGCAGTTTCAATATCTCGCGGCGATGGCGCAATGCGAAGGCGGCGAGATTACGAACGGTGATATTGCCAAAAAGATGGGATTGCCGGCGAATAAAGTCGGGTCGTATCGCAAACGTCTCATCGATGCGGGGTTGATTGAGCCTGCGGGCTATGGCTGTGTTTCGTTTGCAATTCCGTATATTCGCGACTATTTGTTGGAGGCGGTACGGGAAAGGTAAAAATGGAATCGCTCCAAATTCCCTCTTGCCCATCCTCGACTGTTTGGTTACTATGGAACGGCTGTTACGGAGAGCTGACCGAGAGGCCGAAGGTGCTCGCCTGCTAAGCGAGTATGCCCCAAAAGGGCATCTGGGGTTCGAATCCCCAGCTCTCCGCCAGTTTAACTTTAAAGAAGGGTCCCATTCGGGGCCCTTTTTTATTATCAAGAAAGGCAGCTGGGGATTCGAACCCTCAAAAAATGAGGCGCCCCGTTGGACGCCTCATTTTGGTTCGATGCGATAACGCTTTGGCCCTACACCTCGGGAGCCTTGGCTACGGTTTCGCTCTCGGCTGTGAGTGGGCGGTTGTCGATGCGGCGGCCCAGGCGGTCGAGCTTCACGAGCAGCCACTCGATGGGATTGGGCCCCGTTCCTTCCTCGTCGGCAACCAGGTCCATGACGGCAATCTTGGTGCCGTCCTGCTTAAGCGTAACGCTGCCCACCTTATCGCCAACATGCACCGTGCCCGAAAGGTCATCGTAGCTAACCTTTTCGGTCACTTCGCCGGCGAGTGAGAACACTGTTGCCTGTGCGGCGGGGTCGGCGAGCGTGGCATCGATCGTCTTATCCGTCCAGTCGGTTTGGCCAATGCGCGCCATAAGCGGGTTGCCGTTGGCGGTCTTCTCCTGTGTATTGGCAATTGCGACCGTCACCTTGTGACCGTAGTACCAGTTGGCAAGGGTCGCCGTATCGGTAAAGCGCTGATCGTTGGTTGTGGAGTTCAAAATAACGGTGTAGACCTCGTCGCCGTCGCGGTTGTAGGCGCTCGTAAAGCAATAGCCCGCGTCGTCGGTGGTGCCAGTCTTGCCGCCAATGTTTCCGTCCTGACCGAGCAAAACGTTGTGCGTGTCCATGGAATGCGAATGGTCGGAGCCGTCGGCACCTGTAACCTCGATCCAGGAGTCCTCGCTCGCCACGACCTCGCGGAACGTGTCGTTTTTCATGGCCTCCTGCATCATCAGCGCTACATCATGTGCGGTCGAGTGCATATCGCCGGCCCACTCGTCAAAATCCAGGCCGTGCGGATTCTCAAAGACCGTGCCCGTGCAGCCGAGCTTTTTAGCGCGCTCGTTCATGGCCTTTACAAAGGTGGCCACGGCGTCCTTGGTCTTGGGGTCGATCTTTTTGCCCACGTGCTCGGCAAGCGCGATGGCGGCATCGTTGCCCGAGGGGATCATCAGGCCGCGCAGAGCTTGCTCCACGGTGAGCTCGTCGCCTTCGAGCAGGCCGGCAGTCGAGTTGCCTACGGTGGCGGCAACGTTGCTCACCGTGACCTTCTCGTCCATCTTGCAGTTTTCGACGGTCAGGATTGCGGTCATGACCTTGGTGATCGAGGCAATCTTGACCTGCTCATCGGCACCGCGTCCATAGTAGACGGTGCCGTCCTTGCCCATAACAAGGGCATTCGTTGCCTCGATATCGGGCAGATTTTCTGTCGTGATGCCGCGGGCGTCGGCGGTCTGGCCGCAGACGTCGTCGGTCGTGAGCACTTGGGCGCCGGCAACAGCAGGCACGCCGGCAACAAGGGCGATGGCGCAGGCAAAGCCGGCGGCAAGCTGGGCGGAGCGCTTTGCAAAAGAGGTGAGGGACTTCACAGATTTCGCTTTCGACGGGATGGTCTCTTCTGGCACTAGAGTATATCGTTTGCCGGCGACGACGATCGTTGCGTGCGCGCATGGCCCACATCCGCGCTCGAACGGGCACAAGGGTGCTTAAGGTCGACTTAATCGCCCGCGCTTGTTGTGTGTGGCGGGCGCCGCCTCGGGCATAATGGAGCGCGAGAGGAGCACGCATGAACGAGCGCATACTGGTAGTTGATGACGAGAAGGCCATCGCCGACCTGGTTGGTATCTACCTTACAAAGGAGGGCTTTGACGTCCAGATCGCCTACAGCGGGGCCGATGCGGCCAAGGCAATTCTGGAGCAAGAGTTTGACCTGGCGCTGCTCGATGTCATGCTGCCCGATATTGACGGCTTCGAGCTGCTGCGTACCATCCGTGCTGGCCATACCTATCCCGTAATTATGTTGACGGCACGCGATGCCCAGCAGGATAAGATCGAAGGCCTTTCTCTTGGCGCGGACGATTACGTGGTCAAGCCGTTCCGCCCGCTGGAGCTCATCGCGCGCGTTCATGCTCAGTTGCGCCGCTACACCAGCTACGGCAGCCGCGCGCAGGCGACCGAGTCGCCGACCCTCCAGCTCGACGGCCTCGAGATCAACCGTGACGCTCGTTCCGTGACGGTGGACGGTGCGCCGGTGCGCCTCACGCCCATCGAGTATTCCATCTTGCTGTATCTGGCCGAGCATCGCGGCAGCGTGGTGCCCGTGGAGGACCTGTTCCGCGCGGTGTGGAACGAGGACTTTATGCCCGGCTCCAACAATACGGTGATGGTACACATTCGTCACCTGCGCGAAAAGATCGGTGACGACGCTCAGAAGCCGCGTTTTATCAAAAACGTTTGGGGCGTCGGCTATATCATCGAATAACGCCTTTGTTAGCGAGGACATGGACATGACAAAAGACGATAAGCAGGCGTTTGAGGTGCCCGATCGGCTCTTTGGATACGTAAGGGCGGTCGTCGATAATCGCGCACTTGCGACGGTGCTGCTCATTTTGTTGAGTCTGCTGCTAATCGGCATTGGTAACATCGCCGGTATCTTGGCGGTGCTACTCATCGGCTTCTTGCTGATCGATCGCTTTGAAATCGTGCGCCGTTGCGTGGTGATCGGCGGTGCCGCGTGGGCCATGACGCTGGCGATCGGTGCCATGGCACTCGCTGGCATTGAGGGGCCGGTGCTGTTCGATGCCGGCTTTGTATTCAACATGCTTGGCTTTGTCTTGGCGCTCGCCGTGTGCGTCCTGTTCTTTTGTGGCCGCGCTCTGTACTACCAGGGCTATGAGCAGGGCGAGCAGCATTCCGACCGCGTGCTTGCCGCCCGTATTCAGGATCGCCTGATCGATCATCCCGACGCGTGGGACAACATCGACGGCGACTTCCTGGAGGTCGAGGGTGTGCTCAACCGTGTGCGCGATCGCGAGCGCAAAGTCCAGCAGGCCCTGCGTGACGAGTCGCATCGCAAGGACGATTTGGTCACATACTTGGCGCATGACCTGCGCACGCCGCTCGCCAGCGTGGTGGGCTACCTCTCGCTGCTGCAGGAGGCGCCCGACCTGCCGGTTGAGCAGCGCGCGCACTTTACGGGCGTGGCACTCGACAAGGCCCACCGACTCGACGCGCTTATTGAGGAGTTCTTCGACATCACGCGCTTTGACTTCCACGATATTGTGCTCACGCGCGGCTACGTCGATCTGGGATTGCTACTGGCGCAGGTGGCCGATGAGTTCTATCCCATTCTCAATGAGCAGCACAAAGATGTCCAAGTTGATGTGCGTGAGGACCTGACGGTACTCGTAGATGGCGACAAGATGGCTCGCGTGTTCAACAACATCATGAAAAACGCCATCGCCTATAGCTACGAAGGATCGACCATCACGATTGAGGCGGGGCGCCAAGATGACGGCGGCGTGCGAATTCGCTTTATCAATCAGGGTGATCCGATTCCGGCGGCTAAGCTCAAGGTGATCTTTGAGAAATTCTATCGCCTGGACGCGGCGCGTGCGACCAATCGCGGCGGCGCCGGCCTGGGTCTTGCCATCGCCAAGGAGATTGTCGCGGCACACGGCGGCACCATTGCGTGCGAATCGACGCCCGAGCACACGGTGTTTACCATTGCGCTGCCCGCTGCATAGCCAGCGTTCCCTTACAAACACTTGACAATGCGCTCACGTGCGTATGAGCCGCGATTTCTACTATCGATACTGCTGAATCGATATCGATATGGAGGTATGCGGTATGACGGCTGCTGCGGCGATGGAGCCTACGGAGCTTGAGGAACTCATAGAGGCGCAGGCCGAGGCCGCGCACGAGCGCGAAGTTGGGGATGCGACTCGCCCCACGGCGCAGGACCTTGCCGCCTCGCCGACGCGCATCGATGTTGAAGGCCTTGACCTGTTTTACGGCGACCATCATGCGCTCAAGGACGTGAGCATCAAAATTCGTGACAAGCAGATCACCTCGTTCATCGGGCCTTCGGGCTGCGGAAAGTCGACGCTGCTGCGCTGCTTTAACCGTATGAACGACGGTATCAAGGATTGCCGCATTGAAGGCAAGATTGCACTCGACGGCCAGAATATCCTGGGCGATTACGATATCTGCCGCTTGCGCCAGCGCGTGGGTATGGTGTTCCAACGCCCCAATCCGTTTCCCATGAGCATCTACGACAACGTCGCCTACGGTCCTCGCGGCATGGGAGTGCGCGACCGCGTCGCGCTCGACGAGCTGGTCGAAGACTCCCTGCGACGCGCCGCGCTGTGGGACGAGGTCAAGGACAAGCTCAGGGAATCGGGTCTGGGTCTTTCGGGCGGCCAACAGCAGCGTCTGTGCATCGCCCGCGCGCTGGCCGTGCAGCCCGACATTCTGCTGATGGACGAGCCGACCTCAGCGCTCGACCCCGTATCGACGCTAGTGGTGGAGCAGCTGGCCTGCGAGCTCAAGGAGACCTGCACGCTGGTGGTCGTTACGCACAACATGCAGCAGGCTGCGCGCATCTCCGACTCGGTCGCGTTCTTTTTGCTGGGCGAGCTGGTGGAGCATGCGCCCACGGCCCAGCTCTTCAAAAATCCGACCGATCCGCGCACGGCGGATTATTTGACGGGCCGTTTTGGCTGATACCATCTAGTACAGGCGCCTTTAGGGTTAAGATGCGGTCGTGCCGGCCGCAAAAGGGGTTCAACATGATCTATTACGTCGAGGACGATGACAACATCAGGGATTTGACGGTCTATGCACTGCGCAAGCAGGGAATCGAGGCCGAGGGCTTTTCGTGCGATGGCGAGTTTAAGGCCGCCGTGGCGCGACGGGTGCCCGATGCCGTGCTGCTCGACATCATGCTGCCCGATACCGACGGCTTGGCGATTATGCGTCGTCTGCGTGCCGATCGCCTGACGGCGACGGTGCCCATTATGATGCTCACCGCCAAGGACACCGAGCTCGACAAGGTCATGGCGCTCGATGGCGGTGCCGACGATTACCTGACCAAGCCGTTCTCGCTTATGGAGCTCGCCAGCCGTTGCCGTGCGCTGCTGCGCCGCGGCGGCATGGTCAAGCAGGCGAGCGATGTGCTCAGCGTGGGCGATATCGTACTTTCGCCCAGTCACCGCGAGGTGACTGTTGCCGGTGAACCACTCAAACTCACGCTGCGCGAATTCGACCTGCTCGAGTATCTCATGCGCAAACCTGGCGTGGTCTTTACTCGCGAGTCGCTGCTGCAGAGCGTATGGGGCTGGGACTTCGACGGCGGTTCGCGCACCGTCGACGTGCGTGTGCAGACGCTCCGCCAAAAGCTCGGCGAGCGTGCGAGCGCCATAGAGACCGTGCGCGGCGTGGGCTATCGTCTGGCCGAGCCTACGGCCGATGACGATGCCGAAGGAGCCGACAGCGCGGCTAGCGCATCGGAGGAGTAGCTCGTGGTCTTAGCCCCCCAGGGAAAACGTACCCTGTCACATCGCGTGTTCGCGACGATTTTTCTCTGCGCTATGGCGGTTATCGTGGCGTTTACGGTGTTGGGCGCGTTCTTTGTGCAAAATACCCTGGCAGATGCCACGAGCGCCAACCTTTCGCAGGAAACCGAGCTTATTGCCGCTGCCCTCAATGAGCAGCAGGAGCCCATTGCCTTTCTGCGCAGTCTCGATCGCGAGGACTTGCGCATCACGCTGATCAACAAGGACGGGTCGGTTGCCTACGACAACGAGGCGTCGCCTTCTATGCTGCCCAATCACGACGATCGTCCCGAGGTCGCCAAGGCTTTCGAGTGCGGCTCGGGTTCTGCGGAGCGCGCAAGCTCCACGCTCGACGAGATTATGCTGTACCGAGCCGTCCGACTTAATAACGGCCAGGTTGTTCGCTTGGCGCAGGCCCAGCCTGGCGTTGCGGCGATTCTGATGTCTCTCGTGGCGCCGATGCTGCTCATTGCGGCGGCAGGTGCGGTGCTCTCGTTTTTCTTGGCGCGTCGTGAGTCCCGCGCCATCATTGAGCCGTTGCAGGAGGTCGATCTGGACCATCCTCGCCGCAGCTACGAGCATGCTTATGCCGAGATGGTTCCCATGCTCGAGCGCATTGAGTCGCAACGCCAGGAGCTCAAGCGCCAGATGGCGGTGCTGTCGGACAACGACCGCATGCGCCGCGAGTTCACGGCCAATATCACCCATGAGCTCAAGACCCCGCTTACGGCAATCTCGGGCTATGCCGAGCTCATTGCGAACGGCATGGTCGAGGGTGAGGACGATTTGCGCACCTTTGGCGGCCGCATCTACCGTGAGGCGGGCCGTTTGGCGGCGCTCGTCAACGATATCCTCACGCTTTCGAACTTGGATGAGGCCGAGCGTGCGAGCGATGGCGAGGCGGTGCCTATTGGCTCCACGGAGCCCATTGAGCTTTCGCGTGCTATCTACGCGGTCGAGCAGCGTCTTGAGCAGGTCGCTCGCCAGGCAAATGTGGCAATAGGCCATGAGACCAAGCCTGTGGTCGTCGAAGGCGTATCGCGCCTGATCGACGAGCTCATCTATAACCTGGCGAGCAACGCCATTCGCTACAACCGGCCCGGCGGTACGGTGACGTTACGGTGCGGAACCAACGACGACGGGCACCCGTATCTGTCGGTTGCCGACACGGGTATTGGCATTGCGCCCGAGGAGCAGGGTAAGGTGTTCGAGCGTTTCTATCGCGTTGACAAGAGCCGTTCTAAAGCGCGCGGTGGAACGGGTCTGGGTCTGGCTATCGTCAAGCATGCCGCCCTGTATCATCACGCCTCGCTCGATCTGTCAAGCGAGTTGGGGGTGGGGACCACCATCACGGTGACGTTTCCCGTCCAACAGGACGAGCAGTTCGTGTAGCAGCACTGCAAACATGTGAATTTCACGCCGCATCGGGGCTGCCGGTGCGGCGTTAATGTTGCGCAACAATGGTGTCAGCGCTGTATCCTATGTATAGAGTTCGGACTTGGCAAAAAGATGCGATATTATACGAGCAGTTTTGTCGATATGAACTAGGGAAATGAAAGGCAAGCTGCATGACCCTTCTCGAACTGTTCCAGCTGCTTAAAAAGCACCTTAAGCTGGTCATCGCCCTCCCGGTGGTCTGCGCGATCGCCATGGGCGTCGTGTCCTTCACTATGATGGACAACACCTACACCGCCACGACGAGCATGTACATTCTCGCCAAGACCGATGGCAGCCAGACGAGCTACTACAACGACCTGTCGGCGAGCCAGATGCTCTCCAACGATATCGCGACGCTGCTCGATAGCGACAGCGTCAAGAGCGGTGCTGCTAAGGAGCTGGGTCTTTCCAACTTGGATGATTACAAGGTGAGCGTTACGAGCGAGACCACGACTCGTGTCATTTCGCTGTCCGTGACCGGCGACAGCCCCGACGGTGCCGCCGCTGTCGCCAACGCCATTGCCAACTCGGTGTCTACCGTGGCTCAGGACGTTGACGCCGCCCAGGCCGTCAACGTGATCGATAAGGCAAAGATCCCCAACCAGCCCAGCGGCCCCAACCGCAAGCTCTACATCGCGGTCGCCGCTCTGGCCGGCCTGTTCGTCGCCGTTGCAATTGTCGTGCTGCTCGACATGCTCAATACCCGCGTCCGCTCCGTTGACGATGCCGTCGAACTGCTCGGTGTGCCCGTTATCGGTCGTTTCCCCGTTGTGAAGGGCGGTAAGTAATTCATGGCCCGTAAAAAGAAAACCAGCGATACCCTCGCCTTTAGCAACGCAGCCAAGACGCTGCTGGCAAACATTCGCTTTGCGAGTGTCGATACGCCGATCAAGTCCATTACCGTGACGTCCTCCATCCCTAACGAGGGCAAGTCCACCATTGCGGTCAACCTGGCTCAGGCCATTGCGACTAGCGGCAAGAGCGTCCTTCTCGTCGAGTGCGACATGCGTCACCGTACGCTTGCCAACCTGCTGGGCCTCCGTCATTCCGGTGGCCTGTACGCCGTCCTTTCCGACCAGATGTCGATCGACGAGGCTGTCGTCGAAACCGGTCAGCCCAACTTCTTCTTCCTCGATGCCGAGCCGCGCATTCCCAACCCGGCTGACATTATCGCCTCGCGCCGCTTTGCCAAGCTGGTTGCCGCGCTGGAGGAGAAGTACCAGTACGTCATCTTCGATACGCCGCCCGTGGGCACCTTTGTCGATGCTGCCGAGGTCGCTGCGATTACCGACGGGACCATCTACGTTATCCGTGAGGACTTCGCCAAGCGCAACGAGATCCTTGCCGCCTTCGACCAGCTCAACAAGGCCGAGGTTAACGTAATCGGCACGGTCATGAACTGCTGTGAGACCTCGAGCCATGACTACTATTATTCTTACTATGGTGAGGACAAGGGCCAGAACAACGCTGTTGCCGGAGTTAACCCTGCTGTTGGCGGTGCCGCTGCAACGGGGACCCCTGCGAAGGCGAAGCGTTTTAAGAAGTAGCAACGACGCAGATAAGAGGGCGATATGAGAGACATCCACTGCCATATCCTGCCCGGTGTTGACGACGGCGCGGCGAACCTCGAGCAAAGCTTGGCGATGCTCGAGGCGGCCCGCGCCGTCGGCGTTACGCACATGGTGTGTACGCCACACTGCCGGGACCCGTATTTTGACTTCGAAAAAATGTGGGAGGCCTATCGACTGCTTTGCGCGCATGCAGGCGATATACATTTGCAGATGGGCTTTGAGGTCAATCATGCCAAGCTCATGGATTTGGGCATCGAATGGGCCGATCGCCTGCATTTCGATGGCTCAAACGAGTTTTTGCTTGAGCTCTCGACGCGTGCTGATTCGTATGACTTTGAGGAATACGAGAACACGATCTACGACTTGCAGTGTCGCGGTTACCAGGTGATTATTGCCCATCCCGAGCGCTATCGTGCGATTCAAAAGGATGTGAGCGTGGCTGAACACCTGGTCGACCTGGGCTGCAAACTGCAGGCTTCGGCGGACTTTATCGCAGGCGGACGATTCGGTCACGAAAAGAAGCCGGCGCAGCGCCTGTTTAAGCAGGGCCTGTACAGCTATATCGCGAGCGATGCCCACAATGTGGGCCACTACGATTGCCTGGCAAAAGCACGCGCGAAGTTCAGCGTGGGAGCTCATTTCCGCTAAAATTTTTCCCCAACGTTCGCATCGAATGAAGGGGCTGCTATGGATATCCAACTTAAGACGGGTTGCTTTGAGGACGCGGCGCTGGTGCGCCGCGCCGTTTTTATGGACGAACAGGGCTACCAAAACGAGTTTGACGCCATCGACGAGGCTCCGAGTTGCATCCACGTGACGCTCTACGTTGACGGTGAGCCCGCGGGCTGTTCGCGCGTGTTTCCCGAGGAACTGGAGCGCGCGGCAGATTCAGAGGCTCCGGTTTCGCCGGCGTGCGATATGGACGAAGGCGTCGCAGCGGGGGAGACCTATATTATGGGCCGCGTTGCCGTGCTGTCCGCCATGCGCCGTCGCGGTCTGGCAAGCAAGATTGTCGAAGCCAGCGAAGCTGCTGCGCGCGATGCCGGCGCCAAACTCATAAAGTTGCATGCACAGGAGTACGTGCTGCCGCTCTATGCCAAGGCCGGCTACACGCAGATCGCGCCGGTGGACTACGAAGACGAAGGCCAGCCTCATGCCTGGATGGCCAAGCGCATGGGCGACAGATAGGGACGTTCCTTTTCTGCCGGCAGCTGGGGACACTCCTCGGCAATTGGCGCACGGGGCATTGCAACATACAGTTTTTCGATTCCGTATGTATATATGCGCGCTAATAGGTTATAAAATCTAAGTCTGAACATAGCAGGTCTGCGATGCGGCTCGGGCAACCGGGCCGTTTTTGCGGGCAGGGGTAGCGCGAAAGGACTGCACATGCGTCAATTTAAGACCGAGAGCAAAAAACTGCTCGACCTCATGATCAACTCCATCTACACCAATAAGGAAATCTTCCTGCGCGAGCTTATCTCCAACGCGAGCGATGCCGTCGACAAGCTCAACTTTAAGAGCCTTCAGGATCCGAGTGTCAAGCTCGACCAGGGCGACCTGGCCATCCGTGTCTCCTTTGATAAAGATGCCCGTACCATCACTATTTCGGATAACGGTATCGGCATGACCGCCGAGGAGCTCGAGCGCAACCTGGGCACCATCGCCCATTCCGGCTCCGAGGAGTTTAAGACCGAGAACGCCGAGCAGCAGGGCTCCGATGTCGACATCATCGGTCAGTTTGGCGTGGGTTTCTACTCCGCCTTTATGGTTGCCAGCCACGTGAAGGTCGTCAGCCGCGCTTATGGCGAGGATACCGCCCACGTTTGGGAGTCCGACGGTCTTGAGGGCTACACCATCGAGGATGGCGAGCGTGCTGAGCACGGTACCGATGTCATCCTGACGCTGCGCGAGAACGAGAAGCTCGACGCCGACGGCGAGGCCGAGACCTACGATCGCTTCCTGACCGAGTGGGGCCTCAAGAGCCTGATTCAGCAGTACAGCAACTATGTGCGTTACCCGATTCAGATGATGGTGAGCAAGAGCCGCCAGAAGCCCAAGCCCGAGGACGCCGGCGACGACTACAAGCCCGAGTACGAGGACTATCAGGAGCTCGAGACCATCAACTCCATGACGCCGATCTGGAAAAAGCGCAGCTCCGACGTTGAGCAGAAGGATTACAACGAGTTCTATAAGTCCACGTTCCACGACTTTGACGATCCCGCGCGCACTATCAGCTTCCATGCCGAGGGTACGCTTGAGTACGATGCACTGCTGTTTGTGCCGGGTCGCGCCCCGTTCGATCTGTACAGCAAGGACTACGAGAAGGGCCTGGCGCTCTACAGCTCCAACGTGCTGATTATGGAGAAGTGCGACGACCTGCTGCCCGACTACTACAACTTTGTGCGCGGTGTTGTGGACTCTGCCGACGTGACGCTCAATATTTCGCGTGAGACGCTGCAGCAGAACCGTCAGCTCAAGGCCATTGCCAAGCGTGTCGAGAAGAAGATCACCGCCGACCTTGAGGATATGCGTGACAACGACCGCGAGGCCTACGAGAAGTTCTTTGAGAACTTTGGTCGCGGCCTTAAGTACGGTATCTACTCGAGCTACGGCATGAAGGCCGATGAGCTCGCCGACCTGCTGCTGTTCTGGTCTGCCAAGGAGCAGAAGATGATCACCCTTGCCGAGTATGCTAAGGGTATGCCCGAGGGCCAGAAGGCAATCTACTATGCCGCCGGCGATTCGCGCGAGCGTCTGGCCAAGATGCCCGTCGTGAAGGGCGTGCTCGACCGCGGCTACGATGTACTGCTGCTGACGCAGGACGTGGATGAGTTCACCTTCCAGGCCATGCGTGAGTACGTGGCTGCCGATATGCCCAAGGTCTACGAGGATGACGCTGCTCGCGAGGCTGCCGAGAAGGCAGTTGCCGATGGTGCCGAGCCTGAGGTCGAGGATCGTCACCTGGAGCTTAAGAACGTCGCGACCGGCGATCTTGACTTGGCGACCGATGACGAGAAGAAGGAGGCCGAGGACGCCACCAAGGAGAACGAGGACCTCTTTAACGCCATGAAGGAGGCGCTCGGCGACAAGGTCGAGAAGGTTGCCGTCTCCGCGCGCCTGACCGATGCCCCCGCCTGCATCACCACCGAAGGCCCGCTTTCGCTCGAGATGGAGAAGGTGCTCCAGAAGGGTCCCGAGGGTACGCCCGACGGTATGCCCAAGAGCCAGCGCGTGCTCGAGCTCAACGCCAAGCACCCGGTCTTCGCCAAGCTCGTCGCTGCCCAGAAGGCGGGCGATGCCGACAAGATCAAGCAGTACTCCGGCCTGCTCTACGACCAAGCCCTGCTCGTCGAGGGCATTCTCCCCGAGGACCCCGTAGCCTTCGCGGCAGCTGTTTGTAACTTACTTTAGTTACGCGGTTCTACGAACCGCGTAACGGCTCGACGCTGCCCTCAGTTCCGCCGTTCTAACGAACGGCGGACCAGTCGACGCTGCGCGGGCGCCAGAGCGACAACTTGTCATTCAAAGAGGACGGCATGACCAGAAGGTCTATGCCGTCCTCTTTTCATGCCAATTTGTTCGCTCTGGTGCCCGCTCGCTGGCATTGCTAAAACATCGATGTTACCGTGGTCCAAACTAGTCGTTGGGGGCGTTCTTGTTTGACTAGTCGTTTAAGAACGTCCCCGATGACTATTTGAATTGCTAATTTGTGCGGGTTGTGGTTTTGTGACCTGCTGAAATTAAAGATACTGTACATCTGTACGCTAACTCATCTTCGTAGTATATTGCTACCCGCAAAACTCAGCACCATTGTGCCGCGAGGCACTAAAGCGCTTACGTACAATGGTTGTCGATAGTACGATTCGATTCAACGACAGGATGGATGGTCCAAGCGTGAGTCTCGGCAGCAAACTATCCAACGCAAAGGTCTCCTTTGCGATATTTAAGCGCGACATTAAGCGACTGCTTATGAACCCCGTCGCCCTGGTGGTTACCCTGGGCGTGTGCGTCATTCCCTCGCTGTATGCCTGGTACAACATCGTTGCCAACTGGGATCCGTACGGAAATACCCAGGGCATTAAAATCGCCATCGCCAACAACGATCAGGGCACCCAGAACGACCTGGTGGGCGAGCTCAACGCAGGCGATAAGGTGGTCGACCAGCTCAAGGAGAACGACCAGCTTGGCTGGACCTTCGTCGACTCGGCGGCAGATGCCAAAGAGGGCGTCGAAAGCGGCGAATACTATGCAGCCATCGTGATTCCCAGGAACTTCTCTGACAATCTCGTCTCGATGCTCGACGGCAACTACCATCAGCCGAAGCTCACCTATTACGTCAACGAGAAAAAGAGCGCCATTGCGCCCAAGGTCACCGATACCGGCGCCAACACCATCGAGGAGCAGATCAACTCGGAGTTTGTCTCCACGGTGGGCGAGACCGTCGCTGGCATTGCCAAAGATGCTGGCATCGACCTTAAAGACAAGGCAACCCAGACCAAGGATTCGCTGGCGGGCTCGGTGTCCGAGGCGTCTGATACCCTGGGCGAAGTACGTGATTCCATCGGCGACATGAACACCGCCATCGACAAGACAAGCAGTTCGATTGCTTCGGCCGATGCCGCGCTGGCGGGTCTGCAGGGGCAGGCGCCTTCGCTAACGCAGGCAATCGCTCAGGGTAATGATCTGCTGGGTGAAGCTCGCACCACGGCTGGCAAGTCCATCACCTCGCTCTCCAAGGCACTTTCGGAGGGCAGCATCGTGCTGAGCAAGACATCGGCTTCTGCGAACGCCGCGATTGGCAAACTCACCGGTACGGTTACGTCCACGACCACTCGTATCAACAACTCGCTCGAATCCCTTCAGGCGACGATTGACCACAACAGCGCTGTCATCGAGCGCCTGCAGATTCTCGCTAACGATACGTCAACGGGGTCGGAGGACGCCGACGCGCTCATCGCATCGACCATCAATTCGCTTCGCGAGCAAAACCAGAAGCTGCAGAGCATCAAGGATGGCCTCTCTGCACAGTCGAGCGCCATGGCAAACGACGCTACGGCAATCTCGAACGCGAGCAACGCACTCAACGCGGCAATTCAGACCGGTACGGCCAACCTCGGTCAGGCTCAGACCGATCTGGGGCAGAGCGCACTGCCGAAGGCTTCGAGCGCGCTTGACTCCTTTGCCGCCGTTTCGGGCGATTTGACCGGCATTGTATCGGGTATGACCCCCACGATAGCGAGCGCGCGCGGCACGCTGGCGCAGCTCGACGCCACGCTCAAGCAGGCAAAGACCACGCTGTCTCAAACCGACGCCTCCCTTGCCAAGGTCCAGGACAAGCTCGCGACCGCCGCCAATGACATTGCGGCGCTGCAGACCTCTGAGTCTATGGGCGAGTTAGCCGACCTCATGGATGTCGACGTCAATGACGTGGCAGATTTCATGGCATCTCCGGTTGAGCTGACGTCCAGGTCAATCTATCCGGTCAAGAGCTTTGGCTCGGGCATCGCGCCCTTCTACACCAATCTGGCGCTGTGGGTAGGCGGCTATGTGCTCATCGCTATCTACAAACTCGAGGTCGACCGCGAGGGCATCGGTAGCTTTACGGCGCGTCAGGGCTACTTTGGCCGCTGGCTGCTGATGGTGATTCTGGGCGCGTTCCAGGCCATTATCGTTACGGTGGGCGACCTGGTCATTGGTGTTCAGTGCGTCAATCCGCTGCTCTTTGTGCTGGGCGGCATCGCTATCTCGTTCACCTACGTCAACATCATCTATGCGCTGTCCACTACCTTTAAGCATATCGGCAAGGCTATCGGCGTCATCCTCGTCATTGTGCAGATCCCCGGCTCGTCGGGCATGTATCCCATCGAGATGATGCCCGGCTTCTTCCAGTGGCTGCACCCGCTGCTGCCCTTCACCTATGGCATCAACCTGCTGCGCGAGACCGTCGGTGGCATGTATGCGTTCAACTACCTGTTCAACCTGTGCATTCTGGGCGTGTTCTTGATCGTGGCGCTCTTTATCGGCCTGCAGCTGCGTCCGCTGCTGCTCAACCTTAACCTGCTCTTTGATAAACAGCTTTCCACGACCGGTATGATGATTTGCGAGTCCAACGACCTGCCGCGCCAGCGCTACTCGCTGCGCACGGCCATGCGTGTCATGCTCGATTCCGATTCGTACCGTCGTGAACTGCTCGATCATGCGGTCGCCTTTGAACATCGCTACCCGTACTACATCAAGGGCGGTTTTGCCGCCGTGGTGGGCGTTCAGGTCCTGCTCTTTGTCCTGTCGACGGTTCTCGATATCGACAATAACGGCAAGATCATCCTGCTTGTCATTTGGATCATCTCGGTTATTGCCATCTGCGGCTGGCTTATCAATATCGAATATATCCGCGCGAGCCTCAATACCCAGATGCGCATCTCGGCGCTTTCGGATGAGGACCTGCGTCGCGAGATGCGCGAACACACGGCCGCCATTCCTGCCGCCCGCCACATGTTTGGCCTCAACGCCAGCGAGCGTGGTGCCAAGGGCGGCGATCAGTCCACGGGCCGCTTGCCGCATATCGGCTCGCATCGTAAGGCTCAAGATGCCGACGGCGTTGACAACGTAAACGGAAACGACGGGGAAACCGCCCCGCTCAGCAAGCACTCCAAAGGAGGTGAGGCATAAATGAAGAACATCCTGCATCTGTTTAAGCGCGATGTCCAAAACGTGTCTCGCTCCGTGATCGGCTTGGTTGTCGTGATGGGCCTCATTATCGTACCGTGTCTGTACGCGTGGTTTAACATCGCCGGCAGCTGGGACCCGTACGGCAACACCGGCAATCTTAAGATCGCCGTGGTCAACACCGATAAGGGTTACGAGAGCGATTTGATCCCCGTCGAGGTTAACGTGGGCGAAAACGTGACCGCCACCCTACGCGGCAACGAGAGCTTCGATTGGGTTGTGCTCAACAATCGCGAAAAGGCTATCGAGGGCGTTAAGTCGGGCGCGTACTATGCTGCCGTCGTTATCCCCAAAACGTTTAGCGCTGACATGATGACGCTTTTCTCGACCGACGTGAAACACGCCGATATCGAGTTTTACGAGAACCAGAAGGCCAACGCCATTGCGCAGATCGTGACCGAGAAGGGTTCGAGCGCCGTTCAGAGCCAGGTTAACGAAACTTTTACCGAGACCATTACGAGCATCGGTCTTAAGACGGTGTCCAGCCTGCTCGATTACATGAGCACCGACCAGGTCAGCAACTTTATCGCCAACCTGTCCTCGACGCTTGGCGATTCGGTCCAGGACCTGCAGGACGTTCAGGCCAGCGCAACGTCGCTTGCGGGCATTTTGAGCTCCACGTCCGATTCGTTGACGTCGGCGAGCGGTATGCTCCAGCAGACGGGTACGGTCGATGAGTCGACCAAGCAGTTGATGGAGCACGCCAAGAGCGGCATCAATGATTCCAAGGAAGCGCTCAAGGCCGCCAGCGATGCCGTTGACGCGGCGATTGACGGAAGCGCGGGTTCGTTCGACAACGTGTCCGCCGAGCTTGCGAAGGCATTCGATGCCGCGAATCAGCATGTTGACCTTACAGTGTCTCAGCTCAACGAAGCCGCAGCGGCGCTCAATACGCGTGCTGACGATATCGATGCGATGGCCGATCGTCTCCGCAACCTTGCCGACCAGGTGAGTGATGACAAGCTCAAAGACGGCCTTAAGTCCGCTGCGACGTCGCTGGGCAGAATTGCCGTGGAGTACCGCAACAATGCGAAGGACCTGACGGCGACCGCAAAGTCCCTTTCGGACAGCATGGCGGAGGTCAACAACTCGCGCGCCGAGGTCGACCAGGCCATCGCCGATGCCAAGGCGGGTATCTCGGGTGCCAAGTCCGACTACGATTCTACGTTCTCGGTTAAGGCCAAGGAGCTCAAGAAGACCATTTCGGGCGTTCTGGATTCCCTGAACGGTATCTCGGGTGACTTGGATAGCGCCGTGAGCGGTCTGACCGACGCCTCTGGTTCGCTCGCGAAGGGTCTCTCCAAGGCTGCAAGGCTCGTCAACAAGGCTTCCGATCAGCTGGGCGAGGCGTCGGACAAGATCAGCGCCTTTAAGGACGAGCTTGATAGCGCTCTGATCTCGGGTGACCTGGCCATGATTAAGACAATGATTGGCAGCGACCCCGATGCCCTCGCCGTGTCGCTTTCCGGCCCTGTCGCACTCGACCGTAAGCCGGTCTATCCAATCCGCAACTACGGTTCGGCCATGGCGCCGTTCTACACGATTCTGTCGCTATGGGTCGGCTCGATCGTACTGGCGGCCATGATGAAGGTCTCGGTTGATGATGAGCTTATCAACGAGCTCATCCCCGTGCGCCTGCACGAGATCTACTTGGGTCGCTACCTGTTCTTTGGCGGTCTGGCTCTGCTGCAGGCAACGCTCGTGTGCGCGGGCGACATTCTGTTCTTTGGTATTCAGTGCGACGACCCGCTGCAGTTTGTGCTGGCGGGCTGGGTCGCGAGTCTCGTGTTCTCCAATATCGTCTACACGCTTACGGTATCGTTTGGAGATATCGGCAAGGCCCTCGCCGTCGTGCTGCTGGTCATGCAGGTCGGCGGTTCGGGCGGTACGTTCCCCATCGAGATGACCGGCCCCGTGTTCCAGGCGATCTACCCGTTCCTGCCGTTTACCCACGGCATCAACGCCATGCACGCCGCCATGGCCGGTGCCTACCATATGGAGTACTGGGTTGAGTTGGGCATTCTGGCGAGCTATCTGATTCCGTCGCTGGCCCTGGGCGTCGTCTTCCGCCGCCCGGTTATCAAAGCCAACGACTGGATCATCGAAAAGCTGGAGTCAACCAAATTGATTTAATGCAGCGACGTAAACGCCGTCGGAACATCGAGGCCTTCCAACCCGATGCTTTAGCGTAGTGAATTGCACGGGTTGCTTGGTTGTTGTTACAGTAGCGGGGCGTGCCGGGGGTCCGGTGCGCCCCGTTTTTATTTGACCATGAGGCGGCACGCAGCCATACGCGTGCGGACACCACGCCCAGTTTGAGTGTGAGGATGTTCCATGGCCCAATACGCTGCCAACGAAATCGAAAACTTGCCCGATAGCCCTGTTGCTCGCGAGGACCTGGGCGCGGGCGGCACCTCCCGCGGCGCCGGCGCTCGCTCGCCGCTGTTCTGGAAGGTTCTGCTCCTTTCGGTGGCGGTCATCTGGGGCTACTCCTTTACCACTATGAAGGACGCACTCGGCACCATTCCGGTGTTTGAACTGCTCTACGTGCGCTTTCTGCCCGCAGCGTTGGTCATGTTTGTCGTCTTCCACAAGCGCATCATCGCGCACCTCAACGCTCGCAACCTGATCGTTGGCCTGAGTATGGGCGTGCTCATGTGGGCGGCCTATGCGTTGCAGACGGTCGGTCTGGCACATACTACGGCGGGCAAGAATGCTTTTTTGACGGGCACGTATTGCATCCTTGTGCCGTTTGCGAGCTATTTCCTGAGCGGCGAAAAGCTCACGCGCTACAACTTGGGTGCCGCGCTGCTGTGCCTAGCGGGCATTGGCCTCGTCGCACTCGATAGCGTTGAATTCAACATTGGTGACGTCATTACGCTGGCGGGTGCGGCTTTTTTCGCCATCCAGATGGCGGTGACTGCCAAGTACGGTCGCAAAATGGACATCAACGTCATCACGTTTTGGATGTTTGTGGGCAACGGCGTGCTGAGCCTGGCAACGTCGCTGCTATTCGAGACCCAAGCGCCTCTGTCCGTGTGGACGCCGAGCTTTATCAGTGCGATGGCGTTTCTCTCGGTGGGCTGCACATGCGCGGCTCTGCTCATCCAAAACGTCGGCCTGGCGCATGTCCCGGCCTCGACGGGCTCGCTGCTCCTTTCGATGGAGTCGCCTTCGGGTGTGCTGTTCTCGGTGCTGCTGATGGGGGAGGCGCTCACCTCGCGCCTGCTCGCCGGCTTCGCGCTCATCTTCCTGTCGATTATCTTGAGCGAGACTCACTTCGATTTTTTGCGTCGAAAGCCGCGCCCGCAATTGTAAACAACTTGTTGCGCCGCCCTCCCGGGGCGGCATTTTTTATGCCTCGCACTTAAAGTAGTACCTTGCGCTTTACGCTATCAAAGTGCTTGCTGCAAAAACGATACTGGAGGGCATCTATGGCACCAGCTTTGTCCGATCTTCAACCGCAATCAGCGCCCAAGGCCACCGCGGCGGCGCAGGCCGCTATCGGTGACGGTCTTGTTGCAGAAGCTCAGGCTTTTGCAGACGAGCTCGCTGCGTGGCGACACGATTTACACCAGATGCCCGAGCTGGGTAATAGCCTCCCGCAGACCTCTGCGTATATTCAAGCGCGCCTGACCGAGATGGACATCCCATTTGCCACGCTCGTCGATGGTTCCTGTGTTGTGGGCCTTGTCGGCGTCGGTGCCGCCGCGGCCCAGGGCAATGGCGTCTGCACGGACGAACAGGCCGGTACGGTCATCATGCTGCGTGGCGACATGGATGCCTTGCCCGTTGCCGAAGAATCCGGCGAGCCTTTCGCCTCTACGAACGGCTGCATGCATGCTTGCGGTCACGATATGCACGCGACGGCGCTGCTTGGTGCGGCACGCCTGCTCAAGGCCCGCGAGGCCGAGCTTATCGACGCCAATGCAACCGTCAAACTGCTGTTCCAGCCGGGCGAGGAGACCTTTGAGGGTGCCCGCGCCGCCATCGCCGACGGTCTGCTGCAGAACCCGCGTCCTCAGGTCGCCTTTGCCATGCATGTCAATAGCCAGTCGCCGCTTGGCCTGGTGCTCTACGGCAGCCCGGCGCTCTCGGGCGTGTACGGTTTTCGCATCACGCTGCAGGGCAAGGGCGGCCATGGCTCGAGCCCCGAGATCTGCATCGACCCCATCACGGCCGGCGTCCATGTGCACCTGGCGCTTCAGGAGCTCATCGCTCGCGAAGTGCCGGCGGCCAAGGAGGTCGCACTGACCGTTGGCAAGTTCGCCGGCGGTCAGGCCGCAAATGTCATCCCCGACACTTGTGTGCTCGAGGGAACGCTGCGTGGCTTCGACGTCGAGCTCATGGAGCACCTCAAGACCCGCATCGCGGAGGTCGTCAAAGGCGTGGCCACGACCTATCGTACGCCGGCGACTATCGAGACGCTCTCGGATGTTCCCCCGCTCGTACTCGATGACGACATGACGCAGGCGTCGCTTGGCTACGTGGGCGCGGTGCTGCCCAAGTCCGCCTTCTTGCCACTGTTCCACGCCATGGCGAGCGAGGACTTCGCGTTGATCTCGAGCGAGATCCCGAGTGCGTACTTTACCGTGGGCGCTGCCGTGACTGATACGGACGAGCATTTTGCTCAGCACCATCCCAAGGCACGCTTTAGCGATGCCGAGCTGCCGCTCGGCGCCGCGGCTTATGCGGCAGTCGCTTTGGGCTATATCGCCGACCAGCGGTAGTGCCCAACCTTGCCTTTCAAGCCTGCGGGCATGGCCATAAGGCCTATGCCCTTGTCTTTCAAGGCAATCTTGGGCACTACCGGCGCCATCGTCTCGGGCGTGCTGTTCGATGCCACGGGCTCCTTTGCGAGCACCTGGATTGTGTGCCTGGCGTGCTCCGCGGTCATGCTCGTGTTCCTGCTGGCATCCGAGCCCATCGCCGCCAAGCTGCGCGCGAGCGTGGCGGGGGAGTAGACGCCCGTCGCTCTTTGCTGTTCGCCCCGTTCTGCCCGTGGCTGCCTTGGAAGCCGAATGGATGCTCGTACCATCATTCGGTTTCCAAGGCGGCCACGGGCCTACGAAATGATCCGTTTTCCTCCGTCCCCAGCAGATCATGTGACCCGAAGGGGACGGAGGAAAAGGGATCACAAATAGCGGCGGCGCATCTGGCCGAACGAGTCCCCATACCCTCGTTCGGTCAGACGCGCCGCCGCGTTTTGTTTTTGTGCCGTATAATGACCACTACCTATGACGCGATACAAAAGAAAGGTGTTTGCCCATGCAGGCACAGAAGGCGGAGGGAACCCGCGACCTTATCGGCGCCGAGATGCGCGCCTGGCAAAAGATGCAGCAGATTGCGGCCGGCGTGTTCGAGCCGTTTGGTTTTAAGCCCATCGAGACGCCCGCGATCGAGCAGGTGGACGTGTTTGTCCACGGTATCGGCCAGTCGACCGACGTCGTTCGCAAGGAGATGTTCCGCGTGTTTAGCGGTGCCAACCTGGAGCGCGTCTTTACCGAGGGTACCGATACCAAGCTCAAGCCCAAGCAGCGCTTGGCGCTTCGCCCCGAGGGCACGGCTGGTGTGGTGCGCGCCGTCGTGGAGAACAACCTGGTGCCCCAGGGCTCCACGCCGTTTAAGGCCTATTACGCCGAGGCCATGTTCCGTGGCGAGCGTCCCCAGAAGGGTCGCCTGCGCCAGTTCCACCAGGTGGGCATCGAATGGCTCGGCGCTCCCGATCCGGCTGCCGACGCCGAGTGCATCATTATGCTCATGGAGTTCTACAAGCGCCTGGGCTTCGATCTGTCCAGGCTTCGCCTGCTTATTAACTCGATGGGCGATGCGCAGTGCCGTCCGGCATACCGCGAGCAGGTCAAGCAGTTTATCCTCGATCACGCCGACGAGATGTGCGATGAGTGCCGCGAGCGCGCCGAGCTCAACCCGTTGCGCGCCTTCGACTGCAAGAACGATCATTGCCGCGAGATCATGGCCGACGCCCCGCTGATGGGCGACAACCTGTGCAATGAGTGCCGCGAGCACTACGAGCAGGTCAAGCGCTATTTGGATGCGGCGGGTATCGAGTATGTCGAGGATCCCACCTTGGTGCGCGGCCTGGACTACTACACCCGTACTGTCTTTGAGGTCGAGGCTCCCGGCGCCGGTGTCGGCTCCATCGGTGGCGGCGGTCGCTACGATGGCCTCGTTGAGCTCGAAGGTGGCAAGCCCACGGCAGGCGTCGGCTTCGCTGTCGGTTTTGAGCGCGCTCTGCTGGCCTTGCAGGCCTTTGGCAGCGACCTGGGTGCCGAGGAGGTCCCGTGCGTCTACGTCGCCAACGCCGGCAAGGAGCTGCGCCAGAACGTCTTTGTCATTACGCAGCAGCTTCGCGCCGCAGGTATCGTGACCGAGGCAGACTATCAGGGTCGTTCGCTCAAGGCCCAGTTTAAGCAGGCCGACAAGGTGGGCGCCAAGCTCATTTTGGTCTTGGGTGGCGACGAGCTTGCCGCCGGCAAGGTCAAGGTGCGCGACATGGAGAGCCATGACGAGCTCCTCGTCGATTTGGCCAACGTGGTCGAGGCGGTTCGCGAGCGTCTGTAGCGCATCTTTTTGAGCTGCGGGCCTGCAAACGTGCCCTGCTCATGGAGAACGATTGTTACGGGGGTGTTTCGCATTTATGCGGAATACCCCCGTTTGCATATGCCGTCCACCGAGAAATACGACCATTTGGGGCAAAAAGCCTTGCAATGCAGAAAATACTTTTGTGTGGTAAAGCGCAATCAGCGTCGAAAGTTTTTGCCGAGTGCCTATAATAAATACCGCATGTTACGTGCATAGAAGGAGGAATGGGAGGAAACGTGGCTGAGAACCTAAGCAACCAGTCTGTACCCGAAGCCGCGGCGCGCGTCGCTGCCGTGGTCAACCGCCTCGTTAACCGAATCGGCTCGAATGCCGAGTCCAGGGAGCGTCTCGCCGAGATCGAGATCCCCGAGGAGCTGCGCGATGATCTGGCGCTGTTCCTGCGCCTGGAGCGTCGTGTGCTTAGCGAGTATGATCCCGAGATCGCGGACCTGTTCGACAAGATTCTGTCGGCCGAGATTGTGGCCAACGCCGGTAATCCCGGTACGCGCGCTGCCGACGAGGCCGTCGACGAGCAGGGCGTGCCCACCGCCGACGAGTCCACCGCCGTGGCATTTCGTGAAGTCGTCGATCTGATCGACAGTCTGCCGCTCGATAAGCAGCAGGTCATCGTTCGCGCCTTTACGAGCTTCTTCCACCTGGCAAACCTGTCGGAGGAGAATTACCGCGTGGCGCAGCTGCGCGAGCGCGAGGCCGGTGCGTCGACCGATACCGAGGTCGATCCCGCCAACGAACTCACCGTTGCCTATCACCAGCTGGTAGACGAGATGGGTGTCGAGGGCGCCAACGAGCTGCTTGGCAAGCTCGAGTTCCACCCTGTCTTTACCGCACATCCCACCGAGGCCCGTCGTAAGGCCGTCGAGGGCAAGATTCGCCGTATCTCCAACCTGTTGGAGGAGCGTCCGCGTCTGGGCGGCTCCGACCTGGTGGAGAACGAGCGCCATATGCTGCAGGAGATCGACGCCCTGGTGCGTACGAGCCCCATCGCGCTCAAGAAGCCCACGCCGGTCGAGGAAGCCGATACCATCATCGACATCTTCGACAACACGCTGTTCGACGTTATCCCCGTTATCTATCGTCGTTTTGACGACTGGGTGCTGGGCGACAAGGCCGGTACCGTGCCGCCGCTGTGCCCGGCGTTCTTCCATCCCGGTAGCTGGATCGGTTCCGACCGCGACGGTAACCCCAACGTCACCGCCAAGGTGAGCCGCGAGGTCGCCGCCAAGTACTTTACGCACATGGTGCTCAAGCTTGAGGACAAGTGCCGCCGCATCGGCCGCAACCTCACGCTCGAGGCCACCTACAGCAAGCCTTCTGCCGAGCTCATTAACCTGTGGAACCATCAGGTCGAGATGAGCCCTCGGTACACGGCCCGCGCCGAGCTGATCTCCGAGCACGAGCCGCATCGCGCCGTCATGCTCGTCATGGCCGATCGTCTGAACGCCACCGTGCGTCGCATCACCGACACGATGTACCACAGCGCCGATGAGTTCTTGGATGACCTGCGCGTCGTCCAGCGTTCGCTGGCCGCCTGCGGTGCCGTCCGTGCTGCCTACGGCCCGGTCCAGACCATCATCTGGCAGGTCGAGTCCTTCGGCTTCCACATGGTCGAGATGGAGTTCCGTCAGCACTCCGTGGTGCATGCCCGCGCCCTCAAGGATATCCACGAGAACGGTATCCACGGCGACCTGCAGCCCATGACGCGCGAGGTCATCGATACCTTCCGCGCTATCGGCTCCATCCAAAAGCGCTACGGCAAGAAGATGGCGCACCGCTACATCATTTCGTTCACTAAGAGCGCCCAGCATGTGGCCGACGTCTTTGAGCTCGCCCACCTGTCCTTTGCACACGAGGAGGATGTCCCCGAGCTCGATGTGATCCCGCTGTTCGAGCAGCTCGAGGACCTCGAGGGCTGCGTCGACGTGCTCGACCAGATGCTCACGCTGCCCGTGGTGCAGAAGCGCCTTGCCCAGACCAACCGCCGCATGGAGGTTATGCTGGGCTACTCCGACTCCTCCAAGGACGCCGGTCCTACCACGGCCATGCTCGCGCTGCACTCCGCGCAGGAGCGCATCGCCAAGTGGGCAGAGAAGAACGATATCGACCTGGTGCTCATGCACGGTCGCGGCGGTGCCGTGGGCCGTGGCGGCGGCCCGGCCAACAAGGCCGTGCTGGCTCAGCCCAAGGGTTCGGTCAACTGCTTCTTTAAGCTCACCGAGCAGGGCGAGGTCATCTTTGCCCGTTACGGCAACCGCACGCTGGCTCAGCGCCATGTTGAGTCCGTTGCCGCCGCAACGCTTTTGCAGTCGGCCCCGAGTGTCGAGAAGACCAACACCGAGACCACGCAGAAGTTCTGGGATATGGCCGAGAAGCTCAACGCCGCAAGCCACGAGCGCTATCTGGACCTGCTGAACACCGAGGACTTTACACCGTGGTTCTCGACCGTGACGCCGCTGACCGAGGTCGGTCTGCTGCCGATCGGCTCGCGTCCCGCCAAGCGCGGCTTGGGTGCCAAGTCGCTCGACGACCTGCGTACCATTCCGTGGATCTTCAGCTGGAGCCAGGCGCGCATCAATCTGGCCGCTTGGTACGGCCTGGGTACCGCCTGCGAGCAGTTTGGCGATCTGGACCAGCTTAAGGCTGCCTACCAGGAGTGGCCGTTCTTCCGCACCTTTATCGACAACATCGAGATGTCGATCGCTAAGACCGACCAGCGCATCGCCAAGATGTATCTGCACCTGGGCGATCGCCAGGATCTGTCCGAGAAGGTCTTCACCGAGATGCAGCTCACGCGTAAGTGGGTCCTTGCCATCGTCGGTGACGAATGGCCGCTTCAGCGCCGTCGCGTGCTCGGCTGCGCCGTTCGCGTCCGTAACCCCTACGTCGACGCCCTGTCCATCGCACAGGTCCGCGCCCTTCGCGAGGTTCGTATGAACCAGGACGAGATGGCCGAGGAGAAGAAGGCCGAGTACATGAGCCTTATTCTTTCGACTGTGACCGGCGTCTCGGCAGGTTTGCAGAACACGGGGTAATCGATAGCCCTGTGGCTCTCACCGGGACCCGATGGGTTTCTCTCTGAATGCGTCCTCGCACTTGAAGCCCCCTTATCCTGCTCCTTCGGAGCTGCGGATAAGGGGGCTTCGTGCTGCGGAATGCATTCAGAGGGAAACCCGTCGGGTCCCTTCGTCCTCGGTCTTCAGGGATTAAAGCTGATGAAAATAAAGTGCGCTTCGCGCCTAATGTGGAGTGCGGCGAGGGCTTCTTGCGTCCTGTGGAGTGTGCCTAAAAGTAAACCTATGGCGGGCCCTGCGATGTCCGACCTTTGGCGGATCAGCCGCTGGGTGAGGGTGGTGCTTGGGGCGACGTGCAAAAAACGGAGTTTTCAGCAGCCAAAGATTGATGCATAAGGTCATAGCCGGCTTTCGCTGCCTTTGTTGATGCTTTTGCACGACAATTGGGCCTTGGTGATGCCCGTATATGGCTGGTTTCTCGCCGTATGCTATCCAGATGGGACGAGTCATGAGGACTATCTACCTTTTGAAAGACTTTTGACACCAAAATCTTATCCCGCGATGCTGAATACTCGCAAAAATGCACGCTCCGGAGGGTACTACCCTGTTACGGTTTGAAATCCATGCACCATTTTATGCAAGAAATTAACGCATTTATGCAAAATGGCTTACGTGCGTACATCTCGGGGTAGATGTTTGCCTCGGCGCTGCGTAAGTCATCCTGTCTATTGTGTCTTTTACAGGCGGCTGCGGTCCCGTTTGGGATCGCGGTCGTTTTGTTGTGGGCCAAATATGAACGTTGTGTTAATGAGTCGGTGGACGGTGGAGTTTTTCGGTGAGCGGCGTATCCTTCCAACGGTTTATCTAGTGTGTCAGTTGAAAGGAAGAGGGCGCTCGTCATTGTTTGAATGTGAACTGCCGTTTGACCACAAGACGTTGCATCTGGAGCTCGAGGATAAGAACTTCGCGGGTGTGATGGAAGGTCATCAAAACGAGTTTAAGACCACGAAATCGCAGGAAGAACTAGTAGAGGAGTCGCTTGCCAACCCTTACGGCTCGCCTTCGCTCGGGGAGCTTTGTGCTGGCAAGAAGGATATTGTCATCATTAGCTCCGACCATACGCGTCCCGTTCCTTCGCGTGTGACGATGCCTATTCTGCTGCATCACATCCACTCCGCTGCGCCTGAGGCGCGCGTTCGCATTCTGGTTGCTACGGGCATGCATCGTCCGTCGACGCACGAGGAGCTCGTCAACAAGTACGGCGAGGAGATCGTTGCCAACGAGGAAATCGTTATGCACGTCGCGACTGATGACAGCATGATGAAAAAGATTGGCACCTTGCCTTCTGGTGGCGAGTGCATCATCAACAAGATTGCCGCCGATTGCGATCTGCTGCTTGCCGAGGGCTTTATTGAGCCGCACTTCTTCGCCGGTTTCTCTGGCAGCCGCAAGTCCGTCCTGCCTGGCATCGCCAGCTACAAGACCATCATGTACAACCACAACGGTCAGTTTGTGAACGATTCTCATTCGCGCGCCGGCAACCTGTGCCACAACCACGTGAGCGAGGACATGTTTGCCGCCGCCGAGATGGCCCACCTCGCCTTTGTGCTTAACGTGGTGCTTAACGGCAAGCACGAGGTCATCGGCTCCTTTGCCGGCGACATTCACAAGGCGCACGAGGCCGGCTGCGAGTTCGTGAAGAGCCTCGCCGGCGTTGAGCCCGTCGAGTGCGAGATTGCCATCACCACCAACGGTGGCTACCCCCTCGACCAGAACATCTACCAGGCCGTGAAGGGCATGTGCGCTGCAGAGGCCACACTTCCCGAGGGCGGCGTGATCATCGATGTCGCCGGTTGTGCCGACGGTCACGGCGGCGAGGGCTTCTATCACAACATCGCCGACAACGATCCGGCAGAGTTTGAGCGCGCCTGCATCGATCGTCCTAAGGATGAGACCCTGCCCGACCAGTGGACGAGCCAGATTTTCGCCCGCATCCTGGCACATCATCCCGTGATCATGGTCACCGACCTGTGCGATCACCAGATGCTCAAGGATATGCACATGACGCCGGTCAACACTATCGAGGAGGCGCTCAAGCTCGCCTTTGAGATGAAGGGTGCCGATGCCAAGGTTGCCGTCATCCCCGATGGCCTGGGCGTTGTTGTCGCGCAGCACTAGTGCGCGGCCTAAACGAATCGTTTATAACCGACAAGAAAGATAAGGTTTTATGCTTACCAAACTCCTCTGCGAATTCGGTGCAACGGCCCTCATGATCATCTTTGGCGTGGGCGTGCACTGCGATACCGTGCTTAAGGGCACCAAGTATCAGGGCTCCGGCCACATGTTTGCCATCACCACCTGGTCTTTTGGCATCTCGGTCGCCCTGTTTATCTTTGGCGGCGCCGTGTGCATGAACCCCGCCATGGTGCTTGCCCAGTGCATCGTCGGCCTGGTGCCGTGGAGCAGCTGCATCCCCTTCATGGTTGCCGATATGCTCGGCGGCTTTGCGGGTGCCGTGATCGCGTGGTTGATGTATGCCGATGAGTTCAAGGCTTCCGATGGTGTCATCGATCCCATTGCTCAGCGCAACATCTTCTCGACCAACCCCACCACCGAGGGCACCAACTATGCCCGTAACTTCTTCTGCGAGGCTATCTGCACCTTCGTGTTCATCAGTGCCATCCTTGCTACCGCTAACCGTGCCGGCGAGAACGTTTTGATGCTCGCTATCTGCGTCGGTCTGATCGTTTGGGCCGTTGGTATGGGCATGGGCGGCATCACTGGCTTCGCCATGAACCAGGCTCGTGACCTTGGTCCTCGCATGGCCTATCAGGTGCTGCCGATTAAGCACAAGGCTGACAACAACTGGAAGTACGGCCTGCTCGTTCCTGGCATCGCGCCGTTTGTCGGTGCCGCTCTGGCCGCGCTGTTTGTGCATGGTTTCTTGGGCATGTTCTAGTCTGAGGCTACATAGTTGTCCGCTGGCCGCATGGGGTAACTTCCCAGCGCGTCCTCGGACATGCAAAAAGGCTCGCTGCGCACTTCGTGCGGCGAGCCTTTTTGCGTCCTGCGGAATGCGCTGGGAAGTTACCCCATGCGGCCAGCTACGGGGTCTTTGTTGCGTTCGTACAAGCAACCCAACATATATATCTGAATTTGGATGGGAGGGGCTTGTTGCTGGTAGGGGCGTTGGGCTGCTGTTGGCACTTTGGGAAGGGATAGTTACTTAGCTGAAGAGGGGCTTGATGGCTGATAGGTAGTCTTTGGCTACGTCCTCTTTTGGGGCTTCGAAGTTGTGCCAGGCCCACCATTGGACCATTCCTACGAAGCTTGAGGCTATGTGGTGTAGTAGGAAGCTGCGGTCCATGGTGGCGGCGGGGCCGTTTGGGTCGGTGGGGACGGTTTCGGCTGCGCGCGACATGATGGTCTTGCGGAGGCAGTCGGCGAAGACGCGTGAGCCGGCGCCGGCTACGAGGGCTCGGACGCCCTGGCGACGCTCCCAGAGATTGTTGAGAATATGCTCGATCTGCACGAGTGGGTCATCGAGCGGTGTGCCATCGTCGTCGAGGGCGTGGGTGCAGATGTCGCTCACGAGCTCGGATAGTAGGTCGTCTTTGCTCTTAAAGAGGCCGTAGAATGTCGCGCGGCCTACGTGAGCGCGCGCGATGATGTCGCCGACGGTGATCTTGCCGTAGTCCTCCTCGCGAAGGAGCTCGGAAAACGCCGTGACAATAGCGGCGCGGCTTTTGGTTTTGCGGGCATCCATGGCTATGCATCCACGTGAACAAGCAGGCAACGGAGCGTGCCGGAGCAGCCCTCGTAGGGGCGCTTACCGGCGCCGTAGCCGACGGCCTCGATACGGTAGCGGGCCGGCAGATGCTCGGACGTGCGCAGTGCGGCGACGATGGCGGCGCCCGTGGGCGTTACGAGCTCGCCGGCGACCGGTGCGGGCGTGAGGGCGATATTGCCTGCTTGGCATAGGTTGACGACGGCGGGCACCGGGATGGGCATAAGGCCGTGGGCACAGTGGATGGTGCCGTGACCCTCGGAGAGCGACTCGACGACAATATCCTCGATGCCCAGGTCATCGAGGCAGATGGCGACTGAACAGATGTCAACGATGGAGTCGACGGCGCCCACCTCGTGGAACATGACGGTCTCGGGCGTTTTACCGTGAGCCTTGGCCTCGGCGGCGGCGAGCGCGGTAAAGATGGCGAGCGCGCGTCGCTTGGCGCCATCACTCAGCTGAGAGCCGACGATAATCTCGGTGACGTCGGCTAGCGAGCGGTGATGATGGTGGTGGGTGTGGTGATGGTCCTCGTGGCCATGACCGTGGCCCTCATGGTCATGCTCGTGGCAGTGCTCGTGTTCGTGTTCGCCATGGTCATGATGGTGGTGCTCATGCTCATGTGTGTGCTCGGTGCCCGCTTCGTTGCCGTAGAGCCAGGCCATGTCGTGGTCGTGGTTCTCGAGCTCCTCTGCCAGCTGAACGTCAAAGTCGCAGGCGTCGATGCCATGCTTGTTTACGCGTGTAACGGCAATCTCAAAGCCATCGACCGGAAGCGTGGCGAGCTGTTCGCGCAGGTGCTCCTTGCTGGCGCCCAGGTCGAGCAGGGCCGCGACGGTCATGTCGCCGCTGATGCCCGAGGTGCCGTCGATGATAAGCGTGTGCTGATGGTTGGACATGAAATGCTCCTTAGCGGGCGCAGGACGTGCCGGCACTCAGATGATTGATAAGACTTGCCTGGTAAGCGGCGCCGAAGCCGTTGTCGATGTTGACGACCGAAACGCCGCTGGCGCAGGAGTTGAGCATGGCGAGCAGTGCGGCCACGCCGCCAAAGCTCGCGCCATAGCCCACACTGGTGGGGACGGCGATGACCGGACAGCTCACCAGACCGCCGATGACGCTCGCCAGGGCACCTTCCATGCCGGCGATGGCGATGACCACCTGCGCCTGGGCTAGTTCCTCGGAATGAGCGAGCAGGCGGTGCAGGCCGGCGACACCTACGTCGTAGAGGCGATCGACCTCGTTGCCGTAGAACTCGGCCGTCAGTGCCGCCTCTTCGGCGACGGGCAGGTCGCTCGTGCCGGCGCAGGCGACGACGATGCGTCCGTTGCCGGTGGGGGAGGGCTTGCCACCCACCAGGGCGAGCTGGGCGTCCGGGACATATCCCAGGTCGATGTCGTTGCCAAGAAGCTCAGCGGTGCGCGCGGCTTTTTCGGCATTCAAGCGTGTGACTAGGATGCGCTCCTGGTCGGCATCGCGCAGCGCTTCGATAATGGCGGCAATCTGCTCGGCGGTTTTACCGGCACCGTAGACAACCTCGCCGGCTCCCTGGCGCACTCCGCGCGAAAGATCGAGCTGCGCAAAGCCCAAATCGGCGGTCGGAGCCGTCTGGATGCGCGTGAGGGCGTCGGCAGGGGTGACTGATCCGCCGGCAACGTCGCTCAGCAGCTGCTCAAGATCTCGCTTATCCATATATGTTCCCTTCGACGGCGCAAAGTCTAGCACTCAAAGGGTATGTTTCCGAACACTAAGACAAAATTGTTCGGAAACTATAGGACGGACTGATTCAATTGTTAGACGGATCGGCTAGTCGCGCAGGATGATGTCCATGGCGAGCATCAGGTTGCGCTCGTCGATGGCAAACGGGGCGGCTTCGCGCGTCTTGGGCTTGGCGCAAAACGCGATGCCAGTGCCCGCGGCCTGGATCATGGGGATGTCGTTTGCCCCGTCGCCAATAGCGACCGTGTGGGCCATGTCGACGCCGCACTCAACTGCCCAGTCCAACAGCTGGATGAGCTTGGACTCCTTGGTCACAATGTCGGCAGCCAACTTACCGGTGAGCTTGCCGTCCACGACCTCCAGGCGGTTGGCCAGGCAAAAGTCGATACCCGCGGCAGCCACGATCTTGTCGGCGACCTCGTGGAAGCCGCCGCTCACCACGCCGACCTTCCAGCCCTTGCTGTGTGCCGAGTGCACAAGCTCCAACGCGCCGGGGGTAAATGTCACGCGCTCAAAGGTGCGCTCGAACACGCTCTCGTCCAGGCCGGCGAGCAGCCCCACGCGCTTCTCGAGCGCTTGCTTAAAGTCCAACTCGCCGCGCATGGCGCGCTCGGTGATCTGCGCAACTTGCCCGCCCACGCCTGCCTCCTCGCCCAACAGGTCGATGACCTCCTGGTTGATGAGGGTGGAGTCGATATCCATAACAATGAGGCGTGCAGTCATGACGGGCCTTTCCAAGTGCTGTTTTATTGGGGCATATTGTCGCACGTGACGAGCGCGGGCGGGCGCCGCGGTGCGTCAATTGTTTCGTCTCCGTCAAGTCTTTGGGCAGGAGCCACTTTTCCGCGGCACATCGGCACAGGTGCGATAAGATAGAACGCCATGTCTGGCTGCGCGGTTTACGCAGGCTGGGCAAATCTGTACGACGCCGCCCGGAACGACACGGGGCGGCACAGATCCATAAAGGAGGATCACTGGTATGAGCCAGACCCGTCCCATCGACGAGCATTCCATGCACACCCGTACCTGCGGCGAGCTTCGCCGCGAGAACGTGGGCGAAGAGGTCACCCTCACCGGTTGGGTGAGCCGTCGCCGTGACCACGGCGGCCTTATTTTCTGCGACCTTCGCGACCGCGAGGGCATCACGCAGCTCACCTTCGACCCCGAGCACTCCGACGGCGACGCCTTTAAGATCGCCGAGACCATGCGTCCCGAGTGGCCCATCAAGATCCACGGCGTCGTGCGCTCCCGTGGCGAGGAGACCACCAACACCAAGCTCGCGACCGGCGAGATCGAGGTCCTGACCGACCACGCCGAGGTGCTCAACACGTCCGTCACCCCGCCGTTCCAGATCGAGGACGGCATCGAGACCAGCGAGGACACTCGCCTGCGCTATCGCTATCTGGACCTCCGCCGTCCCGAGATGATGGCCAACCTCAAGCTGCGCTCCGACTTCACCTTTGCCATTCGCGAGGCGCTGCACAACCGTGAGTTCATGGAGGTCGAGACGCCCTCCCTGTTCAAGTCTACGCCCGAGGGCGCCCGCGACTTCATCGTCCCCAGCCGCATCCAGCCGGGCAACTTCTACGCCCTGCCGCAGTCCCCGCAGCTCCTGAAGCAGCTGCTCATGGTCGGTGGCGTCGAGCGCTACTACCAGGTTGCCAAGTGCTTCCGCGACGAGGACCTGCGCGCCGACCGTCAGCCCGAGTTCACCCAGGTCGATATCGAGATGTCCTTCGTGGACCAGAACGATGTCATGAGTGCGCTCGAGGAGGTTCTTGCCGATGCCTTCGGTCGCATGGGTGTCGAGATGCCCACGCCGCTGCGTCGCATGAACTACTGGGAGGCCATGGACACCTATGGCTCCGACAAGCCCGATACCCGCTACGGCATGCACCTGGTCGACCTGACCGACATCTTTGCCAACTCCAAGTTCAAGGTCTTCGCGACCGCTGCGAACGAGGAGGGCTCTGTCGTCAAGGCCATCAACGCCAAGGGCGCCGGTGCCTGGGCGCGTGCCAAGATCGATAAGCTCGCCGGCGTGGCCTCCACGTTTGGCGCCAAGGGCCTGGCCTGGATCGCCTTCCGCGAGGACGGCTCCATCAACAGCCCCATCGTCAAGTTCTTCTCGGACGAGGAGATGGCGGCTCTGCGCGAGCGCATGGACGTCGAGCCCGGCGACCTTGTGATGTTTGCCGCCGGCCCGCGCCTGCTCTCTGACGAGATCCTGGGCGGCATGCGTTCCCACATGGCCAATGCGCTCGAGATCAAGCGCGAGGGTCACGACTTCCTGTGGGTCGTCAACTTCCCGCTGTTCCACTGGGATGAGGACCGCAAGGCCTATGCCGCCGAGCACCAGCCGTTCACTCTGCCGACCGAGACCGACATCGCCAAGATCGAGGCCGATCCGCTGGCAGCCGGTTCGTGCACCTACGACTTTGTCATGGACGGCTTTGAGGCCGGCGGCGGCGGTATGCGTATCCACAACGCCGAGATGCAGATGTCCATGCTCAAGCTCCTGGGCTTTACCGAGGAGCGCGCCGAGTCTCAGTTCGGCTTCCTCATGGAGGCCCTCAAGTTTGGTGCGCCCCCGATGGGCGGTTTCGCTCTGGGCCTGGACCGCGTGTGCATGCTGCTCACCGGTTCCGACTCCATCCGTGACGTTATGGCGTTCCCCAAGACGGCCAGTGGCTCCGACCTCATGTCGGGCGCCCCGAGTGCCGTTAGCGGCGCCCAGCTCAAGGACGTCAGCCTGCGCCTGATGTAGGCGAGCGGCTATATATTGCTCGTAACGAGGGAAGGACGTGTGCCTTCCCTCGTTTTTTATACGCCGAGATTGTGAGGGCATGGGGTGACCGGGCATCGCGGAAAGTGCGACCCAGAATCCGGCAAAATAATGGGGCACAGTTTCCGGTTGAGCTGTCTAACGGAAACTGTGCCCCAGAATGAGCGCTCAAAACGGGACAGGCTTTCCGCAACAACTGTCTGGCGGAAAGCCTGCCCCAGTTTCTTATAGCGAGTCTCTCTGGATCAGCTGCATGTGCATCACGGAGGTGGTGGGCTCGGCGCCCTTGATCATGTCGAGCGCAATGTTGGCGGCCATGTGGCCTTCTTCGCGCAGGGGCTGGCGGACGGTCGTGAGCGCGGGGACGCAGCGCGTCGCAATCTCGTGATCGTCGAAGCCGACGACAGAAACGTCCGCCGGAACGGATAGGCCTGCCTCGTTGAGTGCGGTGATGACGCCAGCCGCGATACGGTCCGATCCGCAGAGCACGCCATCGAAAGCAATCTCGCGCGCGAGGATCTGGTGCATGGCCTGATAGCCGTCTCCGCTGTTCCAGCCGGTATAGATAACGTTTGCGTCTGGGAGGTCTTCGCCCAAGACGGCGCGGTAGCCGCGCAGGCGGTCGACAACAGCGGGGTTGTCTTGCGGTCCCAACACGGCGACGATATCTTTGCGCCCGCGCTCCTTCATGGCGAGTGCCGCAAAGCGTCCGCCCTCTTCGTCGTCGGAGTAGACCGTCGAGAACACATCGCGATAGGGATGACCCTCGAGCTGGCCGCACAACACGGTGGGCACGCCCAGCTCGCGCAGCACCTCGAGCAGCTCGCTGCCCTTGTAGGGGGAGACGTCGATCACGGCGTCGAACGAGCGGCGCTCAAAGTGCTCGCGTGCGCGGTTGCGCTCATGCGTGGAAGACGCCTGCAAGATAACGGGCAGATAGGATGACTCCGACAGTTCCTCGGTAATGCCGCTCAAAAACTCGCTATAGGTGGGGTCGCTGAAGAGTTCACTCAGGGGCTCGGTCACGAGCACGGCGATGATTTCCGTGCGCCCGACAGCGAGCGCTCGGCCACGAGCGTTGGGGACAAAATTGACTTCCTTGGCCGCCGCGCGGACGCGCCTTTTGGTTTCCTCGCTAATGCGGGGCGAATCGTTGAGGGCACGCGATGCCGTGGAGCGCGATACGCCGGCAGCTGCGGCAACCTCGGCAAGCGTAGGTGCGGTGCGAACTGGTTGGATCATGGCGTCTCCTGGAAAATGCGGTCGATGTTGTCACTGGTACGGGCTAGTGCGGATACAGCTTACTATAGTGCGTCTGAACAGCGTTCATGATATCCGGTGACCGGTGTCGTTTTGCAACCAAGCCGAAATCGAATACGTCTCGTGTGGGTGAGATATTAGCGGGCGTGGCGGTTGCCTACGAGCTTGAGAACGATGTTTTGCGCTGAGTTTCGATACTCAGGGTGACATAAGTGCCGCGGTTGTACAACCGGTTGCACCGTTAATCCGGCCAAATCGACCGTTCGGCGGACAACCGGTTGCACAGTATTTTGCATCGCCCGTAAGATAAGGACAACCGGTTGCACAAGAATCACTACGATGACGAAGGAGCATCACCATGGACGCCATTAACGATTGGGAAAACCAAGCGCTCACCCACAGGAACCGCCTGGCACCCCATGCGTACTTTATGGGTTACGAGACCGCCGATCTCGCTGCAACGTACAGCCGCGAGCTGTCGCGCGGGTTTGTCCAGCTGTCCGGCTCGTGGCAGTTCCGCCTCTTTGAGGGCCCCGCTGCCGTTTCCAACGAGGAGCTCTCCACGTACGAGCCCGAGTGGGATCACGTGGAGGTTCCGCACCTGTGGCAGGTAGACGGCTATGGCAACCTTGCCTACACCGACGAGGGCTTCCCGTTCCCGGTGGATCAGCCGTTCGTTCCCTCCGACGACCCCACGGGCGTCTACCAGCGCATCGTCAACCTTCCCGCCGTTCCTGCCGGCGCTCGCGAGATCATTCGCTTCGACGGCATCGAGAGCTATGGCGAGCTGTACGTCAACGGTCAGTATATCGGCATGACCAAGGGTTCGCGCCTGTCTGCCGAGTTCGACGTGACCGACGCGCTCGTCGAGGGCGACAACCTGTTTGCGGTCAAGGTCCTGCAGTACAGCGATGGCAGCTACATCGAGGATCAGGACATGTGGTGGGCCTCGGGCATCTTCCGCGATGTGTACCTTATGCAGCGTCCCGCCGCGCACCTGGTCGACTTTAGGTTCCGCACGCACCGCGAGGGCGATGCCGCTCTGATCACGCTCGATACGGTTGCCGAGGGCGCTTCCCGCGTTGTGTTTACGCTCAGCGATGGCGAGAACGTGGTGGCTACGGGTGAGTGCGTCGACGGCCATGCCGAGTGCAGCGTGACCGATGCCCACTTCTGGAATCCCGAGGACCCCTTCCTCTACGATCTTACGTTTGAGGTCTACGACGGCGACAAGGTGAGCGAGTACGTCCCGCATCGCCAGGGTCTTGCCGAGGTGACGGTCGAGGGCAATCATATCTACCTCAACGGCACTTACTTTAAGATGCATGGCGTCAACCGCCACGATCACGACGATCACAAGGGCCGCGCCGTGGGCCTCGATCGCATGCGCCGCGACCTGGAGCTCATGAAGCAGCACAACATCAACGCAGTGCGCACCTCTCACTATGCCAATGACCCGCGCTTCTACGAGCTGTGTGATGAGTATGGCATCATGCTGGTCGCCGAGACCGATATGGAGAGCCACGGCTTCGAGAATATCGGCAACATCGCCCTGGTTACCGACGACCCGGCATGGGAGCCGGCCTACGTCGACCGCATCGAGCGCCTGGTGATGCAGGAGCGCAACCACGCGTGCATCATCATGTGGTCGCTGGGCAACGAGAGCGGCTATGGCTGCAACATCCGCGCGATGTACGCCAAGGCTCACGAGCTCGATGGTCGTCCGGTCCACTACGAGGAGGACCGCAACGCCGATACCGTCGACGTCATCTCCACCATGTACTCCCGTGTGTCGCAGATGAACGACTTTGGTGAGCATCCGTTCCCCAAGCCGCGCATCAACTGCGAGTATGGCCACTCCATGGGTAATGGCCCCGGAGGTCTGTCCGAGTACCAGGAGGTCTTCGATCGCTGGGATTGCATCCAAGGCCAGTTTATCTGGGAATGGTGCGACCACGGTTTGGCTGCTGTGACCGAGGACGGCGTTGCCTACGATATGTATGGTGGCGACAACGGCGATTACCCCAATAACAGCAACTTCTGCATCGACGGCATGGTGTTCCCTTGGCAGCAGCCGAGCCCGGGCCTCACTGAGTATGGTCAGGTCATCTGCCCGGTTCGCATGGCCTACGATGCCGAGGCGGGCGAGCTGACCGTCACCAACAAGCGTTGGTTTACCACCCTCGAGGATGTTTGCCTGTCGGCGGAGACCCTGGTGGACGGCGACGTGGTTTGCCGCAAGACGCTCATGCCCGGTGCGGTTGCCCCCGGCGAGTCCGTCCAGCTTCCGCTGGTGATTCGCGAGGCCGCGGTAGGCGAGACCCTGCTGACCGTGCGCGCCTACACCATGGCCGCTCACGTCTGGTGCGAGCCGATGTTCCAGCTGGGTGCAAGCCAGTTTTCCATCGCAAACCATCCGGCGCCGGCCATCGCGCCCCCCACTCGTCCTGAGCTTACGGTCGAGGAGACCGAGCAGGAGATTCGCATTCACTCCCTCAACGGCGAGCTGACCTTCAGCAAGGTAAGCGGCACCGTGAGCGAGTGGAAGGCATCCGGCCGCGACGTCATGGCCTCCGGTCCCCAGGTTGGTTTTTGGCATCCGCTCGTCGACAACCACGCCCAGGAGTACGACTCCCTGTGGAAGGACAACTTCATCGATGTAATGCAGACGTCCACCCGCAAGGTTTCTTGGAGGCAGGACGGCAATGCGGTCGTCGTTACCGTGAGCCAGCGCATTGCTCCTCCCGTCCGTGCGTTCGGCATGCGCGTCGAGCTTGTCTACACCGTGCTTCCGAGCGGTCGCGTCGACCTCAAGGTTTCCGGCGAGCCTTACGGCGACTATTCGGACATTATCCCGCGCATCGGCATCTCCTTCGAGGTCCCCGGTTGCGATCGTGCCGTCGAGTGGTATGGCCACGGCCCGGGCGAGAACTATCCGGACTCGCTGCGCGCCAACCCGGTCGGCCATTACCGCACTACGGTCGACGACATGTTCACGCCGTATGTCATGCCCCAGGATTGCGCTAACCGCGAGGGCACCCGTTGGGTCGCCCTGCGCTCCAGCCACGGTGACGGCGTGTTGGTGACTCGTCCGACCGACGCCGCTTCCAACCCGTTCTCGTTCTCGGCATGGCCCTATAGCTGCGAGGCCATCGATAACGCCAAGCATGTCTACGATCTCGTCCCAGGCGACACGGTTACGGTCAACATCAACGACCAGCTGCTCGGCCTTGGCTCGAACTCTTGGGGTTCCGAGGTGCTCGATTCCTATCGCACCCGTTTTGAGAGCTTCAGCTTTGAGGTGTCCCTGCGACCGCTGACGTCTGCCGATCTGGCTCAGGCGCTGGCACCCATTAAGGAGGCATAAGCCATGCATGTCTTTAACTCGCGCGCCGATTTCGACGCTCAGATGAAGTCCGTCAAGAAGTGGATGCGCACCGGCCAGGCGCTCGATGGTGTTGCCGACCTGCAGCACGATGTGGCGTACTCTATCGGCGACTCGCTGGTGTATTGGTGGGTGAACGCCCACGAGGCGGCTACTGCCGATTTGGTCGGTCACCGTCGCTACCATGCCGTGCTCGCCCCGCTCGATGGCGATCTGACCGTCGAGGTGGCTTCCAAGGCCGATCTTACCTGCACGCGCGCCTACAGCGATATCGACGATCGCGAACGCTTTGAGGGCACGGGGGAGACCGTGACGATTCCCGCCGGCGGCGTTGCCGTCATCGAAATTGACGAGGCTTACCGTGTTATCGCCGAGGCTTCGGATCCCCGCGTCGTGGTGCTGCACGTGACGGTTGAAGGATATTCCTTCCCCAACAAGTAGTATTCGTCCGCCTGGACGTTTGCTTCGCGCCGTTAAGGGGGATGGCTTTGTTGACTCCCTTTTCCCCATTCCCCTTAGCAGGTGCACCGTCCGTGTTTGCACTTGCAGCTCGGACGGGTTTAGATGACATTTAATAGATAATTGGGAGGGCTTATGAGCTCTGAAAAACGAGGAACGATTGGTTCGTTCGCTCTGCTGGGCATGACGGTCGCCGCCGTGTTCGGTATCAAGAACATCATCAACAACAACGCGGCTATCGGCTTGGCAGCCGCGCCGTCGTTCTTCTTCGCCACGCTTTTGTACTTTGTCCCCTATACCCTGGTTACCGCCGAGTTCGTCGGCCTCAACAAGGACTCCGAGTCTGGCGTGTACGCATGGGTTAAGACCTCGATGGGTGGTCGCTGGGCGTTCCTGACGGCATTTAGCTACTGGTTCGTTAACCTGTTCTTCTTTGCGTCCGTCCTGCCCAACGTCATCATCTACGCGAGCTACGTGTTCTTTGGTGCCAACGCCGAGCTTTCGCAGCTGTGGATCACCATTATCGAGATCGTCGTCTTTGCTATCGCCACGTGGGTTTCGACCAAGGGCGCTAAGTGGATCGGCTCCATTTCCTCCTTCGGTTCGACCGCGGCTCTCGGCCTGACCGCCGTGTTCATCCTGCTGTCCCTGGCTGCTGCCTTTGGCGGCGTTGAGTTCGCTACGGCTCCTACTCCCGCTAACATGGCTCCCGACATGAGCAACTTCGCAACTGCGTGGGGCTTCTTCGGTACGCTTGCCTGGATCATCCAGGGCGTTGGCGGCGCTGAGTCTGTCGGCGTGTTCCTCAACGACCTCAAGGGCGGCGTCAAGGCCTTCGTGCGCACTGTCGTTATCGCCGGCCTGACCATCGGCCTTCTGTATGCAGGCGCTTCGCTGCTGGTTAACCTGTTCATCCCCGAGGGCAGCGTTGCCATCTCCACCGGCATCTTCGACGTATTCGGCGCTGTCTTTGCCCACTTTGGCATTCCCATGGAAGTGTCCACGCGCGTCATCGGCTTGATCCTTCTCGCTGCCACGCTGGGCTCCCTCATGATGTGGACCTCGGCTCCCATCAAGGTGTTCTTCACCGAGATCCCCAAGGGCGTTTTTGGTAGCAAGATCGTCGAGCTTAACGAGCATGGCATTCCCGCCCGCGCTGCTTGGCTGCAGTTCGCTATCGTCGTCCCCATCCTGATCATCCCGGCCCTGGGCTCCGGCAACCTCGACGACCTGCTCATGATCGTCACTAACATGACGGCTGCCACTGCTCTGCTCCCGCCGCTGCTGATCCTGCTTGCCTACTTTATGTTGCGCAAGAACTTCGACGCCGCTCCCCGTGACTTCCGCATGGGCTCGCGCAGCTTTGGCCTGGTCGTTGCCGCATTCCTGCTTGTGGTCTTCTGCTTCGTGCTTATCTGCGGCACCATTCCGCTCGATCAGCCGCTGTGGCTGACGCTGGTCTACAACGTTGGCGGTGTGGTTGTCTTCCTGGGCCTTGCCGTGATGTGGTACAACCGCTATATCAACCGCCTGCGCGAGACCGATCCCGAAGCCGCCGAGAGCGAGCTGCGCCCCTCCGTCCTCGACATGATGGAGTAGCGGCTAGGATTAATCTACGGCTGTGGAATAAATCGATTCCCTTTCCTAAGGAGGGGCCTTACGAGGCCCCTCCTTTTGTGTTTTGGGGCATGGTTTTGGACCTTGTGGTCAAAAAATGCCAAATATGAGTACTGTTGCAAAAGAGGTGTCATATCTATCGGCCGGTTTTGAGCAAAAATGGACTCAAAATCAATTTATCTAACCCCCTTTAAATGGCGTTTGACGGCTTTCAACCTCTTCGAATCGCTCAAAGTAGGCAATTTGCTCTCGATTTTGCTGCTACTAAATTGGTGACAGTACTCATATTTGCCACTTTTTGACCACGGGGTATCCGGAGGGGCTCTCGACAAGCATCTAACGCTACAATAACTACCACGTGGCTGGGTTTTGCCGGCCGAATGTGCGATGTCGTGGGAGGGGACATGGTCGAGTTTACAAAGACGATTAAAGATCCGTTGGGACTACATGCCCGCCCGGTTGCGTTGCTCTATGACATTATCGCCAAGCATCGTAGTGACGTGTCGGTCAGCATCGGTGATCGCCATACCGACGGTCGCGACGTTATGGGCCTCATGGCTCTCTACGGCGAGTGTGGCGAGGACATTATCTTCCGCGTTTCGGGCGTGGATGAGGCCTCGTGCGTCACGTCGATCAGAAACCTCTCGCTCTAAGCATGATAGGGCGCGGTAAAGGATGGTCCTTTGCCGCGCCTTTTTGTTTCGTATAGGAAACTTTTTCGAAATCTGAATGGGGACCCTTTCCAAAAAGTTAACCACGTGCTAGTTTACTATAGCGAACATAGACGTGGTTAACTTTTATCGCGTCGATGTTGAGGACGAACTGACGTTAGGAGCAACTCATGTCTTGCGGACCGCAGATGCCGGCCATGCCGCTTTCGATGGTAAAAGCAGGCGAAACCGTGCGCGTGTCTCGTGTAAAGGGCAATGAGGACATGAAACACCACCTCAAGGACCTCGGCTTTGTCGAGGGCAGCGAGATTCACGTGGTGAGCTCGAGTGGTGCCAATATCATCGTCACGGTGCTGGGCGCACGCTTTGGCATCGATTCCAAGGTTGCCATGCACATCATGACCGTCGGTTAGTCTGCAGCATTTGATAAAAACCGAAAGGGGGACAAGAGGATGAAGACGTTGGGTGACGTTAAGGTGGGCGAGAGCTCTACCATCGTCAAGCTTCACGGTGAGGGTGCGCTTCGCCGCCACCTTATGGACCTGGGGCTCATCAAGGGCACTTCGTTCAAGGTCGTGAAGGTTGCGCCGCTCGGTGATCCGGTCGAGATCAACGTGCGCGGCTACGAGCTTTCCATCCGCAAGGAGGAGGCGGCCGTCGTCGAGGTCCAGTAAGGGCTACGGCGTATATTTCTGCAGATAAAGTTAGGTATTTCTAACTTAATGCAGCATTTTTGAAGCACATTATCCAGCCCGCGCGGAGAAAGCAGCGCAGGCACACAAGGAAGAAGGATTGAATGGCGGATTCTCAGATCCATGTCGCGCTGGCGGGTAACCCCAACTGCGGCAAGACCACGCTTTTCAACCTGATCACCGGCGCCAACGGCTACGTTGGCAACTGGCCCGGCGTCACGGTTGAGAAAAAGGAGGCCAAGCTCCTAAGCGATAAGAACGTTACCATCACGGACCTCCCCGGCATCTACTCGCTTTCCCCCTACAGCCCCGAGGAGCAGTGCTCGCGCGATTACCTCATGAGCGGCGAGCCCGATGTCGTCGTCCAGGTTGTCGATGCCACCAATCTGGAGCGCAACCTGTACCTGGCGCTTCAGGTTATCGAGACCGGCCTGCCCGTGGTCGTCGCCCTCAACATGGCCGACTTGGTCGAGAAGAACGGCGACAAGATCGACACGGACAAGCTCTCCAAGAAGCTCGGCTGCCCGGTTATGATGATTTCGGCTCTTAAGAACAAGGGCATCAAGGAGCTGTTCGAGCAGGTCAAGAAGTCCGCTGCTTCCAAGGGCCAGGTGCCGGAGCACAAGTTCGACTCCTCCATCGAGGACGTTCTGACGCACATCGAGAACAACCTTCCGGCGAGCGTTCCCGCCAACAAACGCCGCTATTACGCCGTCAAGCTGTTTGAGCGCGATGCGGACGCCTGCAAGCTCATCAACCTCACCAAGGAGAAGGCCGCTCGCGTGGAGGAGCTGGTCGCCCAGTGCGAGCAAGACTGCGACGACGATGCCGAGTCCATCATCACCGGTGAGCGCTATGGCGTCATCGCGCACATTATCGATGAGTGCCTCACCAAGGCTCCGACCAAGATGAGCACTTCCGAGAAGATCGACCGCGTGGTTACCAACCGTATTCTGGGCCTGCCGATCTTTGTGATCATCATGTTTTGTGTGTACTACATCGCCGTTTCCACCCTGGGCGGCACGGTGACCGACTTCACCAATGACCAGCTCTTCGGCACCGACGGCTGGTATGTGCTCGGCCAGGGTCGCGACGCCTACGACGCAGCTGTCGAGGCTGCGGGCGACGACGCCGATTCGGTCGACCCGGCACAGTACGGCCCCTATGTCCCGGGTATCACCACCGTGGTGCACGATGCCCTTGTGGCGGGCGGCACCGAGGACGGTGGCCTGGTCGATTCGCTCGTCTGTGACGGTATCGTCGGCGGCCTGGGCGCCATCTTCGGCTTCGTCCCGCAGATGTTCCTGCTGTTCGTGATGCTGTCTTTCCTGGAGGACTGCGGCTATATGGCCCGCGTCGCCTTCATCATGGACCGCGTGTTCCGCCGGTTTGGCCTGTCCGGTAAGTCCTTTATCCCCATGCTCGTGTCCTCGGGCTGCGGCGTCCCCGGCGTCATGGCCACCAAGACCATCGAGAACGAGAAGGACCGCCGTATGACGGTCATGACCACCACGTTTATTCCCTGTGGCGCCAAGCTGCCGATCATCGCCCTGCTCATGGGTTCCATCATCGGCGATTCTTCTACCACCGCCGCGTGGATCAGCCCGCTCTTCTACTTCCTGGGCGTCTTTGCCGTCATCGCCTCGGGCCTCATGCTCAAGAAGACCAAGCTCTTCGCCGGCCGCCCGACGCCGTTTGTTATGGAGCTTCCTGCCTACCACTTCCCGGCGATCCGCTCTTGGGCGCTGCACGTGTGGGAGCGCTGCTGGGCCTTTATCAAGAAGGCCGGCACGGTCATCTTTGCCTCCACTGTCGTGGTTTGGTTCCTGTCCAACTTTGGTAGCTACAACGGTTCCTTTGGCTTCCTGCCTGCGATGGACGGCATCCCCGAGGAGTTCATGGACTACTCCGTGCTTGCCATGCTCGGCAACCTGATCGCCTGGATCTTCGCCCCGCTCGGCTTTAGCACCTGGCAGGCAACAGCACTGTCCGTCTCTGGTCTTGTCGCCAAGGAGAACGTTGTCGCCACCGCCGGCTCGCTGCTGTCCGTGGCTGACGCCGCAGAGACCGACCCGAGCCTGTGGACCGCGTTTGCCGGCATGTTCCCGACTATGGGCGCTTGCGTTGCCTTTGGCGCGTTCAACCTGCTGTGCGCTCCGTGCTTTGCCGCCATGGGTACCATCCGCAACCAGATGGATTCCGGCAAGTGGACCGCGATTGCCCTCGGCTACGAGTGCGCCTTCGCTTGGGTGATCGGCCTGTTCATCAACCAGTTCTACAACCTGCTTGTTCTTGGACAGTTTGGTATCTGGACGATTGTGGCCATCGTGCTGCTGGTTGCGATGCTCTTCCAGATCTTCCGTCCCATGCCCAAGCATGCATGGACCGACGAGGATGAGACCAACACTGCCTCCGCCGCAGTTTCCGCTTAAGTCCGAATAAGGATTAGCCCCTTTCACAAGCCCGGGTGTCCCAGCGACACTCGGGCTTTTTGGTGGGGGAGATGTGACGTTTCCGCAGATAAAACCAACCAAAATAAACCTGTCCCTTTTTAGTAGGTGGAGAATGGGGTAAAGTAAGTGATGGTTAACTAGAGGAGGCTTGCTATGGCACCTATCGATATTGTTGTACTGGCTGTTATCGGTATTGCGTTTGTCGCGGTATGCGTGCGCATCTACCGCAAGGGCACCTGCGCTGACTGCGCTCAGGGTGGCGTTTGCACGGGGCATTGCTCCAACAAAAAGACGTGCGCCGCACTTAAGGGCGTAGACAAAATTGCCGAAGACTTGGGCCGCGGTATTCATTAGCCGACCGGCGTTTGGGTATGTTTGACTACGGATACGGCAGTTGCTGATACGATAAGTACGCTAGCAACTGCCGCCGAGCGGCTCAAACGAAAGGAACCCTGTATGGAGTCCTCTGCCTATCCGATGCTCTTTAGCCCGATCAAGGTCGGTACGACCGAGGTCAAGAACCGCGTCTTTATGCCGCCGGTGTCCACCAACCTGGCCGATCATGGCTATGTGACCGACGATTTGGTCGATCATTACCGTGCCCGCGCCAAGGGCGGCGTGGGCCTCATCATCACCGAGGTCGTGACGGTCGAGCCCACCTATACCTATCTGCCGGGCGACATGTGCTGCTACGACGACACGTTCATCCCCGGCTGGGAAAAGCTCGCCGCGGCCGTCCACGAGTATGGCTGCAAGATCATGCCGCAGCTCTTCCACCCCGCCTACATGGCCTTTAACATTCCGGGCACGCCGCGCCTGATCGCTCCGTCCTTCGTGGGACCGTCCTATGCCCGCGAGGCACCGCGCCCCATCACGGTCGACGAGATTCACGAGCTCACGCATCAGTTTGGCGACGCTGCCGTGCGTATGCAGAAGGCTGGCGTCGATGGCGTCGAGGTCCATGCGGCGCACGCCCACGGTATGCTCGGCGGCTTTTTGACTCCGCTCTACAACAAGCGTACCGATGAGTACGGTGGCTCGCTCGACGCCCGCATGCGCTTCCTGCTCGAGGTCATCGCCGAGATTCGCGAGCGCTGCGGCAAGGACTTTATCATCGACGTCCGCATCTCGGGCGATGAGTACACCGATGGCGGCCTGACCCTCAACGACATGATCTACGTCTCGCGTCGTCTGGAGAAGGCCGGCGTCGACATGATTCACGTGTCGGGCGGTACCACCATCAAGCGCGGCTCCGCGATTCCCGCCGCCGGTACCCAGCAGGCCTCGCATGCCGCCTGCTCGCGCGAGATCAAAAAGCACGTCAACATTCCCGTCGCCACTGTCGGACGTATTAACGAGGCCTGGATCGCCGAGGAGCTGATCGAGGACGGCGCTGCCGACATCTGCATGATGGGCCGCGCCAATCTGTGCGATGCCGAGTTCTGCAACAAAGCCGCTGCCGGCAACGCCGACGACATCCGTCCCTGCATCGGTTGCCTGCGCTGCCTGAACGGCATTATGTTCGGCAAGCGCATCTCCTGCACCGTCAACCCGGACGTGGAGCGCGACGAGGCCGGCTACGAGCCTGCCGCCGAGGCCAAGAACATACTGGTTGTGGGCGCTGGTCCTGCGGGCATGGAGGCAGCCTACATTGCCGCCAAGCGCGGACACAGCGTGGTGCTCGTGGATAAGCAGGATGAGCCGGGCGGCGAGATGCGCATCGCGGCCGTTCCGCCGGCAAAGCAGGAACTCACCCGCGTGATCAAATACCAGTATCGCCGTCTTGCTGAGGCGGGCGTGAAGTGCGCATTTGGTACCGAGCTTACTGCCGAGGACATTCAACGCGACTACGCGGGCTACGAGGTTGTCCTGGCTTATGGCGCCGAGCCCATCGCTCCGGCCTTCATGCAGGGCTTTAAGCAGGTTATGACGGCTGACGACCTGCTGGGTGGCAAGGCTTTCCCGGGCAAGAAGATCGTCATCGTGGGCGGCGGCACCGTCGGTTGCGAGACGGCAGATTACCTGGCCCCGCTGGTCAACGACCTGTCGCCGGCCAATCGCGATGTCACCGTCATCGAGATGACCAAGACACTCGCCGCCAACGAGGGTGGTGCCGGTCGCGCGGTGCTTATCACGCGCATGCTCTCCAAGGGCGTTCATGTGCTTACAGAGGCCAAGGTGACCGAGATTACCGAGGACACTATCAGCTACGAAAAGGACGGCGAGGTCCACACCATCACCGGTGCCGATACGCTGGTGCTTGCCATGGGCTATCGTCCCAATACCAAGTTGGCCGACGACCTTGCCGCTGCCGGCGTTACCACCCACGTGCTGGGCGACGCCAACAAGTGCGGCAACATCCGCGATGCCATCGGCGACGGCTACAAGGTTGCCTGCGAGCTCTAGTCAACCCCTTTGCACCAATCGATTGCAAAAAGCGGCGGCTGCCCTGTGTGTTGGGCAGCCGCCGCCTGCGTTTTGCCAAAGAAAGATTATTGTCGGGCCCTAAATGCCTTTTGCTTCTGCTCCCTCCGCAATCATGTTGCGGTTATACACCAGGTGCAGATACATCGCGTCGTGCGCGGCGGTGGGATTGCGCGCGGCGATGGCGTCGGCCACATCGCGGTGCGTGCGGATAGTTTCCTCGACGAGCTTTTTGCCGGTCACGTCGATAAAGAGGGGGACGGATGCCTTGAACACGCCCATCAGGCGGGGAACGACGAGGTTTCCGGAGCTCTCGGCAATGGCATTGTGGAACGCGGTGTCGGCGGCGGAGTAATCCTCACCGGCCTCGGCCAGGCGCTCGGATTCGTCGCAGAGCTCTTTGATACAGACGACCTGGTCGTTGGTTGCGTGCTCGGCCGCCATGCGTGCTATCTGCGGCGGTGCCACGGCCCTCTCGCACGTCAACGATGCCGGTTTTTGGATGTGCTCCTCGTTCCTGGAGATTGACGAGAAGACCACCCTCAAGTCCTGGACCGTTATGGAGACGCTCATCGGCCTTTCGGGTCTTGCCTGTGCCCTGGTGATTTCGTTCTTCGCCTAGTTCGCGTGGCTAAGCATCTTTTGCCGAGCGCATCGCTCGGTACCCATTTACACCTGATTCATTAACCAACGATTGGTACAACCGTTCAAATCAAAAGAGGAGAGCATCATGGACGAGAAGACCAAGGCACAGATTCAGCAGGAGGCAGCCGGCCTGGTTGCCAAGCTGCAGCCGCGTTCCGGCAAGTTCCGCACCATCAGCCCCGAGATGGACCCGCTGCGTCTGGGCTCTGGCTGGTCCATCGAGGATCTGGACAAGCCGCAGGTCATTATCGAGTCGACGTTCGGCGACTCGCATCCGGGTTCTGCCGGCCTGTTTGAGTTGGTCGAGGAGGTCCGTGCCGGCGTTGCCGAGGCTGGCGGTCATGGTGCCCGTTACTTCTGCACCGATATCTGCGACGGCGAGGCCCAGGGCCACGACGGCATCAACTACTCGCTGCCCAGTCGCGACATGATCGCCAACATGATCGAGATTCATGCCAAGGCCACCCCGTTCGACGCCGGCGTCTTTGTTGCCAGCTGCGATAAGGGCCTGCCTGCGAACCTTATGGCCATGGGCCGCATCAACATCCCCTCCATCGTCGTTACCGGCGGTGTCATGGATGCCGGTCCCGATCTGTTGACCCTGGAGCAGCTCGGCGCGATTTCTGCCCGCTACGAGCGCGGCGAGATCTCCCGCGAGGAGCTTGAGTTTGCCAAGCACAACGCATGCCCCAGCTGCGGCGCCTGCTCGTTTATGGGCACCGCGTCGACCATGCAGGTTACCGCCGAGGCCCTGGGCCTTATGCTCCCCGGCACGGCCCTGCTGCCCGCTACCAGCTCCGACCTGCGTGAGTTTGCGCGCGAGGCCGGCCGCCAGTCCGTGTGGCTCTCCGAGCACAACCTGTGTCCGCGTGACATCGTGACCAAGGAATCCTTCGAGAACCTCATCATGGTCCACGGCGCCATCTCTGGTTCCACCAACTCCCTGCTGCACATCCCCGCAATCGCCCGTGAGTTTGGCATCGAGATGTCCGCCGACGACTTCGATCGTCTGCACCGTGGCGCCCACTACCTGCTCAACGTTCGTCCCGCAGGCGAGTGGCCGGCGCAGTTCTTCTATTATGCGGGCGGTGTGCCGCGCATCATGGAGGAGATCAAGTCGATGCTCCACCTCGACGTTATGACTGTCACCGGCAAGACTCTCGGCGAGAACCTCGAGGACCTCAAGAATAACGGCTATTACGAGAAGTGCGGCCGTTACCTGGAGAAGTGGAACCTCAAGCGCGAGGACATCATTCGCCCGTTTGACCAGGCTTTCGGCACCGATGGCTCCATCGCCATCCTCCACGGCAACCTTGCCCCCGAGGGCGCCGTCGTCAAGCACACGGTTGTTCCGCGCGAGATGTTCCAGGCTACGCTTAAGGCACGTGCGTTCGACTGCGAGGAGGACGCCATCCACGCCGTCCTGACGCACGAGGTCAAGCCCGGCGACGCCGTCATCATTCGCTACGAGGGCCCCAAGGGTTCCGGCATGCCCGAGATGTTCTACACCACCGAGGCTATTGCCAGCGACCCCGAGCTGGGCGCGAGCATTGCCCTGATCACTGACGGCCGCTTCTCCGGCGCCTCCAAGGGCCCGGCTATCGGTCATGTATCGCCCGAGGCTGCCGTGGGCGGTCCGATTGCCCTGATCGAGGAGGGCGACCTGATCCAGATCAACATCCCCGAGCGCTCGCTGTCTATCGTGGGCATCGCCGGCAAGAAGATGGAGCCGGCCGAGGTCGACGCCGTCCTGGCCGAGCGCCGAGCCGCTTGGAAGCCCAAGGCTAATCGCTATACCTCCGGCACGCTCAAGTTCTTTACCGAGCATGCAGTTTCCGCCATTCAGGGTGGCTACATGGAGTAGCGCCCATGCGCATCAAATATCTCCTCTCATAGATGTGCGGCACAAAGAGCCCCGAGCCACGTCACCGGGGCGCGTTGTTCAGCGCCGCCGGGGCGCTCCACTCAAACGACAAGAGACGTCTTACGCAAGCGCCCGCGTCCGTGGATAAAACCACGGGCGTGGGCGCTTCACTTTATTCCCAGCCCTTCCACACGTCAGGCTCGTAGCCAACGGTTGCCTGGCGGCCGTTGCGAACGATGGGCTCACGAAGAATCTGCTGGTTATCGAGCACCTTTTCGAACTTCTGGTCGGCAGCAAGATACTGTACGAGCGCAACCGTGTCGGCATCTTTCGCCTTTGGATCGATCACAGCGTCGATCCCGCCGACGGCGCGCGCCACGCTTTCGAGCTCGCCTTTGCTCATCCCCTTTTCCTTCAAGTCGATGAACTGGAACTTCACACGACGTTCCTTGAAATAGCGCTGCGCCTTCTTAGTATCGAAGCTTTTCTTCGTGCCGAATATCTGGATGTTCATACGTACCGCCTTCGCTCAATTCTCGTCCGTCCATGATACGACAAGGGAGCCGAGCAAAAACAGAGCAGGCGGAGATGGAGGAGGACGGCGACCGGCCGTCGGCAAGAGTCGGCCGGATCGGACTGGCGCCCAGCGCGCGCCGGCGACACGCTCGCAGCTGCACACATAGCCGATGTACAAGCTCGCCGCGGCGTTCCCTCGCCCCGCGGTGTGGCGATAGAGAAGCACGCCACCCGTCAACGATGGCGCCTCGGTGAAGAAAATCAACGTCTGGGTTACATCCCTTGAAAGGGGCGAAGACGGCTGCTAGAATACCTCCCCGCTATGAAGGATTTGACCAAAGCATACATCGCAATTCGGCGGCCCCTGGTATACGGGGCCTCTCCTGTTGTTCCCCAAGTGCGCTCTGAGCAGCCGCTTTCTTCCTGTCGTATCTGATGCACGCATAGCACGTGCATGTTATTTCGCCCGTGGGCCGGCGCGCCTTCGGCGAAGAATCGAATAGATACGAAGGAAGCTTATGTCTGATAATTGTACGGTCGCGCCCGCCAATGGGCGCATTACCGGTACCCAGATCCGCATCGTCGCGGTCGTCGTCCTGGGTGCCTTCTTGGCGCTACTGAACCAAACGGTGATGTCGCCTGCGCTGCCGGTCATCATGTCCGATTTCGCCATCGATGCCTCGACTGCCCAGTGGATCATGTCCATATACCCGCTGGTGAGCGGCATCATGGTCCCCGTTTCGGCGTTCCTTATCGACAAGTTCAGCACCCGCGCGCTATTCTTCGGGGCGACGCTGGTGTTCGCGCTGGGCACGCTGCTGTGCGCCGCAGCCCCTGATTTCCTGTTCCTCATCATCGGTCGCGTGTTGCAAGCGGCGGGCTCAGGCGTGCTCATGCCGCTTGTCTCGGTGGTTCCCATGCTGGTGTTCCCCGTCGAGAAACGAGGAACGGCTATGGGCATGGCGGGCATCGTCATGTCGGCGGGTCCCGCGGTCGGCCCCGTCGTAGGCGGCGCGGTGATCGACACGTACGGCTGGCGCACCATGATCGGCGCCATCGTCCCCCTCGCAATTCTCGTGCTGGTGCTGGGCGTGTTCATGCTGAAAAACGTGGGCGAGCTGAAGAACCCCAAGCTCGACCTGCCCTCGGTCGTCCTCTCCACCATCGCCTTCGGCGGACTTCTCTACGGGTTCTCGAGCGCCTCGTCGATGGGTTGGGGCAACCCCGTGGTGCTCGGCTCGATCGTCGCGGGTGTCGTGTGCTTGGTGCTGTTCGTCGTACGCCAGGGCAAAATCGAGGACCCGCTGCTTCAACTGGGCACGCTCAAGACGCGCGAGTTCCGCGTGGCCGCCATCATCGTCACGCTCATCAACGCCGCATGCCTGGTCACCAACACGCTGTTGCCGTTGCTGCTGCAAACCTCGCTTGGCGCTTCGGCCTTCGAAACCGGCATGGCCATGCTTCCCGCCGCGGCGGTGGGCATCATCATCAGCCCTATCTCCGGCGTGGTGTTCGACAAGTTCGGTCCGCGTGCCATCTCGATCGTCGGCCTGGCCCTCATGACCGGCGCCCTGTTCCTGCTCTCGCTTTCGACGGTAAACACGCCCATCTTGGTGGTTGCGCTGTTCTGCATGCTGCAGTCCGCCGGCCAGTCGCTCGCGAACATGCCGGTGAACACATGGGGTGTCAATGCCTTGAAAAATGACATGATCGCCCACGGCAACGCCATCGCGAACACCGGCCGCCAGGTCGCCGGCGGTTTGTGCACGGCGCTCATCATCACGGTCATGACAAGCGTCACCGCGTCGGCCGGCGTCGATGCGAGCATCCAAGTAGCCACCGCCGTGGGCGCGGGCGTCGCTTACAAGGTGTGCGCGGCAATCGGCCTCGTTTCCCTTATCTGCGCCATATTCAGCGTGCGCACCAAGAAAACCGCACCGAAAACGAAGGAGGCATAAGCGATGTCCGAGATTCTGTCCGAGCGCATCCCGCTCGAGCTCGAGGGGACGCCCGTTTCGAGCATCATGATTGAAGAGCCGTTCACCTGCACGCAGGATTGCACGATTTCCGACGTGGTGCGCATGCTCGCCGAAAACGAGGTGAGCAGCATGCCCGTAATCGATGAGCGCAACCAGGTGGTCGGGTTCATCTCCGACGGCGATGTCATGGGAGCCATCGCGCAGCATCGCGCTCACACCATCTTCACGGGCGGCGACGCGTCCATGCTGTACTTCGACGATCAGAGCCTTGAGCAGCGCATCGAAGACCTGAAGGATCGCTGCGTCATGGATTTCGCGACGCGCCAGGTAGTGTGTGCCCGTCCCGAGCAGAGCATCGCCCGCGTCGCCGCGCTGCTGGCGAAGAAGAAGTTCAAGAAGCTTCCTGTGGTTGATGACGAGGGCAAACTCGTGGGGGTCATCCGCCGCTCCGCCATCACCAAATACATCTTCGGCATCCTTTTCCAATAGGGGCAGGTCGCACTTGAGGCGAACATCTCGAGGCATCGAGCCAGCAACTGGACCAGACAACCTTGACACGCATGCGCTTTCCCTCGATGCTTCGGTAAGGGGAGCTGCGAAAATCGCAGCACGGGTGATCGGCGCCGCGCCCCCGAAGGCAAAAGCGAACACGGGAGCGATACGATGGGAAAAGTCCTGGACGAAGATTTGGTTTATGAGATTCTCTCCGTCGTGGCAGAGATTCCGGCGGGATGCGTCGCCTCGTACGGTCAGATAGCGCGCCTCATCGGCAGGGAGAAAAACTCTCGCCTGGTCGGAGCGGTGCTGAGCGAGGCGGATCGCTACGGCGATTATCCCTGCCACCGCGTCGTCAACCACGCGGGACGCCTCGCGCCAAACTTCCCCGACCAGCGAGCACTACTGACGGAGGAAGGAGTCGCCTTCCGAGACAACGGCTGCGTCGACATGAAAAAGCACCAGTGGAACGAGTAGCCAGGCAGCGTAGCGTCGAAAGGAGCGACGCCACGGGGAACGACCTGCGCCCCGCCGCCGGACAACCTATGGCAAAGTGACACGTCCCACAAAGAGCGGCGCACCAGTACGAGACACGACCGCGACGTAAAAAGACCCTATGATACTCGTAAGCATCTATCTGATTGCCCGCCTCGAGGTACCCAAAGAACGAGAGATGCCGAAACCCCTAGACAAAGAAAAAGGTCGGGAGCTTTTATGCTTCCGACCTGAAGTTTCATGGTCGCGGGGGGCGGATTTGAACCACCGACCTTCGGGTTATGAGGTCGCTACGACGTTGTTTCATTCAGACATTTCGACCCAAATTGAAGTCAATATAACTCCAGGTCATTTGATGTTTTCATAGATTTACGAAAGAAAAGTACGCGGAATAATTCGACCCAAATTCGACCCACAACGAGCTTGAAAGCGGTCAGGCGGAGCATTACCCTTGGGGTGTGACCCCACGCAGGGCCCACCACCAAGGGTAATGCCCACCCGCCCCAGCCCTTTGCGCCATTCCGCGCAACCGAGCGCGATTCTCAGGCACTTCAGGCAAGGAACACGATGAACGACCGACCTCTCGTCATAGGCAAAGGAACGAAGCAACGCCGCGACAAATACACGTGGCGCTACCGTCACAGCCTCGGCAAGGATCCGGTCACGGGCAAATACCGCTATTCGCCGTGGCAGACCATACATACCACCAAAAGCCGAGAGGTCGACGCCGCACTCGAAGCCTACAAGGCAGAACTCAACAGCGGCACCTACGTCCAAAAATCGAGGGACACCGTCGGCTCGTACGCAAAAAAGTTCCACGACAACCGCGAAGGAACCATCACGCCGCTCGCCTACTCGACATCCTACTCAATCGAGAACCGGACGCGCACATCACATGCGTGATGCTCATGCTCGACACCGACATGAGAAGGGCAGAAGCCCTCGGGATGACGTGGTCCGATGTCTCCGTCGAGAACAGAAGCATCCTCATTGAGCAGCAGTTCGCGGCCGATCGAAGCGTTCGCTCGCCCAAAAGCAAGAAAAGCGTGCGGAGGATCTCGATAAGCGAGACGCTGACGTCGTATCTCGAATTCTGGAAAAAGGAGCAGGCCCGCGAAATGGAAGCCTTCGGCCTGGAACAAGTCAAAGGCACTCCGCTCGTCCACTCATTCGAACGAACGAAAGACAGGCATCCCCAAGTCAACTTCATGGACCTGAATGGGTTTTCGCGCTGGTTCAGAAACTTCAGCGTCGAGAACGGGTTCGGCAAGTTCGAAGGCGTTCGAACATACCATTATGTGAAGGAAACTGTCGACGGGGAAACGATTTCGAAGCGTTATGAGCATAAAGAGTGGCTCGAATTGAGGGATTACCTCAGGAAGCATCCCAAGGTTCGCGAGGCGAGGCATATCAGCACATATGAGAGCGAGCACCTTCCTTACGGATATTCGGGCCTATCGAGCCACACCGCTACTGCCGCTACTGCCCGCCAGCTTCCGAACCAGCGGGCGGTAGCAGCACCCCGAACATCTCGCCGACAGCGCAGAGAGTCGTCGACCTGGCGGCCAAGGCCGACATTGAGGACGTGATGCTGTGCGACCTGCCCGGCGTCCTGTCCTTCCTAGGGCTGCCACCTGAGACGGAGATGCCGCCGGGCAACAAGGGGAAGACGAAGCTCAAGAAGCTCTACAGGAAGGTGGCGCCGAACAAGGCATACCACTCCGGCGAGCGCGCCAAGGATTTGATCTCGCACCTCGACATGGCAGAGATCAGGGCATCGGCGCCCGTCCAAGAATTGGGATGCAGTTCAATACGAGCTCGGGGCTCTTTTCGTCTAGATTGGGGACGCATGGCCGGACGAAAACAATTTGCGTCTGGTAATAAGCGTACGAAAGCGCAATTTTCGTCTTAATTCCGTACGCAAATCAAGACGAAAATCGTTTACGTCTGCTTTAATCCGTACGAAAACGGTTTTCGTCTTGCAGGGCAGTTGCCGTTTCTACAGTTCAACTTCCAGTTCGGCTTTGTGCTCGTAGAGGTAGTCGCGCATGTAGGGGATGGCAAATGAGACCTTGCCGTACGAGGGAGCCTCGATAATCGATTCTCTTAACAGGCGGCTGCGGACGGAACTCACCTGTTGAGGCGTTTTGTTTAGGGCATCGGCAACCATGCTGGTCGAGCTCGTCTGCCCCAAAGATGCCATGCTCAGCAGATAAGCGATGCACGTGGGCGGAATGCGCTGTAGCGCGGGCTCAATCACCATGGCACAGAAGCGTTCGCGTGCCGTTGCAATGCCGCGCTCGGCTTCTTCTTCTCCAATAATCGGTGTATGTGCGCGTCTTGCCAACTGCCATGCGTAGTATCCAACGAGTTGGATCATGAAAGGATAACCTTGCGTTGCCTCGGCAAGTTGGCCGGCAATACCTGGCTGCAACTCCATGCCAGACGCTTCAATGGTTTCCTCGAGGGAGTACGACACTTCGGTTACTGCCACAGCCTTCAGGTCAAAGGGGAGGGCACGGCGCAAAAACGTAAGTGTCTTTCCGTTGATGATGCTTTCAATCATCGAAGGCAGCCCCGCAAAAACAAAGGCTATATCAAGGTCTTCGCCGATAACCTGCTGAATCGCAATGGAGAGCGTTCGGACCTCATCGAGCTCTGCGTCTTGAACCTCGTCGAGAGTGATGAGCAGGCCATTTTCATTCTTGGATATTGTCTGTCTCATGGCGTCGCGTAGCGATGGACCGATTCGCTCAATGTCTATGCTGCCGATGGATATGCCAGCTACGGTGGGCTCAAATCTGGCGTGTTTGGCCTGGAATTTGGGCTGCAGCTGTTCGAGAATGCGTTGGCAAAGTCCCTCGGTTGCGACCTCTTTTATGACCGTCCAGCCACGGCTTTGCGCCAAACGTGAGCACTCGTCAAGGAGGACTGTCTTGCCCGTTCCACGGACGCCGGCTATGCGCATTAGGCGCCCCGGGGCACCAGGCCCGTTGACGAGGCCCTCATTGAATTCTTCGAGCACATCTTCGCGGCCGATAATCGTGGGAGGTGTTTTACCTGCTGTGGGCTTAAAAGGGTTTGTTTGCATGTGAGCCACCTTTGCTCAAGATATAGCAAGATATAGCAAAGTATAGCAAGATATAGCAAAGTATAGTGAGATATAGCAAAGTAAGCGCTACTCGCGGGTTTTGCGGTGGTGCTATTTTCCAAATGCCGCGCGGATAAAGCGCTGGGCGAACAGCTTGTTGGCAACTCACGAGGGCTCGGGGTGCCAATTTGGGGTGCAGTAGTGCTGCGCCACGAAAAGGGCCTATCTACTACGTTTAAGCCGCAGGGGTCAACCATAGTCGGCTTTTTCGAAAATCGACAAGCTGTCTACCTGCGGTTTTTTTTCACGGTTTTCGGTATGGCCGAGGCTATCCGTGTTAACGTAGTAGATGGGCCACTTTTGTGGCAAGGGGGCCGATCTGCGGGCCAGGGTAGCTAAAAGAGCCCCGTCCCAAAAAGACTGATTGGGAGCTGGGGCGTGTCGATGCGATAGTATTGCATGGTGGTATTCGACTAACCGAGGGTTTATCCGAGGGCTTTATGGAACAACGCCAGCATAATCAGAGCCTGCAAGACCAGGCATACAACGCATTGCGCTCCAAGATTATCTATGCCGAGCTCAAACCCGGCACGCGTCTTTCGGCGATTGGTCTGGAAAAGGAGACGGGAATCGGGCGCACGCCCATTCGCGAGTCCTTTGTGCGCCTGCGTGAGCAGGAGCTGGTGGAAACGCGTCCCAAAAGCGGCACCTATGTCTCAAAAATCAGCATGGAGCGCGCCGAGAACGCCTGCTTCTTGCGCGAGAAACTTGAGAGAAGCGTGCTCATTAAATGTTGTTCGGCCGCCTCGCCCGAGCAAAAGCAGCGGCTCGAGCAGATTCTTGCCGAGTCCGAGTCGCTCGACCATAGCGAAACGCGTCGCTTTTTCGATCTGGACAACCTGTTCCATGAGACGTGTTTTGAGATTGCCGGCCGTCACATGTTGTGGGATTGGATGAAGAGCGTCAACACACATTTTGAGCGATACAACTGGTTGCGTATGGTGTCGCAGGACCTGGATTGGGAGCCGATTCGTCGGCAGCATCGCCGGATTCTCGAGGCCATTAAGAGGGGCGATACCGATGCGGCGAGCTATCTGGCAGAGACGCACTTGCACCTGATGCCCGAGGAGCAGGGCCCGGTTATCGCCTTGCATCCTGACTATTTTGAGCTGTCTAAAGACTCGGCTATCTAGCCCATTATCGCATCTGCTCGAGACGCAAAAACGATGCTGCTCACCTACAGCGTTTTGCAACTGAGATTTTTAAAAAATGCCTAAAATGGCTCAGGCTGCCGACAATGGGGAAACGGGGTGCGCTATGGCGCAGATGAGAATCAAGGACATTGCCGTCGAGGCGGGCGTGAGTCCGGCCACGGTCTCGCGCTATCTCAACAACCGTCCCGGGCAAATGACCGAGGAGACCCGTGCCCGCATTGCCGAGGTCATCGAGCGCACCGGCTATCGCCCGCGTGCCGCCGCACGCAATCTGCGCTCCTCGCGCACCAATCTCATCGGCGTGATCTTGGCCGACATCGCCAACCCATTCTCGAGCGCCATGCTCGAAGGACTTTCCGCCAGTGCCGCCGCGCGCGGCTGCTCGCTTATGACGGCCATTAGCGGCAACGATCCCGCTAAGGAAGCAGAGTCGCTCACCAGACTTATCGATGCCGGCGCGGACGGCCTGGTCGTCAACACCTGTGGAGGCAACGACGAGGCAATCGCCGTGGCAGCGGGGCGCCTGCCCGTTGTGCTGCTCGACCGCGATGCTGCCGACGGCGGCGTCGATCTGGTGACATCTAACAACCGTGAGCTGGTCGCCGGCTTGGTAGACGCCTTGACCGCCGCTGGCAGCGAGCGTCTGTGCCTGCTCACCGAGGCAAGCGACGACAGCCCCGTCCGTCGCGAGCGCGCCGAGGCCTTTACCGACGAGCTTTCGCACCGCGGCCTTGCGGGCGAGGTTGTCACCCTGGCCGATGGCGGCGCCACGGGCGTTGGCCGCTTGGACGAGACTATCCGCGACTATGTAGGCAAAAAGCTCGGCCTCATTGCCGTCGACGGCCTGGTCTTTCTGCGTCTGACCGAGGCGCTGACGCAGCTGGGACCCTCGTTGCCGGCGGGTCTCAAAATCGCGACGTTTGACGATTGCCCCTGGAACCGCGTGCTCTTTGGCGGCGTGACCACGGCCGCGCAAGACACCCTCATCATCGCCGAGCGCGTGGTCGAGCGCCTCTCCGAGCGCATCGACGTTGTTACCACTACGGTGGGCGAGGCCGCAAAGCTCGCCCCCAAGCGCATCGAGGTTCCCGGTCACATCGAACACCGCGCATCAACCTCGCGCTAGTTTGTATGATAATATATAGACAATGTCATACAGGAGGTATCCATGGCTGCGTCTGTGCTGAGTGTGCGAGTGGACTCGTCAATTAAAGATTCATTTGCCGAGCTGTGCGAAGAACTTGGCATGACTTCGTCTGTTGCGGTCAATATGTTTATGAGGCAGATGCTGCGCGAGCGCTCTCTGCCGTTTGTTCCTTCACTTGGTAAAAGCTCTGCGAGCGAAAGCGCCGCGACGGGCATTTTGGATACTGCCCAGATTGAGTCCGCCGTCCGCGAGGCAGCTAGCACGATTCCCGCCATCAAGACCGTGATCCTTTTTGGTTCGTATGCCCGTGGCGAGGCGCATGCCGATAGTGATATTGACTTGCGTCTCGAAGTCGATCGCGAGCGGGGCTTTGGTCTTTTCGCGTTATCGGCGTTTGGCGAGGCGGTGCGCAAAGAAACCGGGAAGCAGGTTGACCTCGTCTCGAGTGACTATCTTGATGATGATCTTGCCGCGGTAATCGAGCGCGAAGGAGTGATCCTTTATGATCGCGCGTAAGTCAGACTGCCTGTTCGCGCACGTTTTTTGAGCGCTTGATACGCTTTAACCCTGCGGAAACATTTTTCTGCGATAGTATCTGCGATATAGACCAGTCGAAACCCGCCCGAAAGAAAGGGGAGCGACATGAACCAGCAGAACATCGATTACGTACTCCGCTCCGTAGAGCAGCGTGACATCCGCTTTGTACGTCTGTGGTTTGTCGACATTCTCGGCCGCCTCAAGAACTTTGCCATTAGCCCCGAGGACCTCGAGGTCGCTTTTGAGGAGGGTATTGGCTTTGACGGCTCCGCCATCGAGGGCTTTGCCACGCCCGAGGAAGCCGACATGCTGGCGTTTCCCGATGCTTCGACCTTCCAGATTTTGCCGTGGCGCCCGAGCCACAACGGCGTCGCCCGCGTGTTCTGCGATGTGTGCACCCCCGACCGCAAGCCCTTCGCCGGCGATCCGCGCGATGCGTTGCGCCGCATGTTCTATAAGGCCGAGAAGGCTGGCTACCTGCTCAACGTGGGTGCCGAGCTGGAGTATTACTACTTCCCCGACGAGCACACCCCCGAGCCGCTCGACAACGTGGGCTACTTCGATCTTTCGGTGAGCGATGCCGCTCGCGACCTGCGCCGCAACACGGTCCTCACGCTCGAGAAGATGTCCGTGCCCGTGGAGTACACCTTCCACGCCGCCGGCCGCTCGCAGCACGGCATGAGCCTGCGCCACGCCGAGGCCCTGAGCATGTCCGACGCCATCACCACGGCCAAACTCATCATTAAGCAGCAGGCTTACGAGAGCGGGTGCCACGCCTCCTTTATGCCCAAGCCGTTGGCGGGCGAGGACGGCAGCGCTATGTTCCTGTGCCAGTCGCTATTCGACCACGACGGCAACAACGTCTTTTGGGGCGAGGACGACGAGAAGTACCACCTCTCCGATATCGCCAAGCACTACATGGCCGGCATCTTGGCGCACGCGCGCGAGATCAGCGCCATCACTAACCCCACGGTCAACTCGTACAAGCGCATCACCACGGGCGGCGACTCCGTGCCGCAGTACGCCACGTGGGGCCTGCGCAACCGCGCGAGTATGGTCCGCATTCCGGTCTACAAGCCCGGCAAGCAGCTGTCCACGCGCATCGAGCTTCGCAGCCCCGACCCCATGGCCAACCCGTACCTGGTCAACGCCGTCACGCTGGCGGCTGGTCTGGACGGCATCGAGCGCAAGCTGGAGCTCCCGCCCGAGGCAACGGCTGAGACGCTCAAGCTTACCGACCGTCAGATGGTCGAGGCCGGCTACACGCCGCTGCCGCGCTCGCTCAAAGAGGCGCTCGACGTGTTTGAGAACTCGCAGTTTATGAAGGATGCCCTCGGTGAGCACATCCACAGCTTCTTCCTCAAAAAGAAGCGCGACGAGTGGCATAAGTTTGAGTCTACGATCACCGAGTGGGAGATCAAGCACTACCTGGCGAACTCCTAATCGCGCTGACTTGTTCCAGTACGATTGAGCTCATTTCCTTGGAGGCCGATATGTCCGAAAAGAGTGCCCTGTTCATGGCGCGCACGACGCGCTTCCACGAGTTTGCCCGCAGCTTGACGACCACCCTGGGTGTCGAGGTGAGCCTGGCAACTCCCGATTCGCCGACCGCGGCGCACGACTTTGACCTGCTGATCCTCGATTCCGATGGCATCCGCAGCGACCGCATCGATCAGATTGCCAAGTGGCTTGACGATCGCGGCGGCGTTCCCATGTTGGTGATCGTCGACGACGAGGCGCTCGGCACCCTGCGCCTGCCCAATCACGCGCATGCCGACTTTGTATGCCCCACGGCGACGCCCAACGAGCTTAAGGCTCGTGCACAGCGCCTGATGGGCGAGGAGGAGACCGTCACCGCCGACGATGTGCTCAACATCGATAACCTCGAGATTAACCTGGCTACCTACCAGGTGACGCTCGATAACGAGCCCATCGACCTGACGCTGATGGAGTATTCGCTGCTGAGCTTTTTGGCGACGCACCCCAACCGTGCCTACAGCCGCGAAGTGCTGCTGCACCGCGTGTGGGGCTTTGAGTACTGCGGCGGCACGCGTACCGTCGACGTGCACATCCGACGCATCCGCTCCAAGGTGGGCCCGCAGATCGCGGCCCACATCACTACCGTCCGCGGCGTAGGCTACCTGTTTAAGGACTAGATTTCCACCACAAAGGGGACAGGCACCTTTGTGGTGGTTTTGCCGCATATGCGGGCTCCTTTCGGGTTTGCAGAAGAACTTAAGCCTTCCTAAAAGATTGCGTTCTCATACACGTGCACCCGCATATTGGGGTACAACTCAACGTGAACAATGATGGCCCGCCACGTGTTTGGCGGGCCTTTGGTTATTTGACGAAAGGATCGCAGCTATGAGCGAGAACGATTCCCAGCGTCCCCAGGATGTTGGCAATGCCGGCGAGACTCAGCAGCAGCCGCGCGTGCAGGTGGAGTCGACGCCTGCCGGCAGCAACATTCCCTACGTGCAGGCTTACGACACACAGACCGGCCAGCCGCTGGGCGGCCAGCAGGTTGTAAACAAGCACACAGTGGTCAAGACTAAGACCAAAAAGCTGCCGATCTTTATTACGGCGCTTGCCGGCTGCGCCTGCGGCGCCCTGCTGGTCATCGCGCTCATTATGAGTGGCACGCTCAACATTGGCGGCGGAAAGAATGCCGTGACGGCGGGTGCTTCGGGTTCGTCGACGCAAAAGATTACGATTGACTCCGAGGACACCACACTTGCCGAGGCCGTTTCTGCCAAGGCCCTGCCCTCTGTCGTTTCCATCACCGCCACTTCGAGCGGCAGCCAGAATGGCTCGCTTTCGCAGTCTGCCGACGAGTCGGACAGCTCGGGCAGCGTCGGTTCGGGCGTGGTACTCGATACCGAAGGCCACATCCTCACCAACAACCACGTGGTCGATGGCTATGACCAGTACGTGGTGACCATGGACGACGGCACCACCTACGAGGCCGAGTTCGTGGGCAACGATGCTTCGAGCGACCTGGCCGTCATCAAGCTCAAGGATGCAGACGCCTCCAAGCTCACGCCGATCGAGATCGGTGATTCCTCCAAGCTCAACGTGGGCGAGTGGGTCATGGCGATCGGCTCGCCGTTCGGCAACGAGCAGTCTGTCTCCACGGGTATCGTCTCGGCGCTCTATCGCTCCACGGCCATGAGCTCTACCAGCGGCAACACCATCTACGCCAACATGATCCAGACCGATGCCGCCATCAACCCGGGCAACTCCGGCGGCGCGCTCGTCAACGACAACGGCGAGCTCGTGGGCATTAACTCGCTTATCGAGAGCTATTCGGGCTCCAGCTCGGGCGTGGGCTTTGCTATTCCCGTTAACTACGCCAAGAACATTGCCGACCAGATCATCGACGGCAAGACGCCGGTGCACCCGTACCTGGGCGCCACGCTTTCGAGCGTCAACGCACTCAACGCCCGCACCAACAAGCTAAGCACCGATAGCGGCGCCTATGTGGCAAGCGTCGTCGAGGACGGTCCCGCCGCCAAGGCTGGCATCCAGGAGGGCGATGTCATTACCAAGCTGGGCGACGACGAGATTACGAGCGCCGATGGCCTGATTATCGCGCTGCGCAGCCACGAGGTGGGCGAGAAGGTCGAGATCACGCTCATGCGCGGCAAGGACGAGAAGAAGGTCACCGTTGAGCTGGGCTCCGACGAGGAGCTGCAGAACCAACAACAGGACGACAGCGCGACTGACACCGGCAACGGCGGTATTACCGACGAGCAGCTGCGCCAGTACCTGGAGGAGCTGCTGGGCCAGCAGGGCCAGGGCCAGGGCTACGGCCAGGGTTACTAACGAGCCGTTTCGCACATACCGATGCCAGAGGGGGCTGTCCCACTAATGCGGGACAGCCCCTTTTTTCTTATTGACCCGTTGGGGACGGAGGAAAACGGATCATTTAAAGCTGATAAGAGCATGGTTTGATCGCGCGATCCACCCCGGTCCGTCGGCTGCCGATTCGGTGCGGTTCGAAAGGGCTATTCGGCCCCATCGTGACCGGTGGTACTCTAGTATCCGTTTGAAATCGAGCGAAGGAGTGCCGCTATGGAGCAATCGAGCCTGTTTGGTGACGGCGTGGACATCGATACCGAAACGCCCGCGAGCGCGGATGCCGCCGCACCGGCCGATGCCCGTGCCCAGGCGGCAGCGCGTGCGGCCGAGCTGCGCCACGAGCTCGATTACCACGCCTATCGCTACTACATGCTCGATGCACCCGAGATCACGGACGCCGCCTTCGACAAAATGCTCGTTGAGCTGCAGGAGATCGAGGCGATCTACCCCGACCTGGTGACGCCCGACAGCTATACCCAGCGCGTTGGCGGCTACGTGAGCGAGCAGTTTACGCCGGTCACGCACATGGCGCGCATGTATTCCATGGACGATGCCATGGATCTGGATGAGCTCGACGCATGGCTCCAGCGCACTGAGGATGCCCTCGGTGCCGGCAGCGTTACCTATACCTGCGAGCTTAAGATCGACGGCCTGGGCGTCGCGCTTACCTACCAAAACGGCACCTTTGTGCGCGCCGCTACGCGCGGCGACGGCACCACGGGCGAGGACGTGTCGCTCAACGTGCGTACCATCAAGGATGTGCCCATGCACCTGTCCGAGCCGGCGCTCGCCCACATGGGCGCCGACCGCGAGCGCACCATTGAGGTACGCGGCGAGGTCTATATGCCCAAGGGCAGCTTTGTTCGTCTGAACGACGAGGCCGATGCCGAGGGTCGCGACCCCTTCGCCAACCCGCGCAACGCCGCCGCCGGCAGCCTGCGCCAAAAGGATCCCAAGGTCACGGCGCGTCGCGACCTGGCCACCTTTATCTATGCCATCGCCGATACCGACCCGCTGCACGTCCACAGCCAGCGCGAGTTTCTCGATTGGCTGAGCAGTGCCGGTTTTAGCGTCAACCCCAACGTGGCACGCTGCGCCACGCCGGCCGAGGTCCACGAGTTCTGCGCCCAGGCCCTCGAGCATCGCGGTGACCTGGACTATGACATCGACGGCGTAGTCGTAAAGGTCGACAGCTTCCAGCAGCAGCTCGACCTGGGCTTTACTGCCCGCGCGCCACGCTGGGCCATCGCCTTTAAGTTCCCGCCCGAGGAAAAGCAGACCGTCCTGCGCGAAATTCGCATCCAGGTGGGTCGCACCGGTGTGCTCACGCCGGTCGCCGAGTTCGATCCGGTGACGGTTGCCGGCTCCACCATCGCGCGCGCCACGCTGCACAACATCGACGAGATCCGCCGAAAAAACGTGCGCGAGGGCGACACCATCATCGTGCACAAGGCGGGCGACGTGATCCCCGAGGTCGTGGGCCCGGTGCTCGACAAGCGCCCGGCCGATTCTGTCGACTGGCACATGCCCGAGGTCTGCCCCGTGTGCGGCAGCCCCGTGGTCCACGAGGATGGCGAGGTTGCCTACCGCTGCGTGTCCATCGACTGCCCCGCGCAGCTCAAGGAGCGCCTGCTCCACTGGGTGAGCCGCGGCTGCATGGACGTCGACGGCCTAGGCGACGAGATCGTCGACAAGATGATCGCCGCCGGCCTGATCCACGACGTCGCGGACTTCTACCAGCTCACGGTTGACGACATCGCCGGCCTGGACACGGGGCGCACCTATGCCAGCTCCAACAGCAAAAAGGGCGTCAAGAAGGGCGATCCCATTCCGGTAGGCCTCAAGACGGCCGAGAAAATCATCGCCGAGCTCAACAAGTCCAAGAGCCAGCCGCTCGGTCGCGTGCTGTTTGCCCTGGGTATCCGCCATGTGGGCAAGAGCGTGGGCGAGGTCATCGCCGAGCGATTCCTGTCGATCGACAAGCTCATCTTGGCGAGCGAAGAGGGCATTGCCGAGTGTGAGGGCATCGGTCCCAAGATTGCGGCGAGCGTCAAGCAGTTCCTGGCCGTGCCCGAAAACCTTGCCGTGCTGGAGCGCCTGCGTCAGGCGGGTCTGTCGCTCGAGGTCGACTTGGGCGCCGCGCACGCGCAAGCCGCAGCCGACGCTGGCGTGGCGGGCGAGCTCGCCGACGCACAGCCGCTTGCGGGTCTGACCTTCGTGCTCACCGGCACGCTCGTCAACCGCACGCGCGACGAGGCGGGCGCGGCGCTCAAGGTACTCGGCGCCAAGGTCTCGGGCAGTGTGTCAAAGAAGACGAGCTACCTGGTTGCCGGTCCCAAAGCGGGCTCCAAGCTTACCAAGGCCGAGCAGCTGGGCGTACCCGTGCTGGATGAGGACGCGCTCGAGCAGATCTTGGCTACTGGTCAGGTGCCCCAGGCTTAGTGCATCAATAGTCAAATTGAAGAACCGCCCGGAAGCCCGATGCCTTCCGGGCGGTTCTTCAATTTGCTGGGGCAATCGGCGCCGTGATCTGTGTCACGTAGGTTGTGGAGTCGTCGCTGATGATGTCGTCGATGAGGGCGATTTTGCGTTGCCCCGCTACGCCATCAGTTTGTCAAAAGCTCCGCGGCGGTTGAGTACGGTAAACGCGATAACACAGATGACCGCCGACAGAATCGACCCGCACGGCGAAGCGATGCCCATGGGAAACAACGTATCGGAATAGGCGTTCGACAGCAGCCAGGCGCCGGGCACGCGAATGAGCGCCACGGCCAGCACGTTGTGCGCAAAGCCGATGTAGCTCTTGCCATACGCAGCGAAAAAGCCGCTAAAGCAAATGTGGATGCCGGCAAAGATTGCATCGAAAATGTAGCTGTGCATATAGCCGGTACCGGCCGCGACCACCGCGGGGTCCTTGGCAAAAAAGCCAATAAACGCCGGTGCCACTAGCCACATCAGCACCGTGATCAGGCAGCCGTACACTACCGAGATGGTCATGGCGTCCTTGAGCACCTGACGCGCGCGGTCGCCCTTGCCCGCGCCGGCGTTTTGCGCCGTGAGCGCGCTGACGGTGGCGCCCATGGAGCTCGGCACAATGAACAAAAAGCTGATCATCTTCTCGACCAGGCCCACGGCGGCGGCGTCGACCAGGCCGCGGTGGTTGGCGATGACGGTGATAAACATAAACGCCACCTGGATGCAGCCATCCTGCACGGCCACGGGCACGCCGATCTTAAGAATGCTGCCGAGCACCTCGGGCTGGGGACGCAGGTCGCTGCGCTTAACGTGGATGTTCGTGCGACGGCTCTTGAGCCATACGAGCGCGAGGGCAACGCTGGCCGTCTGGGCGGTCACTGTGCCGAGCGCCGCGCCCACGGGGCCGAGCCCCATGTGGCCGATAAACAGAAAATCGAGCGCGATGTTGATGATGCATGCCACGCCAATCACGTACATGGGCGAGCGCGAATCGCCCAGGCCGCGAAAGATGGCCGAAAGAATGTTGTATGCGGCGATAAACGGAATGCCGACAAAGCAGATACGCAGGTAGGCGGCGGTGCCTTCGACCGCCTCGGGGGGCGTGCCAATGAGCGCCACAACCTGCGGGCATAGTGCAAACAAGATGACGGCCAGCACCACCGAGACACCCATAAAGAGCGTGATGGTGTTGCCGATGGCGGTCTCGGCGCGGTCGAAGCGGTGTGAGCCCACGGCGTGGCCGACGATAACCGTCGTTCCCATGGCCAGGCCCACGAGCGTCACGGTAATGATGTAGAGCGTCTGCGCGCCATTGCCAACGGCGGTGATGCCGGCGGCACCGCTAAACTGCCCCATCATGTACAGGTCGGCCATGCCGTAGAGCATCTGCAAAAAGTACGAGAGCATATAGGGCAGGGCAAAGACCGCGATGGTCTTAAGGACATTGCCGCGTGTGAGGTCGTGTTCCATGGGCAGGGCTTTCTGGCTTGGTTCGTTTAGGTACCAGTGTAGTGAAAACCCTACAACGATTGTAGAGTCAAGGTTTGTGTTGGCAGTGGGGCGAAAAAGTCACGCATGCGTTCATTTCCAATTGAATACAGGGGTGCGCCGTGTAGGCTTAGCGCCCCTCACCTCGCCTCAAACCATCACAACATTCAACGTTTTTTGCCAAAATCGGGAAAAGTATCGAATGTTGTGATGGTTTTTCTGCCGCTCGAACGGGTGGAATCGCTTTCTTGCGCACGAAGGTGTGCGGACCCGTGGGCAGGGGAATAAGGTTGGTTATCCGACTCCATTGGAGGGCTCATGGACCTGCCGATCGTCCTGTCCCATAAGACTGCCTGGCTGTACCACAACGTGGCGCGCCCGTCCGAGTCGCTCTCGCGAGCAAGCAGTCTATACGATGAGGACTCGCTTGCTAACGAGGCGGAACCGACCGCGAGCCTGCCCAAATTGGGACTCGATGCCAAGGGGCTGAGGGCTTCAACGGCGGTTGGGATCGTTGCCGACCATCTGGTTTCTCTTGGTATTCCACGAGAAGAGCTCGATCATATCGACACGCTCGTCAACTTCGATTTTGAGCGCTCGACGCCGGCTGGATTTAGGTGCCACGTGTTTGGAGCGCCGGTATCTCCAGGCCATCTTATCGAGGTGGCAGAGGACCTTCTGGTGGTTGATGAGGTCATGTGTTTTGTCCAAGCGGGTTCGTGGATGAGCGAGCCCGAGCAGCTGGAATATGGCTACGAAATCTGCGCACGATACCATTTGAACCATCTGTCGACAGGCGATTATATCGAGATGGGACAGAGGTACACCGTTGCCGACTTGATTGCTTATTGCAATGAGAACCGATCTCGTCAGGGGGCTATACGCGCGGCCGCCGTGCTCAAGCGCGTGCACGATGGCGCGCGGTCGCCCATGGAGACGGCCACCGCAATCATGGTCGTAGCAAAACGTTCCCAGGGAGGGCTGGGATACGCCAAGATCGAGCTCAACCATCGGGTCGATGTTCCCAACGAGTTCAAGTATCTCGCAAAGGCCGGGTATTTCGAGATCGACGTATATGCGCCTGCGAGCGGTACGGGGATTGAGTACAACGGCTCGGACCATCTTGATAAACAGCGCAGCGCGTCGGATGCGGAGCGTATGACCGCGCTGAGCGCGCTGGGCTTTAGGATGATCGTCCTCACCGGGACTCAGTTTGCCCACCAGCTGCAATTGCACCGGGCGATGAACGCCATCGCGCTCGCTATGGGCCTTAAGTGCGACCGAAGCGAGACATTCCAGAAACGTCAGAACGACCTGCGAGAATTCGTGATTCGGCACTGGGACGGCGGCCTCTAGGGGCGTTCTGGCCTTTCTACGGGGTGCCGTGGGCAAGCAAGCCATTACAACATTCGACGTTTTTCGTCAAAAACGGGAAAAGCATCGAATGTTGTGATGGTCTGTGTTGAGGATGGGCTTGGAAAGCCGGTCTTGCTCGCAAAGGCTTTTCGTGTCGTACGTATGTCGACCCATTCTTCCCGTGCGGTACTATATTCCCTGAAGAATAAAGACTGGCGCGAGGGGAGGGCTGCGTGGACGGGCGCGTGCAACATGACGGCTTTGGCCGCGATATCAACTACCTGCGCATTGCCGTTACCGACAAGTGCAATTTCCGCTGCATTTACTGCATGCCGGCCGATGGCGTGGCACCCCGCGCGCACGACGAGCTGCTCAGCGCCGAGGAAATCGCCCGCTTTGTGCGCTTGGTGGTGGGGGAGGGCATTCGCCGCATACGCCTGACGGGCGGCGAGCCGCTGGTCAGCCGCCGTATCATCCCGCTTATTCGCGACATCCGCGCGATTCCGCAGATCGAGGACATCTCGCTCACCACCAATGGCGCCCTGCTGCCCAAGTTGGCGCCGCAGCTCAAAGACGCCGGTCTTAATCGCGTCAACATTTCGCTCGACACACTCGACCCTACGCTATTTGGAAAGATCACGCGCCTGGGTCGGCTCGAGCAGACCATGGCCGGCATCGACGCGGCACTGGCCTGGGGCTTTGAGCCCGTTAAGGTCAACTGCGTTGTGGTGCGCCGGCTCAACCAGGATGTAGCGGCCCTTGCGCGGCTCACGCTCGACCGCCCCATCCACCTGCGCTTTATCGAATACATGCCTATCGGCGACGAACACACGAGCTCGCATTGCGCTGTGGACCCGCATGCGCCCACGCTCAATCCCGAGCTGTGGGACGCGAGCGATACCGTGCCGAGCGACGAGCTGCGGGCGCGCATCAATGCCGGGGCCACCGCGGCGGGACTGGGCGAGCTCGAGCCGCTCGACATCAACGACGCTCCTGCCGGCGCGGGCCCTGCGCGCTATTGGCACTTTCCGGGTGCGGCAGGAACGGTCGGCTTTATCAGCGCCATGTCCAACCATTTTTGTGCGAATTGCAACCGCCTGCGCCTGACGGCCGATGGCAATGTGCGTCCGTGCCTGTTCAGCGATGCCGAGTATTCGGTGCGTGACGCCCTGCGCCGTGGTGATGATATGCAGGTACTTTCGATTTGGCGCGATGCCGTGGCCCACAAACCGCAGGAACACGCGATAATTGAGGGCACGCAACGATTTATGTCCCAAATCGGAGGATGATCATATGGCCAAGAGCAGGTACGCCGATGCCACCAAGGCCGCTCGCAGGGCCGCGATGTCTGCCCACAAAGTCACGGCTGCGGCCAGCGATGCCGTTGCAGGCGCGCAGCCGTCTGCCGGTGCTGCCACTGAGCCCGCCCGTGACGCCCGTCGCGATGAGCTGACGCATGTGGACGCCAAGGGTGAGGTGCGCATGGTCGACGTGTCCGACAAGGCCGAGACGCATCGCATCGCCATCGCCGAGGGCACCATCCTCATGCATCCCGAGACGCAGGCCATGGTGCTACAGGACCGCGCCAAGAAGGGCGACGTGCTTGCCTGCGCACGCGTGGCGGGCATCATGGCCATCAAGCGCACGAGTGACACCATCCCCATGTGCCATCCGTTGCTCATTACCAAGAGTAAGTGCGATATCGAGCCCATCGCTTCGGCGGGAACGCCTGCCGAGGATGTGCCCGAGGGCTGGGCACCGGCGCGCGCGGACGGGCAGGTTGGCTTTCACGTACTGGTTACGGCCGGCGTGACGGGCAAGACGGGTATCGAGATGGAGGCTCTGACCGGCGCGAGTGCCGCGTGTCTGACCATCTACGACATGTGCAAGGCGGTCGATCGCGGCATGGAGATCGTCGACGTACGCCTGCTGCACAAGGAGGGCGGCCGCTCGGGCGTGTGGGATCGTGCAGAGCGTCAGGCCGCTGCTGTTGAGGCCGTGGCTGCTGACGGTGCCGCCCTCGCGAGCGCGTCCGCTGCCGTCACGCCCGCAGCTCCGGCCGTCCCCGCGATCGCGTTTATCGGTTACCAAAACTCGGGCAAGACCACACTCGTCGAGAAGGTCATTGCCGAGCTCACCCGCCGCGGCCTGCGCGTGGGTTCGCTCAAGCATCATGGGCACCACGGCTTTGATATCGACGTGCCCGCCAAGGATACGTGGCGCCATCACCAGGCCGGCTCCAAGCACGTGGGCCTCATCTGCGCCACGCGCTGGGCGGAGTACGCCGACACGCGCGAGGAGGACGAGATGCCCGCGCGCGAGCTGCTGTCGCGTTACAACGATGTCGACGTGGTGATCATCGAGGGCTACAAGACCGAGGGCTTCGACAACATCGTCGTCGCGCGCTCCGGTGTCGACCGTCTGCGCGGCAAGAGCTCGCTCGACCTGGTCGACGGCCGCACGCTGGCCCTTGCCTGCAACGAGGCCCTGGCACGCCAGGCATTCGACGCCGGCTTTGCGACCCGAGCCATCAACATCAACGACGCCCGAGCCATCTGCGATCTCATCCAGGATCATCTGGCCTAAAACCTGCCAAAAAGGGACAGGTTTATTTTGGCAGGTTTTACTTGGGCAAACGTCACTTCCACCACAAAGGGGCCAGGCACCTTTGTGGTGGTTTTTGCTTTGGTAGATGTGTGGGACATGCCTTACAATCTACCAAGTAGTTCATGACGGGCGAAAAACGGAGAGAAGGGGCTTGATGCGTCCTTAATGTTTCGTGCGGATAGATTGATTTGACAGACGGTGGCGAATGCCCGCCGTCCGCATTCGTATGAAACAAGGAGTCTCCATGCTTGCCCCTCTTTTCTCAAAGCCTCAATCATCGCTGTCCGTGCAGGCTAAGCGCCTGGTGGCGATGCGCTTTCTCATCTACACCGGTTTTCAGACCAGCTACTTCATCGGCGTCATCGGAACGCTTACCTATGCAGACGATGCCTCGGTCGTGGCGACATCGCTGGCCGTCCTGTTTATGAATGTATTTGTGATCCTGGGATCCTTTGCGGGCGGCGCTGCGCTCGACGCATGGGGTCCGCGCCGCCATTTCTTGCTGAGCATCGTCGGCGCTCTCGCAACCGGCGCGGCGATCCTCGTCTTTGGCAGTGCGACCGGTATCGTCCTGCTCGGCGCGGTGCTCCTGGGCTTTGTGTTGGGGTTCGCCCAGCCCATCGCCACATCCTATCCGGCCTACCTCACCGACGATCCTGTCGAGCTCAAAGACATCAACTCCGCCATCGCCATGTTTTCAAACGTGAGTATCATCGTTGGCCCCACGCTGGGCGGCTTTGTCGCGGCGGCTACATCGTCACGTGCGGTGTTCGTGCTCATGATGATCTTTACCGTACTGGCGCTCGTCGCCGGTTGGGGCTTTAGGCCGCAAGCGGGTCGCGTCGCCGTGCGCGAAAGCGATCTCGCGGAAAGCGGTGCGACGGCAAGTACTGCCAGCCAAAGCTCCAACCCCAGCACGTTCGCCCGCGCCACCTTCGCGACAAGCATCAAGACAGTCTTCACCAACAGTATCCTCGCCTTGCTGTTCTGCATCATCTTCCTCTCGAACTTTGGCTACGGTGCCTTCGATCCGCTGGAGTCGTTCTTCTACCGCGATGTCCTGCACGTCGGTGTCGAATGGATGGGCTGGCTCTCGTCGGCCAGCGGCGTCGGCGCGGCACTGGGCGCCGTGGTCGCGCTCCGCTTGCCGCCGCGCCTCGTCAGCCTCAAAACCCTGCTCGTAGCGCTTATGTGTGTGGGCCTGGGAAGTCTGCTCTACGTGGGGACGCCGTACATAGGCGTGGCCCTCATTGGCCAGATTGCCTTGGGCGTGGCCTGGGGCGTCGTTAATCCGCTCCACAACACCATCGTGCAAACGACGGCGCCGCTCGAGCAACTCGGCCGCGTCAACTCGGTCATGGGCTTTGGCAACATGTTTGCCGGCGTAGCCCCGCTGGCGATTGCCCCGTGGTTGGCGGCGACGTTTGGCGTGCAGCAGACGCTCGTAGGGGCGGGCATGGTCGTGACGGCGGTTCCCGCGGCGTTGCTGCTGCTTGGCCGCTGGCACTTGGATCGTGCCGCAAGGCAGTAAAAACCATCACAACATTCGATGAAAATCGCGATTTTGCCGAAAAACATCGAATGTTGTGATGGTTTGCGCCTCGGGCCAGGCCACCCTTCGGGTCCGGCCACCACAAAGGGGCCAGGCACCTTTGTGGTGGTTTTTGCTTTGACGGGCCGCGCCTGGGCCTTGGTATACCATGTACACCATTTCCGACCGCATTCAGCACCGCCGCACAACCCAGAAAGGCCCCCCATGGACACCACCTTCAGCCACATCAAAGCCGTGTTCTGCGACATCGACGGCACGTTGCTCACGAGCCAGCACACGGTGTCTCCGCGCACCGTGGCGGCGATTCGCGCCCTGCGCGAGCGCGGCGTGCTCTTTGGCCTGTGCACCGGGCGCGACGCCCAGGCGACCGAGGCCATGTTTGGGCTCTGGGGTATCGAAGGCCTGGTAGACGTGCTGGTGGGCTGCGGTGGCGCCGAAGTCATCGATCGTGCGCACGGCATCAACGAGCTGAGCTACCCGCTACCGGGCGAGACCATCGCGCACATCTGCGAGCACATGGCGGACCTGCCGGCAACGCCCGTTTGCCCTCGGGACGGCGTGCTCTATGTGCCCGAGAGCAATGCATGCGTCGAGCACCTGTCGCGTGTCGACGGCGTGCCCTACAAGGTGGTCGACTTTGCCGAGTTTTTGCGCGAGCCGCAGACCAAGGTGATGTTTACCATGGCGCCCGAGGCGATGCCGCAGGTCATCGAGCGGGCGTCGTCGCTCGCCGACGACACCGTTAAGGCGGCGGCTCTTCAGACCACGCAGCGACTCTACGAATTCATGGATCCGCGCGTGTCCAAGACGCGCGGCCTTGTGCGCGTGGCGGAGCTCAACGGCATGGAGCTCCAGAACATCTGCGTGTTTGGTGATGCCGATAACGACACCTGCATGGTGGCCGACGCCGGCGTGGGTGTGGCCATGGCAAATGGCAGCGACGCCACCCGCGCCGCAGCTGATTTTGTAACCGCGAGCAACGACAAAGACGGCATCGCGATCTTTATCGAGGAGCATCTGCTGTAGCGCCGGGGGAGAACCGCCACAATGGGGATAGGCACCTTTGTGGTGGCCTCAGGCGATTTGGGCGAGTTGATGCCTGCAATCTGCGCGCAAATACCAATATGGTTGTCTGAACATTACGCTTCTGACTACCGATGAGTTAAAGATATTCTCATCAGTTTGGTAGGGTATTTCTCCCGGTAAATGACCTACAGCTCATGGTCAATTTTCGACTGTTTACAGGATGTTTACTCTTGAGCAAAATGTTGTGCAAATAAATCTAATGCCATTAAAAAAGGCTCTGTTAGACCAGGATTGACATGCCGGCCTGCCGGCTATCTCGCCGTCT
>CAJLUE010000002.1 GCA_905209765.1 uncultured Collinsella sp. | reverse complement strand
ACAGCAGGTGCCCCGTGCCCTCGATGGCGGCGCGCAGGCGATCGTCCTTAATGCGAAGGTCATCGATCGTGCGCGTCTTGTATGCAGCGCCATTGCGACGTGCGGCATCAACGGGCGCCGCCAGCGCGGCACCGTCCAGATCATGAGTGATAAGCGGAGTAAACATCGGAGGCTCCTAATGGCTGGAATAGCAGGTGGTGTGGGCGGCGCGGAAGCGGCAGTGCTCGCACATACGGCAGATATTGCAGGTGGGGCGGCTCTGGGCGTCGTGGACCTCGCCGTCAAACAGACCAATCACCGCGGTCACGCTCTTGGTGGGCATGAGCAAGTTGGTAGGCGTGACGGTAAGCCCGATGAGGCGCGTGGCGTTGAGCGCATTGACGATCGAGCGCTGGGCCGAGAGCGGGCAGTCGCCGTAGCCGGGACTAAAGCGCCAGTTGCCGGCGAGCCCATGAACGGCGGCGTCCGTCTTGACCTGCTGGTCCATTTGCTCAACGGCGGCTTCCACGTAAGCGGAGCACGCGGCGTCGAGCACGGCGCCCTCCAGGGGTTGCTGGGTTCCGGTGGTTCGCAGACGGCGTTCGGCAGACATCCCGAGGGTACATGCCATGAGCGCCGCCAGGCGGGCGTCCTTAAGGTGGCGATAGATATCACGACCCCGCAGCTCAACATTGGTGCCAACCAAGCGGATGCAGGGCTCGCCCTGCTCATCGACGCCCGTGGCATCGACGGCAAACACGCGGCGCACGCCACGGGGCTCAATGTCTAACTCCAAGCGCTCGACCACAAGCTCAATTCGTCGTGACAGCTCGGGCTCAATCTGCTGGCCGCCGTAGCCCAGATACCGCAGCATCTCGGCACGGTCGACACGAGGGTGGCGGGCAGCGTCGATACGGTAAAGCGCCGGCGACGCAAGGTCGGCCGGCACTTCAACAACGGTTGTATCGACGTGCGGTTTTTCCATTACCCCAGGCGCTCCATAATGGTCGCGGCGATTGCAGGACGGTTCATAGTGTACAGGTGCAGACCGTCGGCACCGTGCTCCTTAAGGTCGCAAAGCTGACGAGCAGCATAATCTACACCGGCTGCCTTCAGGCTTTCGGGGTCGTTCTCGTACTTGGCGAGGATCTTGATGACGGGGGAGGGCAGCGACGCGCCGCACATAAAGACCATGCGGCTGATATGCGACTTGCCCATAAACGGCATGATGCCCGCGGTAATGGGCACGGTGATGCCGGCCTTGTCGGCAAGCTCGCGGAAGCGATAGAAGCACTCGTTATCAAAGAAGAGCTGTGTCACAAAGAAGCTCGCGCCGGCGTCCTGTTTTTGCTTGAGGTGTTCGACCGAGACGTTGAGGTCCTCGCAGGCAATGTGGCCCTCGGGGTAGGCTGCGGCGCCCACACAAAAGCCGGCGTCAACGAGCTCGGGGATGAGGTCGCGGGCGTAGGCGTAGTCCGAGGCGGGCTTGTCGTCCTCAGTCGCGCCAGCGGGAAGATCACCACGCAGGGCCAGGATGTTTTCAACGCCGGCGGTGCGATACTCGTCAATCTTGGCGGCGATGTCGGCGTGGGTGCGGCCCACGCAGGTGAGATGCGCTACCGAGGGTGTATCGAATTCGCTCGTAATCATATGCGCGATGGGGGCGGTGGTGGCACCGTTACCCGAGCCGCCGGCCGAGCAGGTGACCGAGACAAAGCTCGGCGAAAGCTTGCACAGATTGCCTGCCACTTCGCGAGCCGTGTCGAGGGTAAGCTCGCCCTTGGGCGGGAACATCTCAAACGAAACGGGTGCGGTGCCCTGGAATGCTGCCTGCTTAAAAACCTCGTCGACGCGCATATCGTGCTCCTTTAGATGCCTGGGTGCGATGTTTTGTTGCAAGGATTCTACAGCACCACTGCGCTAAGGCGGAGTTTCTCTCGCTATTTGGGGATACCAATCAAAGATGCCTTGCTATCGGCGTTTCCTATAACAGGGTAGTCAATCTAAGATGGGACTATATTGAATGGTATTTGATGCGAAATACCAGTTAATAGAACCCCATCCCAAATTGACTACCCTTAAACTATGGGGAGAGGTCTGCAATTTATACAGTTGATTGGCCATTAAGGGCGGCAGCGCCGCTGTGATGCGGTAACCTCATTGATTGGTTTCGCGACAGCAACATAACGGTAATGTCGCGGAAACACGGCGAGTCTAAGCTATGACTCGTTCGTTAGTAATCAACACCGCATCTCACGCGGTGCCGATACGAAGGGAGTTCCGTATGGCCGATCTTACTGACCGCTTCGGGACCATGGTGTTCTCTGAGGAAGTCATGAAGGACTACCTCCCCAAGGACATTTGGAAGCGCCTTGCTGCAACCCTCGAGGACGGTGAGCCGCTCGACCTGGATGTGGCCAACGCCGTTGCCCACGCCATGAAGGTCTGGGCCATCTCCAAGGGCGCGACGCACTACGCGCACTGGTTCCAGCCGCTTTCGGGCATTACTTCCGAGAAGCACGACAGCTTCCTCGAGCCCAACCACGACGGCACCGCCATCACCAAGTTTACGGGCAAGAACCTCATCCAGGGCGAGCCGGATGCCTCCAGCTTCCCCAACGGCGGCCTGCGTGCCACCTTCGAGGCCCGTGGCTACACCGCTTGGGATCCTACCAGCCCCGCCTTCATTAAGGACGATGTCCTGTGCATCCCCACGGCTTTCTGCTCCTACACGGGCGAGGCCCTGGACAAGAAGACCCCGCTGCTGCGCTCCATGACCGCGCTCTCGCGTGAGTCCAAGCGCGTTTTGGCGCTGTTTGGTAAGACCCCCAAGAAGGTCGTTCCTTCCGTGGGCGATGAGCAGGAGTACTTCCTGATCAAGAAGGACGCTTACCGCAAGCGCAGGGACCTGGTCATCACCGGCCGCACCCTCTTTGGTGCTGCTCCCTGCAAGGGCCAGGAGCTCGAGGAGCACTACTTTGGCGCTATCCGCCCCACCGTCTCGGCCTATATGAAGGACCTGGACGATGAGCTGTGGGCGCTTGGTATTCCCGCCAAGACCAAGCACAACGAGGTCGCTCCTTGCCAGCATGAGCTCGCCCCTGTCTATGGCGAGGTCAACGAGGCCATCGACCAGAATCTGGTCATGATGGAGAAGATGAAGCTCATCGCCTCCCGTCACGACTTGGTCTGCCTGCTGCACGAGAAGCCCTTCGAGGGCATCAACGGTTCGGGCAAGCACAACAACTGGTCGCTTGGCACCGAGTCCGAGAACCTGCTCGACCCGGGCGACACCCCGCTCGACAACCTGCAGTTCATCGTCTTCCTCACCGCGGTGATCGAGGCCGTCGATAACTATCAGGAGCTCTTGCGTGCCTCCGTTGCCTCGGCCGGCAACGATCATCGTCTGGGCGCCAACGAGGCTCCTCCGGCGATTATGTCCATCTTCCTGGGCGACCAGCTTACCGAGGTCGTCGAGAAGATTATCGATGGCAAGGCTTCCGTCCATGCCACGCGCGGCGTGCTCGACCTGGGCGCCGATACCCTGCCCAAGCTGATGCAGGACAACACCGACCGCAACCGCACCTCCCCGTTCGCCTTCACCGGCAACAAGTTCGAGTTCCGTGCCTGCGGCTCCGAGCAGAACGTCTCCGACTCCAACCTGGTGCTCGATGCCGCCGTGGCCAAGTCGCTCAAGTCCTTCGCCGACGCACTCGAGGGTACGCCCGAGGATAAGTTCCAGGACGCCGCGCTCGAGTACTGCAAGAAGGTGCTGACCGATCACCAGCGCATCCTGTTCTCCGGCGACGGTTACTCCGACGAGTGGCCCATTGAGGCCGAGAAGCGCGGCCTTGCCAACAACAAGACCACGGCCGACGCCCTGCCCGCCTTTGTTTCCGATAAGGCCATTGCGCTCTTTGAGGAGACGGGTGTCCTGACCAAGGCCGAGGCCCAGTGCCGTTACGACTGCAAGCTCGAGAAGTACAACAAGCTCATGAACATCGAGGCTACCACGATGGTTCGCGAGGCGCGTCGTACCTATCGCCCGGTCATTACCGCCTACGCCACCAAGGTCGCTAAGGGCCTCGAGACTATTCGTGCCGCCGGTGCTGAGGCCGCCATGCAGTGCGAGCAGAACACGCTCAACAAGCTCTGCAACGGCATCACCGCCATCAACGACTCCATCAAGGCGCTCGACGCCGTGCATCAGAAGGCCGAGGCCCTCGATGGCCAGGAGCAGGCCAATGTGTATGCACACGAGGTCGTTCCCGCTATGGATACGCTGCGCGCCGCCGTGGATGCCATGGAGGAGATCGTGGCCGCCGACTACTGGCCGGTCCCGACCTACGACGACATCCTGTTCTACGTGTAGAACTTAACTGACATATCGTCACGGTATTGAGCCGGGGTCCGCATCTCGCGGGCCCCGGCTTTTTGATTGCGAAGGACGCTTTGGAGTCCGTTTTGCAACTGATTCACCCACGCAATAAGGGGTCGTGGGCAAAAAACGTCAAATATGAGTACTGTCACAAGTCCCGTAGCATTATCTTTTTGCAAAATATGCTGTGTTACGCAACATATGTCCAAGTACTTAGCTGATGAAGGCCTGCAATTCTTCCGCCGTAGGACCCCTGGCGTTTAAATCGCCTTCTGATGGCATGAAATCGCTGTTACTAAATTGGTAACAGTACTCATATTTGCTATTTTTTGACCACGGGCCCTTGGATGGCAGTGTGATTTAATGCCCTCGGGGTTCGAATCCCGGCACATGGATAGCAAAAAGCCCGTCACCGCGAGGGCAACGGGCTTCTCAGTTTAAATGGTGCCCCCAGCGGGATTCGAACCCGCGATATCCACCTTGAAAGGGTGGCGTCCTTGGCCGCTAGACGATGGGGACAGCGGGAAAGAGTATAGCAGACTTTTTTGCCGGCGCGTATATCGTTGGCAAACTGGAAAACCACCACAAAGGTGCCTGTCCCTTTGTGGTGGTGAGGTGCTAGGGGAGGAGCTTCATGGCGGCGTCGTGGGCGGCGTGCTCGTAGGTGTCGTCGAGGGACTTGAGCGGCAGCAGGGCTGTGGCCTGTGCATCGCCGCGGCGCTCGAGGGCGTGCGCGATGAGCCAGTCGGCGAGCTCGGGGTTCTTGGGCAGCGCCGGGCCATGCAGGTACGTGCCGATGACGCCCTTGTAGATCAGACCCTCGAAGCCGTCGTCTCCGTTGTTGCCGGTGCCCGTGACGACGGACGTTCCAAGCGGCGTGGCATCGGCGTCCAAAAGCGTGCGGCCGCCGTGGTTCTCGAATCCCACAAAGGGCTCGGGTGCCAGGTCGGTCTTGACGGCGACGTTGCCGATCAGGCGATCGGAGCCGCGCACGGTTTCGGCGGCAACGATGCCCAGACCTTCAATGCGATTTTCGCCCATATAGTACGAACGGCCGAGCAGCTGATAGCTGCCGCAGATAGCGAGCAGCGAGCCGCCATCTTCAACATAGGCCGCGACCTTATCTTTTTGAGCGAGCAGCTCGTGCGCCACGGCCAGCTGGTCGCGATCGGAGCCGCCGCCCATCATGACGATATCGGCGTCGGTGAGATCGAGCGACTCGCCCATACGGACCTCGTCCACGCGCACGGGAATGCCACGCCAGGCGCAGCGGCGCTCAAGGACAATGACGTTGCCGCCGTCGCCATAGAGGTTGAGGGCATCGGGATACAGGTAGACGATGCGCAGCGGGCGCGAAAGCTCGACCGGCGCAATATCGGTGGGGACAGCGCTCCCATCGGCACGTGTTGCGGCGTGGGCGGCAACCGTAGCCGCATCGGCGCCCTTAAGCTCGTCGAGCTCCTTGACCAGCGGCGGGAAGGTCGTGTAGTTTGCGACGGCGTAGAAAGTGTCGCCAGCTTCCTCGTCTGCCACGGCGCCGATCGCCTGCTCGATATCCGAGATGATGGTGGCGTCGATGCCGGCGTACTTGAGGCGCACCTGCATGTCGTGCGCGCGCGTGCCGCCAGCAAAGGCGACAAGCCCCGTTGTGTCGGCGATGCGTTCGAAGTCGACGTCGTAGATCCACGATACATCGTGGCCATCGGCATCGTTGTCGTTCAGGAAAAAGGCGCAGAGTCTGCCACCTGCTGTTTTAATGGACTGGATCTGGCGATCGAAGCCAACGGGATTCTTGGCCAGGTTGGCCTCGACGGTTCGGCCGGCGATATTCCAACGGCCCATGCGACCACCTGCTGGCACGTAGGCGTCGAGCGTGGGCTGCAGGCGTGCGGTGTCTACGCCCAGCTCGTGGGCGGCAAAGAAGGCTGCGGCAACGTTGTAGACCATGTACAGGCCGTTGTAGCGCGTGGCGATGTGCGCGGCTGGCGCGCTGGAATCAGATCCAAACACCAGGTCAAAGCCGTAGCCGTCGCAGCCGAGCTCCACGCCCGTCACGCGACGGACAAGCCCAGGGCGGGCCCAGCCGCACGAGGGGCAATGGTATGCGCCAAGCTGTCCGTACTGCACATAGTCGTACTCCAACGGTGCGTTGCACTGTGAGCAAAAACGCGAGTCGCTAATACGGTCGGACTCGGTGTCGGTGGCGCCGTCGATGCCAAAGGCAATACTCGCGTTGGGAACGCGCGCGGCAATCGAGGCGCACAGCGGGTCGTCGGCGTTGTAGATAAGCGTTGTTGTCGGCGAGAGCTCCAACGCATGGGCGATGACCTCCTGGGTGTGATCGATCTCGCCATAGCGATCCAGCTGGTCGCGGAACAGGTTGAGCAGCACGAAGTACGTCGGCTTGAGCTTGGGCAGGACGCGCACGGTGTAGAGCTCATCGCATTCAAAAACGCCCACGCGCTTGCCGCCGCCGGCTCGCTTGAGGCCGCTGCGCGCTTCGAGCAGTGCGCCCACCACGCCCGGCTCCATGTTGTTGCCGGCGCGGTTGCATACCACGGTGGCGCCGCTGGCGGCAACGGCGTCGGCGATGAGGTTGGAGGTGGTGGTCTTGCCATTGGTGCCGGTGATCACCACGCTGCGGTCGACCAGGCTTGCGAGGTCGCTTAGCAGCTCGGGGTCGATCTTCATGGCGATGCGGCCGGGAAGCACGCCGCCCTGGCGCTTGAGGATGGAGCGCAGTCCCCAGCGGGCGATATCGCTCGAGGTGCAGGCGAGAGATGAGCGGAGGTTCATGAAGCCGTTCCTAACATAGATGACATGGTCGGGGCGATCGCGTCGCTAAAAGCCGTAGCGGCGCGCAAATTCCTGGGCAAGCTGCGATACATCTTCGCAGGCGTTGGCCCAGGGGGCAAAGTCGGGGGTGTCCGAGATAATGCCGTCGGCTTCCCAAACCGCCTGGTGCGAGAGGTCCCAGGGGTCGCGTGGCTCGGGTCGGCAGGGAAGGTACGGCGTCTGGTACATGGGGTTCAGCAAGAAGAACGCGCCGCCCTCGCAACGGTTAGCGAACTCACGCAGCGCGCGCGTCGCCGGGCGCATCTTGTTTGTTTTGAACAGCAGGATCGTGCGGGCGAGCAGGTACCAAGGAGAGTTTTCGAGTGCGTCTGCCCCCATCTGTTCCTCGAGCTGATGTGCCAGGGCAAAAAAGCCGTCCTGGTCTTCCAAGCGGGCGAGGGCGAGCAACACGGTGCCGGCAGCTCGGGTGGGATAACCTTCTGCCTTAAGGACGCGGCTGGCGTAGTTGGCAGCAGCACGGTAACGAGCGCTCGCCATGCACAGCTGCGAGATGGCCTCGAGCGTGTGGAGCCACCCGATAAGCGCCGGCTCGCTCACGGTAAGGTCTGCTGCGGTAACACCGTCGGCCAAAACATTATTGGCCCAGTAGTGTGGAGCCTCCATATCAAACCCGGGCACGCTTTGTTGCAGGTAGTCGGCCGTGCTCGCCTCGAGCTTCATCAGATCGCCCAGGCAGGCGTCGACGGGAGTGTCGGCCAAGATGATAGCGAGCAGCTGCGCATCGACGGCAAGTGCATCGACGCGGACGATCTTGAGCAGCTCATCGCGCATATCGTCGAACAGACGGTTGCGCGTCTGCTCAAACTCCTCGTCGCTGCCCATGTCTTCGATGCGACGAAGCTCGTCAAGCAAATGACGATGAACGCCGGCATAGGACAACAGCGCCTGGGCATGCTCGGTCTGCGCATACTTTTGGGGATTCGCGCTAATGTCGTTATGGACAAGCTCGCGTGCTGCATCGGTGAGCTCGGGGTGCGACGCCAGATAGGTGCGCTCCAGGTAGGCGGGGATGTAGACGCTCGGATCCATTAGAGGTCTCCTCCCTTAAATGGAAGCCCCTGCTCGGCTGCGCGTAGGATGCGCTCGTCGATCTGGGAGCGCACGATGTCGTTGGTGGCGACCCAGGCGGCAAAGCTGGCGTTGTCGGGCGCGCCTAGGCCCTCCTGCAGCACCGGCGTTGCCTCGGACAGGGCAAGGACAAGCTCGTCGGTGGAGCCCGGACCTACGTTGACGCGGGCATAGACGCCATCGGGAAACTCGGTTTGGAAGTAGAGTGCTTCGGCCGCGTGCGGGCATGAGCGCACCAGGATGCGCAGGTAGTGTTCGGCGCCCTCGTAATCCAGCTCGCGCCAGGCTGCGCTCATCAGCGCGATGAGCGTCCACGGGTCCAGGTCGCGCTCCGCGTCCTTGGGACGGCGGCGCAGCGGCGTGTTTGCAAGATAGGGCACGGAGTGGGCGGAGCGAAAACGCTTAAGCTCCTCGGCAGGGTATTCGAGCTTTGCCATGGCAAGCATCGCGGTATGGCGGACACCGGCGGGGTCGTTGGGCGCAAAGTCCAGGCTGCGATTCGCGGCATCCAGCGACATGCGGTAGCGGCCGCTAATGAGCGCGCGCGATGCCAAGGCGGCAAGCCAGCGCAGGTAGGGACGGCGGGTCAGGTCGCCTGCGGCCTCACGCTCGTAGGGGTCCTGCGCCGAGGCAATCTTGAGCGCCAGATCGTGCTCCACCTCGTCGCACTTGGACACCAGATACTGTACGTATTCCTCGTTGGATTCGGCGGTGAGCGCCGTCAGCATGCGCTGGGCATCCCAGTTGGCCGGATCGAGCGCGGCTGCCTCGCGGAGCATGTTCTCGGCTGCGGCTTCTTCTTGCTCTGCCTGGGCGTCGTCGGGGATAAAGGGGATGCGGTAGTCGACGGCCTCGACGACCTTGGCAATCAGATGCCCAGCTCGGTCGCGGTCGTGCACGATGAGCGGCGCGGGGTTGCGGGTGAATTGCTCCATCAGACGCTCGACGGCGGGGCCGTCGGTGAGTGGAATATTGTCGCGGCGCAAGGCCTCAAGAACGAGGCGATGGCAATCCTCTTGAATGGGGTCGAATGCCATGGGGCCTCCTTTGCTGCGGTTAGGGTTCAAATGTCTCTATATAAAGTTCTAGTTTACCCGCATGTGGCACACCGGGGGTGCCGCACTTGGACTTGCACCTTTGCACCACGAAGACGGATGTCGCACAAATGTCGGCACCTCGGTTGCGCGGGTGGTATCACAGTGCCGTAAACGGTCGATTTTTGGCGGCGAACGGGGCGCATTTTGGAGAGGCACAGCCCCGCCCGGGATATGTAGTCAACCCTGATAAAACGTTTGCCCAGCTTGGGAGTATGAATGCCCCACAAGGGTCTTCAGGGATAGAAAAAACGTTTCATCATTGTCGGCTTTAGGTGAATAACTGACCAACCAGAACGGTAAAATAGTGTTTGTCTGAGCGTTGAGACGTTTGGACATCGTGCATTGCCATCGCCGGCAACGCGCAAACCAGTCCTAACGGAGCCAATTGGGTGCTCCGTTATATACGCAAGTCTAAGAGGGGCTTGTTTAGGAGGCACAGTATGGGACGTTTTACCAATCCTCGCGATCTGTACTTTGGTGAGGGCGCTCGCCACGAGGTGAAGAACCTCAAGGGCAAGAAGGCCATCATCGTTTCTGGCGGCAGCTCTATGCGCCGCGGCGGGTTCCTGCAGGACGTTGAGGCCGACCTTAAGGAAGGCGGTTTCGAGGTCAAGCTGTTCGAGGGCGTCGAGTCCGACCCGTCCATCGAGACGGTCATGAAGGGCGCCGAGGCCATGCGCGAGTTTGAGCCCGACTGGATTATCGCCATCGGCGGCGGCTCGCCCATCGATGCCGCTAAGGCCATGTGGGTCTTCTACGAGTATCCCGAGGAGTCCTTCGATAACATCATCCAGCCGTTCAGCTTCCCCGAGCTGCGTCAGAAGGCTCATTTCTGCGCCATCTCCTCTACCTCCGGTACCGCTACCGAGGTCACCGCGTTCTCCGTCATTACCGACTACGCCAAGGGCATCAAGTACCCGCTGGCCGACTTCAACATCACCCCTGATGTCGCCATCGTCGACCCCGAGCTCACCTACACCATGCCCGCCAAGCTGTGCGCTCATACCGGCATGGACGCTCTGACCCACTGCATGGAGGCCTACGTTTCCACCTGCGCCTCTATGTTCACCGACGCCAACGCTCTGCACGGCATCCGCGAGATCGTCGAGTGGCTGCCCAAGTCCTATGCTGGCGACCATGAGGCCCGTCAGCACATGCACGAGGCTCAGTGCATCGCCGGTATCGCCTTCTCCTCGGGCCTGCTGGGCATCGTTCACTCCATGGCTCACAAGACCGGTGCTGCCTTCGAGAACGGTCACATCATCCACGGTGCTGCTAACGCCATGTACCTGGGCAAGGTCATCCAGTGGAACTCCAAGGACCCGCGTGCTGCCGAGCGTTATGCTTACGTGGCCAAGGAGATCCTGCACCTTCCCGGCGAGACTAACGAGGAACTCATCGCTGCGCTCGTCCAGAAGATTCGCGACCTCAACGACCAGCTCAACATTCCGCAGTCCATCAAGGATTACGCGAATGGTGGCGTGAAGGTCGACGCCGAGAACCCGCAGATGGTTTCCGAGGAGGAGTTCCTCGCCAAGCTGCCCGAGATCGCCGCGAACGCCGAGCAGGACGCCTGCACGCCCGAGAACCCGCGTGAGACCAAGGCTGCCGACTTCGAGAAGATCCTCAAGGCCTGCTACTACGACACCGACATCGATTTCTAATCGACTCTTGTTATCGTAACGAGGGGCTCCGCACGTATCTGTACGGAGCCCCTTTCTTTTTTCTTTTAGAGAATGGGATAGTTATGGCTGCAATTTTCAATAGCCCCAGCAAGTACATCCAGGGTCCGGACGAGCTCGCCAAGCTCGGCTCTTACGTTGAGCCGCTTGGCGCTAAGGCCCTCGTCATCGTGACGCCTTCGGGCAAGAAGCGCGTCGGTGCCAAGATCGAGGGCGGCTTTGCCGAGGCTAAGGCCGAGCTGCTGTTTGAGGACTTTAACGGTGAGTGCTCCAAGGGCGAGGTCGATCGCCTGGTTGCGCTCGCCCGTGACAACGGTTGCGACATCATCGTCGGCGTCGGTGGCGGCAAGATCCTCGACACCGCGAAGGCCGTTGCCTATTACCTGGAATCCCCGGTTATCATTTGCCCCACCATTGCTTCGACCGATGCCCCGTGCTCGGCGCTTTCGGTGCTCTATACCGATGACGGCCAGTTCGACAAGTACCTCTTCCTTAAGGCAAACCCCAATATCGTCCTTATGGATACGACGGTTATCGCGGCGAGCCCGGTGCGCCTGACGGTTTCCGGTATGGGCGATGCGCTCGCAACCTACTTTGAGGCCCAGGCGACGCACGATGCCGACGGTAGCACCTGCGCCGGCGGCAAGGGCGGCATGGCCGGCCTGGCACTCGCCAAGCTCTGCTATGAGACGCTTATGGCCGATGGCGTCAAGGCCAAGGTTGCGCTGGAGAAGGGTGCGCTCACGCCTGCCGTCGATCACATCATTGAGGCCAACACGCTGCTTTCGGGCATTGGCTTTGAGAGCTCGGGCCTTGCTGCTGCTCATGCCATCCACAATGGCCTGACGATGCTGCCCGAGTGCCACAGCATGTATCACGGCGAGAAGGTCGCCTTTGGCACTATCGTCCAGCTGGTACTCGAGGATGCCCCGACCGAGAAGCTCGAGGAAGTCTTGGGCTTCTGCATTGAGCTGGGCCTGCCCGTTACGCTCAAGGAGCTGGGCGTTGCCGAGGTTACGCGCGAGAAGGCCATGATTGTTGCCGAGGCCGCGTGCGCGCCTGAGGACACCATGTGCAATATGCCGTTTGAGGTGACGCCCGAGATGGTCGCAAACGCCATCCTGGGTGCCGACGCGCTGGGCCACTACTATCTCATGGATGAGTAAATCAAGCTAAGGAAGGGGCAAAGCCGACAGATGGCTTTGCCCCTTTTTGCTATGGTGCAAAGGGGTAAGGTTACTTTGCACCAATCGTTGTTTGATGAAGGGCGGATTCTCGTATGGCGCTTCCTATGGTTTACGGCGGTCCCGGTCGGTATGTTCAGGGGCCGGGTGAGCTCTCGCGTCAGGGCAGGTATTTGTCATGGTTGGGCTGCGCTGCCTATGTCTTGTTTGACCAGGGCACCGAGGATCGGCTGTGCAGGCAGATCGTCGATGGATTTCTGGACGAAGATCTAAGCGAGCCGTTCTTTAAGATTTATGACGGTCCGTGTACGGAAGAGGTCGTTGTAAAAATGGCTAAGGAGGCCCAGGCCGAGTATTGCGACATGGTGGTGGGTATTGGCGGCGGCAAGATGCTCGATATCGCTAAGGCCGTTGCGTTTTATGCCGAGCTGCCGTTGTGCGTATGCCCCACGGCAGCTTCGATGGACGGTCCGTGCAGCGCGATTTCGGTGCTGTATCACGAGGATGGGTCGTTCGACCGCTACCTGATGCTCGAGAAGAATCCAGACCTGGTCGTGGTCGATACCAACGTGGTTGCGGCGGCTCCGCTGCGTATGACGGTCGCTGGCATGGGCGACGCGCTGGCAACGTATTTCGAGGCGCGTTCGTGCGCCGCGGCGCACGGCGCCAACGAGCACGGTGGCGCGCCGGGACACTTGGCCTTGGTTGCGGCTCGTGCCTGCTATGACACACTCATGGAGTGCGGCGTCGCTGCCAAGCGCGACCTCAAAAAGGGCCGTATATCGCCGGCGGTTGAGCGCCTGATCGAGTGCAATATTCTGCTCTCGGGTGTTGGCTTTGAGAGCGGTGGCTTGGCGTTGGCGCATGCCATCGCCAACGGGTTGACGATCCTGCCCGAGTGCAAGGCCATGCACGGCGAGGCCGTAGCGTTTGGTCTGGTGGTCCAGCTTCGTCTGGAGCGTGCGCCCGAGCTTGAACAGGTGCTCGAGTTTAGCCAGCGCGTCGGCCTACCGACGACGCTCGCGGAGCTGGGACTTGGCGAGATTTCCGATGCCGACCTGATGAGCGTTGCGGATGCGGTCTTTAGAAACGAACGCAACATGGCCAACGAGCAGGCCAAGATGACCAAACAAAAGCTCGTGCAGCTCATGCGCGAGGCATAGCTTGGCACTTGATTGGCCTTGTGTAATCGAGGCGGCGATAGGCCGTAGACTATTTGCCTCAAAGGTGCGCCGCGTGTAATTTGCCCGAGGCGTGGGCCGATAGCGTATCATTATCTCTTGCTTGTTTGCACTGCTCAGGGAGGGGCCGCGCATGGCGCAGGAACACGATCTGTTTGATGACATTATCGAGATCAGCAAGGGTTTCGACTTTCTTAAAAACCCGCTTGGCGGCGTGACCGATGCACTCGATCCGTCGGCGCCGCAGTGGAATCCTGCCGACTACAAGGAGCGCCCGCGCGGCAATACCATTCCGTGCCTGACCTGCAAAAACGAAAAGAGCGGCTGCACCGCGTGCATGGACGTGTGCCCGGTCAACGCTATCGAGGTCGAGGAAGACGCCATTGAGATCCTCGACTCCTGCCGCAAGTGCGGTCTGTGCGCCGCTGCCTGCCCGACCGAGGCGATCATCTCGCCGCGCCTGGCGCCCAAAAACCTGTATGACGATATCGTCTCTGCCGCTACGAGCCACGAGACCGCCTACGTCACCTGCACGCGCGCCCTCAAGCGCATGCCGCGCGAAAACGAGGTCGTCGTTGCCTGCGTGGGCGATATTACGGCCGAGACTTGGTTCTCGGTGCTGGCCGACTATCCCAACGTGAGCGTCTACCTGCCGCTGGGCGTGTGCGATAAATGCCGCAACACCGGCGGTGAGGACATTCTGGGCGAGGCGATTGCGAAGGCCGAGGAGTGGTCCGGCACGGGTATGGGCCTGGAGGTCGACCCCAAGAGCCTCAAGTGCCATAAGCTTCGCGAGTACGAGCGCAAGGAGTACATGGAAAAGATTGCCCGTACCACGGGCCTGACGGTGACCAAGCTCAATCCGGCGACGGCGGCGCTGGCCTCGGTGACGCAAAAGCTCAAGGCCCATCGCCATCAGATTACCCAGCTGGAGTGCACACTCAACACCATGTGCGGCACCACGACGACCAAGCGTCGCCGTTCGCTCACGCACGGTCGCCAGCTGGTGCTCTCAACATTGCAAAACCACCCCGAGCTTGCTCAGAACATGCAGGTGAGCACGCCGGAATGCGATTTTGACAAGTGCACGTCGTGCGGCGAGTGCGTCAACGTGTGCCCCACGTTTGCCTGCGATTTGGTGGGAAGCGGTCGCTTTGCACTGGAATCCACGTATTGCTTAGGTTGCGGAGCCTGCGTCAAGGTGTGCCCCGAGCATGCGCTTAAGTTGGTTGAGCATGATGCATCCAACCTGGTCGTCGTCGATCCCGAGGCCGAGGAAAAGGCCGCCCAGAAGGCGAAGGCTCACGAAGAAGCTGAGAAGGTCAAGGCTGAGGCAAAGGCCAAGCTTGACAAGATGCTCGATCAGGTGGAAAAGCTCGCGGACTAGCTAAAAGAGCGTACATGATGGCCGGTGGGACAGGTGCTGCCCCGCCGGCCAAAAAAGTTGCGGTGGAATAGTTCCCGTCTTGCCCTTAAGCTGGCCATTCTAGGAACTATTCCACCGCAACTAATAGATGGTTAGCCCATGCTGCTCTGATGGGTCTCGCTGCCGTTATTGCGGCGGGTGACCGTTTCGTGGAGTAAAAAGAAGCTGGGAACCTGCTTTGTCTCGGTGTATTCCATAAGGATGCCGTCGGCGTTGTAGGTCTGTCCGCGTATAACGGCGAGTGCGTTAAAGTCGTCGAGATCGAGCACGCGTGCATCCTCGGGCGTGGGATGCTCAATCGTTACATCGCGTTTGCCCGTGGCAATCTTAATGCCAAGATCTTCTTCGAGGTAACGATAAATCGAATCGTTGACAATCTCGGGTGTCAGTCCCGGTACCTGTGAGCTTAGGTAATAGGAGTCGTCGGAGCACACGGCATGTCCGTCTGCATAGCGGATGCGTTTGGCGCGCGTGAGCTCGCAGCCTTCGGGAAACCCGGTAATCCTGGAGAGCGCCTTGTTACAGACGAGGAGCTCAAAGACAGTGGCAACCGTTTTGAGCTCAAAGCCTCGGCTGGCTGCGATTTCCTTAAAGGTCTCGAGTCCGCCGCCACCACGATTCGTCTCGTCACTGATGTTGCGAATGACGCGCATGCCTTTGCCTTGCTGGGGGAGCACGTATCCATCTGCCGCAAGCATCGAGATGGCGCGACGGACCGTCATGCGCGAACAGCCAAACAGCTGCGTGAGTTCAGTCTCCGAAGGCAGATAGCTTAGATATGCGTATGTGCCGTCGTCAATTGACTGCTTCACGTTGTCATAAATGGTTTGGAAGATGGCTCGCGCCATGACGGTCTCCTAGAGCTGAGTGCGCGAGCGGTGGATGAGGACTGCTCGCGCAGGTGTCGATCGATTTACTTGCTGGGGTCGATTATATATTTACCCATGGCGCGCAGAGCTGGGTCTGACAGGATGGCGCCGAGTTCGTCGAGGGAAGCCACCTTGGCGACCATCGAGGATACGTCGAGCCTGCCAGAGTCGATGAGCTCGAGCGCGCGACGCTGCGTATAAGGGTTGATGTAGGACGAGGTAAGCACAAGCTCCTTCTGGAAGACCTCGAAGGGCTTGACGGTGATTGTCTCATCGGGCTTGGTGAGGCCGAACATCATGACCGTAGCCTTGTGGCCGGCGATCTGGATGGCCTGCTCGATGGTGACGGGCTTGCCAACACACTCGATAACGACGTCGACGTTGCCGACGCCCTCCTGCTTCAGGCGGGCCGGGACGTCCTCGTGGATGGAATCAATTGCCACGTCGGCGCCGAGTTTGAGCGCAACCTCGCGCTTGCCTTCGACAGGCTCGAGCAAGACGACCTTGGTGGCGCCGGCGTTTTTAGCAAGCTGCATCATGAGCAGACCGATCATGCCACCGCCGATAACGACAACTGTGCTGCCGGGCTTGATGTTGCACATGTCGATGCCGTGCAGGCAGCAGGCGACGGGCTCGGTCATAGCACCCTGCTCAAAGCTGGTGTGATCGCCCAACTTGTAGACTTGCTGCATATCGACGGAGCAGTACTCGGCAAAGCCGCCGTTAACGGTGGTGCCGTAACCGGTCATATGCTCGCAGTAGTGGTTGATTCCGTCGCGGCAGGGTTCGCAGCAGCCGCAGGGATGGTTTGGGTCGATGCACACGCGATCGCCCGGTTTAAAGCCGGCGACGTCGCTGCCCACGGCCTCGACAACGCCCGCAAACTCATGACCAAGGATCGTGGGCGGGGTAACGTCGGCTGCACCCTTGTCGCCTTCATAGATATGAACGTCGGTGCCGCAGACGCCGCAAGCTTTGACGTTGATCAGAACGTCGCGCCTGCCCACGGCCGGCTTTGCCGATTCCTCGACTCTGAGGTCGTGCTTTCCATAGAAGACCGCGCTTTTCATGGTGACTCCTTAACGTGGCGGTGAATGTTGTAATGAAGTATAGGCATGTCTATAGATACAGACAAGCATATCTAGACAAGTAGAAAAGAAATTTAAAATGCAGCCATCAGCTATGTCAGATTTAGCAGGTAAAATACTGGACTTATACCGTTTACGGCCAATAATCGACCGCTGACCGAACATAGAAACCGTATTAACTTGTCTAGATAAGTGATATGATAAAAATGGAAGCGCAAGAAGTCAGGGAAGCGGGCCCACCCGTCCTATTGCACGAGGTACACGCAAACGGCGCGTCTGCGGTCTCGAGTGAAGCCAAAACCGCAGTCGCTCCGAATGAAGAGAGGGGGATTCCCCGTCATGATGCAAAAGATACAACGTTTCGGCGGTGCAATGTACACGCCTGCAATTCTTTTCGCATTTTCCGGAATTGTCGTTGGCCTGGGTACGTTGTTTACCACCGAGGCGATCTTTGGCGAGATGGCCACTGCGGGCCATCTTTGGTTTGATTGCTGGAATGTGCTGCTCCAGGGTGGTTGGACGCTCTTTAACCAGATGCCGTTGCTGTTTTGCGTAGCGTTGCCAATCTCGCTCGCGAACAAGCAGAACGCTCGCTGCTGCATGGAGGCTTTGGCCATCTACCTTACCTTCAACTACTTTGTAAGCACAATCTTGGGGCAGTGGGGCCCTGTCTTTGGTGTCGACTACTCTGTCGAGGCGGGCAGCGGCACCGGTCTTGCCACTATCGCAAGCATCAAAACGCTTGACATGGGCATCATGGGCGCACTCATTATCTCTGGTATCGCCACGATGCTGCATAACAAGTTCTTCGATACCGAGCTTCCCGAGTGGTTGGGCGTGTTCTCGGGCTCCGTGTTCATCTATATGATCGGTTTCTTCGTTATGGTTCCGGTCGCTCTTATCGCCTGCCTGGTGTGGCCGCATGTTCAGGCTGCTATCGCCGCCTTCCAGGGATTCATTCTTTCCGCCGGTACGTTTGGCGTGGGCGTCTTTGCTTTCTTCGAGCGCGTGCTGATTCCTACAGGCCTGCACCACTTTATCTATACGCCGTTCTATTACGACAACGCGGCGGTCAACGGCGGCATCTTTGCTGCTTGGGCCAACATCCTGCCCCAATTGGCTGCCGATCCGAGCATTGCTCTTAAGGATGCTGCACCCTGGGCTGCCTATACCTGCCCTGGTTGGACTAAGGTCTTCGGCTCGCTTGGCGTCGCCATTGCGTTTTATATGACCGCCAAACCCGAGCGCAAGCAGCGCGTCAAGGCTCTGCTGATCCCGGTCACCCTTACCGCTATGCTTTGCGGTATCACCGAGCCGCTTGACTTCACCTTCCTGTTCATTGCGCCCGGCCTGTTCGTCGTCCACTGTGTGCTCGGAGCGCTCGGCTGCATGGCTCAAAACCTCCTTGGCGTCGTGGGCATCTTTGACGGAGGCATCATCTCGATGCTCTCGTGGGACTGGCTGCCCCTTTGGGCCGCACACGGTCTGCAGTACGCCATCTCCATCCTTGTCGGTCTGTGCTTTACCGCCCTTTGGGTCGTGGTCTTCCGTTTCCTGATCGTCAAGTTCGACTTTAAGACCCCCGGTCGCGAGGATGACGATGTTGAGGTCGAGCTCAAGTCCAAGGCCGACTACAAGCAAAAGCAGGGCGGTGCTGCTGCTGGCAAATCGGTCGCCCAGAGTAAAGATGATGAGCGCTTGGTGCTTGCCGAGAACATCCTCGATCTGCTCGGTGGCACGGATAACATCATCGATGTAACTAACTGCGCTACCCGTCTGCGCGTTAACGTCAAGGACAAGAGCGTCGTTGCACCCGAGGCTTCCTTCAAGGCGATCGGTACGCATGGCTTGGTGGTCCAAGGTCAGTCAATCCAGGTCATCGTCGGCCTTACCGTCCCGCAGGTTCGCGAGAAGTTCGAGAGTCTTCTGAAGTTCGAGAGTCTTCTGTAAACCATCGTCCATCGAAACAATCGGCCTTGCAGAGCCGGTATGCACCGCAAGGCCGATTCTAGAGATAAAAAACTCCACTTCTAGGTAACAATTCCAAACCGTACAGGCCGCGTGCGGGGATGGATTGAGCAAGCGGCCAGAATGAGGAGGACATCATGTCCAAGAAAAACTATGCCGTGACCATTGCCGGCGGTGGCTCTACCTTCACTCCGGGCATTGCCCTGATGCTGCTTGAGGAGCGCGACCGCTTCCCGGTCAACAAGGTGACCTTCTACGACAACAACGCCGAGCGCCAGGAGATCGTGGCAAAGGCCTGCGAGATCTACTTCCACGAGAACGCCCCCGAGGTTGAGTTTAGCTACACCACCGACCCCGAGACTGCATTCACCGGGACCGATTTCGTCCTTGCTCACATCCGCGTCGGCCTGTACGCCATGCGTGAGCTCGACGAGAAGATTCCTCTCAAGTACGGCTGCGTTGGCCAAGAGACCTGCGGTGCCGGCGGTATCGCCTACGGCATGCGCTCCATCGGTGGTGTCATCGAGATTCTCGACTACATGGAGAAGTACAGCCCCAACGCTTGGATGCTCAACTACTCCAACCCCGCGGCCATCGTCGCCGAGGCCTGCCGCGTGCTGCGCCCCAACAGCCGCATCATCAACATCTGCGACATGCCGATCGACCTCATGGACAAGATGAGCCGTATGTGCGGCATCAAGGATCGTCGCGAGCTGCAGTATAGCTACTACGGCCTCAACCACTTTGGTTGGTGGAGCAAGATCTACGACAAGGAGGGTAACGACCTCATGCCGCAGATCAAGGAGCACATGGCAAAGAACGGCTACTTGGACGGCATTGAGCACGAGGCCGGTAAGGAGCAGCACGTCGAGGAGAGCTGGATTCACACCTTCGGCAAGGCCAAGGATGTCTATGCTGTCGATCCCGAGACGATTCCCAACACCTACCTCAAGTACTACCTGTATCCGGACTATGTTGTCGAGACGTCTGACCCCAACTACACTCGCGCCAATGAGGTTATGGACGGCCGCGAGAAGAAGGTCTTTGGCGCTTGCCGCGACATCATCGCCAAGGGCACTGCCAAGGACGGCGGCTTTGAGCCCGACGTACACGCCAACTACATCGTCGACCTTGCCTGCGCGCTGGCCGAGAACACGCTCGAGCGCTTCCTGCTGATCGTCCCCAACGATGGTGCTGTGCCCAACTTCGACCCGACGGCCATGGTCGAGGTGCCTTGCATCGTTGGCTCCAACGGCTTTGAGAAGATCTGCCAGGGCCCGATCCCGCAGTTCCAGAAGGGCCTGATGGAGCAGCAGGTTTCCGTCGAGAAGCTCGTTGTCCAGGCTTGGGTCGAGGGCAGCTACCAGAAGCTCTGGCAGGCGCTCACGCTCTCCAAGACCATTCCTTCGGCAAGCGTTGCCAAGCAGATCCTGGACGAGCTTATCGAGGCCAACAAGGATTTCTGGCCTGAGCTTAAGTAAAGACTGCTGTCTCGAACCCTCACGCATCTCTGCTTCATTTGCGCCGCCGCGGTGTCCGGATTCGCCCGGATGCTGCGGCGGCGCTATACTTATGAAGTTTGAAGTACCTGTACCAAAAGGAGCTGTCGTGTCCCTTTCCATCGGTATCGTGGGCCTGCCCAACGTGGGCAAGTCGACGCTGTTCACCGCGCTTACCAAAAAGACCGGCCTTGCCGCCAACTACCCGTTTGCCACGATCGACCCTAACGTGGGTATCGTCGATGTGCCCGATAGCCGCCTGCAAAAGCTCGCCGACATCGTTAACCCCGGCCGCATTGTGCCGGCTACGGTCGAGTTCGTCGACATCGCTGGCCTGGTGAAGGGTGCCAACGAGGGCGAGGGCCTGGGCAACCAGTTCTTGGCAAACATCCGCGAGACCGACGCTATCTGCGAGGTCGTGCGCTACTTTAAGGATCCCAACGTCATGCGTGAGGTAGGCCGCACGGGCGAGTTCGTCGACCCCGCCGGTGACGCCGATACCATCATGACCGAGCTCATCCTGGCCGACATGGGCACGCTCGAGAAGCAACTGCCCAAGCTCGAGAAGGAGGCCAAGCGCGACAAGGAGCTCATGCCAAAGTTTGAGGTCGCCAAGCGCCTGCTTGCCTGGCTCAACGAGGGCAAGCGCGCCGCATCCATGGAGATGACCGACGAGGAACGCGCCGCCGCCAAGGGCCTGTTCCTGCTCACTATGAAGCCTATCCTGTATGTGGCCAACGTGGACGAGGATATGCTCAACGACGATCTGGCGCCCATCGATGGTGTCAAGCCGCTGCCCATCTGCGCCAAGATTGAGGCCGAGCTTTCCGAGCTCGATCCCGAGGACGCCGCCGACTACCTGGAGAGCCTGGGCCTGGAGCAGCCCGGTCTGGACGTGCTCGCGCAGGCGGCCTATAAGCTGCTCGGCCTGCAGTCGTTCTTTACGGCCGGCGAGATGGAGGTCAAGGCCTGGACGGTTCGTCAGGGCGCGACCGCCCCGCAGGCCGCCGGCGTCATCCACACCGACTTTGAGCGCGGCTTTATTAAGGCCGAGGTCATTGGCTATGACGACTACATCGAGCTCGGCGGCGAGCAAGGCGCCAAGGCCGCCGGCAAGCTGCGTATTGAGGGCAAGGACTATGTCATGGCCGATGGCGACGTCGTGCACTTCCGCTTTAACGTGTAAGGACGACGCGCATGTTTAAATATGGCAAAAAAGCTGGCTACATGGGTATTGCGCTGCTCGTACTTGCGGTGATTCCGCTGGTGGTTGCAGCGTGTGTTATCCCCAACATTGGCCCCGAGGTGGCAACGAAGTTTAACGCCGCCGGCGAGGTGACGCGCTGGGGCAAGAGCTACGAGTTGCTGGCACTGCCGGTGCTCAACCTGCTGCTCGGCGTGGCGACGTACTTTACGGCGGGACGCCAGGCAAAGAACAATGAGGACTCCGCTGTGATGGCACGTCTTGCGTGCGAGCGCTACCTGCGTAACGGCTGCATCACGGGTGTGTTCCTCAACGTGGTCAACGTTTACTTTATGTACTCGGCGATTACCGGAATGGGCTTTGGCCTTGGTTTCTAGCTTGTCCTTTTAGGCAACGAGCCTGCACATATATTCAATGGCTGCTGCGAGGCCGCCGCTCGATCGTGGTTTAAAGACCATGTCGGCGGCGGTCTCGTTTTCGTATCCGGCACCGCGAAGAGCAAGTGCGATACCAGCTTCCAGGAGAAGGGGCAGACCGTGTTGGCTGGTTGCGATTACGGCAGCCTGATTGAGCGAGCAGCTGTGCGCTTGGCATTGGATGGCAAGTTCACCTTGCGCCGGGCAAGGGACCAGAACGGCGGCGACGCGACTTGATAGCAATGCAAATGCTGTGCGCTCATCGGGCGAAAGGCATTCTGCTTCAACGACGACGAGCTTGGGCGGCGCGCTGTTTGTGCGAAGCGTGGCTCGGTACATGCGGACCGAAGAACCCGACATAGAAAACTCCTGTGTATTCGGCAAAACGTAAACTATAGTTTACGTTTATGTTCGGCTCCATTTCAAACTCGGCTGCATGGACGAACGTGCGAAACAGATTCTTGGCAGGCGGGTCGAAGAGACTCGCAGGGACCTTGGTATCTCCAAGGTTGATTTTTGTGTGGCGACAGGAATCAGCCGACCCTACCTCGACCGAATCGAAGATGGGACGGCAAATTTCACGCTCAAGGTTCTATTTAAGATCGCACCCGCGCTCGGCATGACGGTGTCAGAGCTTCTCGAGGGTATCGAATAGGGGATACCGTTCGATATATGGCTATACCATTGGGATGCGGTCGTGGTTGACTTGGCTGTAGAACAGGCGCTGGATCTCGGCGGCATCGCGTGACTGGCCGAGTGCCCACATGGTCTTGGCCACGAGCGTCTCGGTGGTCATGTCGTCGCCGCGCAAAATACCCCGATGATCGGCATAGGCACGGCCGACCTCATAAACGCCCAGATCGAGGCCCTCTTCGGGGACCTGCGTGGTCATAACGACAGTACGACCCGAATCAACCCAGCGGAAAATCGCCTCCTGGAACGACTCGCCCGACTCACCAAACTCGGGGATACCTCCAATGCCAAAGGTCTCCAGAATCACGGCGTCGTAGCTATCGGCAAGGGCGTCGAGGATGCCCGGGTTTACGCCGGGCGTAAGCTTGAGTACAAATACGCGCGGATCGATGCTGTCGTAGAAACGCACCGGGTTTTCGCCCTGATGCGTGCCGTGAAGCCCATTGCGCACGATGCGGTCATTGCGGATGTAGGCAATGGGCGGATAGTTGACGCTAATGAACGCGTTAAAGCTCATGGTGCGCTGCTTGCGGGCGCGCGTGCCGGCAATGGCAACGCCGCCAAACACGATCGAGACGTCGTGCGAGTGCTCGTCGAGCGCATAGAGCAGGCTCTGGTACAGATTGAGCTTGGCGTCGGTAAAGGGATTGCCCATGGGCTTTTGCGAGCCGGTGAGCACGATGGGCTTGGGGCTGTCCTGAATCAGATAGGAAAGCGCCGCCGCGGTGTAGCTCATGGTGTCGGTGCCGTGCAGAATCACGAAGCCGTCGTGGTCGGCATAACCCTCGACGATGACGTCGCGGATACGCATCCAGTCGCTCGGGCGCATATTGGTGCTGTCGATGTTCATGGGCTGCACGACGTCGAGCTCGCAGAGGCACGAGATCTCGGGGACGCTCTGGGCGAGCTCCTCACCGGTCAGGGCGGGGGAGAGGCCGTTGCCGTCCTCGGTCGATGCGATGGTGCCGCCCGTGGCGATGAGAAGGATGCGCTTCATGCTGGTATTCCTATCGTATTTGCCGCCGCAGAGGCGGAGTCGTTCGGCAGTATTGTGGCACAGGGCGTCCAATGTTCAAACGTATTACATCATCTGTAACGTTTGGTAACACTTCAATTGCCGTCAAATAGGGGCCCAGGTCGTGCGTTTGCCGTGCGCTGATGGCTGCGAGGGGCGAGAAACCCCATATAACGTGTACACTATGAAAGTTATTTTTGTTCATTCACGCGGGTGGGCACCGGCTCCCCGCCAACAAGAGGGGGAAACCATGGATCAAAAGGCTTCCGCAAAGGTCCTCGTACTCGACTTTGGTGCGCAGTACGGTCAGCTCATTGCCCGTCGCGTCCGCGACCTCAACGTGTATTCCGAGATTGTCCCCTGCGACATCTCGGCCGACGAGATTCGCGAGATGAACGCCTCTGCGCTCATCCTTTCTGGCGGCCCGGCCTCCGTGTATGCCGAGGACGCTCCGTCCATCGACCCTGCCATCTTTGACCTGGGCCTTCCCGTCCTGGGCTTTTGCTACGGCCATCAGATCACGGCCGTGACGCTCGGCGGCAAGGTCGGCCACTCCGAGGTGGGCGAGTACGGCCGCGCTACCATTACGCGCACGGCCGGCGCCAAACTCTTTAACTCCACGCCCATGGAGCAGACCGTGTGGATGAGCCACCGCGACGCCGTTTCCGAGGTGCCCGAGGGCTTTACCGTTACCGCCAGCACCGACGTGTGCCCGGTTGCCGCCATGGAGTGCCCCGAGCGCAAGATCTTCACCACGCAGTTTCACCCCGAGGTCAAGCACTCCGAGTATGGTCAGCAGCTGCTGAGCAACTTCCTGTTTGAGATCTGCGGCCTGGAGCCCAACTGGAGCATGGACAACCTGGTCGAGACCATGACGGCCGAGTTCCGCGAGAAGGTCGGCAACGACCGCGTGATTCTGGCCCTGTCCGGCGGCGTCGACTCCTCCGTCGTGGCCGCGCTGGGCGCTCGCGCCGTGGGCAAGCAGATGACGTGCGTGTTCATCAACCACGGCCTGCTGCGTAAGGGCGAGCCCGAGCAGGTGGAGGAGGTCTTCACCAAGCAGTTTGACGTCGACTTTATCCACGTTCACGCCGAGGACCGTTATGCCGAGCTTCTGGCCGGCGTGACCGAGCCCGAGGAGAAGCGCCGCATCATCGGTACGCAGTTCTGGAAAGAGTTCTTCGCCGTGGCGCAGCAGCTCGAGACCGATGGCAAGCCGGTCAAGTACCTGGCTCAGGGCACCATCTACCCCGACATCATCGAGTCCGGCGCTCGCAAGACGGGCGGCAAGACGGCCACCATCAAGAGCCATCACAATCTGATCCCGTTCCCCGAGGGCGTGCACTTCGACCTCATCGAGCCGCTCGATCACTTCTTTAAGGACGAGGTCCGCTCGCTTGGTCTGGCACTGGGCCTGCCGGGTCACATCGTGTTCCGTCAGCCTTTCCCGGGTCCGGGTCTGGCCATCCGCATCATCGGCGCGGTCGACAAGGAGAAACTCGAGATCCTCAAGAACGCTGACGCCATCGTGCGCGAGGAGCTCGACGCCTACAACCAGCGTCTGTTTGAGCAGACCGGCGAGCGTAACTCCGAGCACAGCTGCTGGCAGTATTTCGCGGTCCTGCCCGACATCAAGTCCGTCGGCGTTATGGGCGACGAGCGCACCTACCAGCGCCCGATCATCCTGCGCGCCGTCGAGTCCAGCGATGCCATGACCGCCGACTGGGCCAAACTGCCCTACGACGTGCTGGCCCGCATCTCCGGCCGCATCGTGGCCGAGGTTCCCGGCGCCAACCGCGTGTGCTACGACATTACGTCCAAGCCGCCCGCGACCATCGAGTGGGAATAGTAAATAGCTCTTTGCGAGGGAGGTCGGATGCGGCCTCCCTCGTTTTTTATTTGCGTGCCATGGATGCTTGTGCATTGTGGTGTATGCGGTACATGCAAACCAGCCACGCAATCTCTCAAGCTGTTTAGCTGGGATTATTGTTTGCTGGTATTTTTTAAAGTGTTTTCAATTACCGAAGCAACGCCATCAATTTATTTCAATTAATGCTGACCGGCAGATCGCGTCCGCCCGCAAGAGGCCGCTCGGACTGGTACTCAAAATGTACTCACGACGTTTTGAGTATCGATTTGCTGGTACTCACAGACGGTAAAAACGACTGTCTATCTCGATATATTCGTTATCCCCAACGATTCGTCAACGAATACTGACTAGTGATTGAGTGATGCATGGCTCAAATTGGCATACGTAATTACGTAATTACGTATTCTGAAGTAAAATGATTTCGGTCAATTAAGGAACGTAGAACAGGTCAATTCGGAGGGGCGATCATGGAGGAAGATCAGGCTGTTCATGCCGAAAGGGAGCTAGATAAGTTCACGCTCTCGATAACCCGCGAGGATAAGCGGGCTCTTAAGTCCTATGCCGCGCGCCAGGATAAGACGGTGGCTAAAGTCCTGCGCGAATGGATTGACGAGAAGTGCAAGGGGGAGAAGTGATGTCTCAGACGGCGCAAGCGGTCGTTCAGAACCTTGTTGATCGCGCTGTCAAGCTGGGCGATCGTCAGCTCGCTGCCGACATCCGCGCCTTTGCTGCGCAGCGCCAGTTTGGGCTTGTATTTGAACACAACCGTCCAGAGCGACTTCGCCTTTATGGCAAACCTATCATGGAGGGCGATGTCGTACAGGTGCTTCCCGAGCGTGGTAAAAAAGAGGACTCTAGCTCCCAACTGCTATGGTTGGTAAATGCCGTTCGGGGGGGGGTTGCTGATCTAAAGCCATATCAATCGCCCTCATATGACGAAAACGAATGTGAGCCCCGCTCCGTTGATGTCGACGATGTCGTGCCTGTTGCTGAATATGACCAGCCGATTTATGCTGGCCTCAAAGAGACTGGGCGTGTCGAGCGCGCTGGCGATAAGCCCTATCAAGTAGTCATTAACGGCGAAAACTACCATGCTCTTGAAACCTTGGCCTTTGCCTATGCAGGCAAAGTGGACTGCATATATATTGACCCACCCTATAACACTGGCGCCCGCGACTGGAAATACAACAACGATTACGTCGACGGCTCCGACGCCTATCGCCACTCCAAGTGGCTTGCCTTCATGGAGCGCCGCCTCAAGCTCGCCAAGCAGCTGCTCAACCCCAACGATTCCGTACTCATCGTGACGATCGACGAGAAGGAGTACGCAAGGCTTGAGCTTCTTTTAGAGAGCGTTTTTCCCAACGCGACCGGTATCCAGACGGTTTCAATCACCATAAACAAGAACGGGGTTGCCCGCGGCAACCAGTTCAAGAGGGCTGACGAGTACGCTGTCTTTTGCTTTTTTGGCACCGCCGCGCCGTGCCAAGTGGACCGCAGACTCTATTCCGTTGAGTTCGGAGAACTTGAGGAAAAAGTGGCTGATGACGCGTCGAGCAGCCGCTCCCAACGTAAAGTACGTTGGGAGCGGCTGCTGAGGGGCGGTCCCAATGCCGCTCGCACCGCAAGGCCGAACCTCTTCTATCCCATCTATATCGATGAGGAGACCGCGACAATTAAGGAGCTCGGCGCTTCTCTCCCCCTTGAACAAGACTGGACAAAGATACCGACAAAAACGGGTCTCAGGGCAGTTTGGCCTATTAGGACCGATGGCCGAGAGGCGACTTGGAGGATCTCCCAGAATGCTCTACAGGCCAAGCTTGATCGCGGGTGCGCAAAAGTAGGTGAGTACAACAAAAAGACTGATCGGTACTCCCTCCTTTACCTAGGAGATTCCCAAGAGGAGCGTCTCAAGAATGGAGAAATTAAACTCATCGGCAAGGCTGAGGATGGGTCCTTGCTTCTCGAAGAGCAGGGAGAGCGCTCTGCCATTCCAACAACTGTTTGGAGTGGCACGCAGTTCTCTGCCGGTGAATACGGGAGTCGATATATCAAAAAGTTCATCGGCGATAGGCGCTTCACATTTCCAAAGTCCCTTTATGCGACCGAGCTCTCAATCGCTTCCGTTGTTGCCGACAAGCCCGACGCCCTTGTAGTCGATTTCTTCTCAGGATCGGGCACCACGGCACATGCCGTCATGCGCTTGAACCATCAGGACGGCGGGCGCAGGCGCTCCATCAGCGTAACGAATAACGAGGTCTCCGAGGACGAATCCAAAAAGCTCACCAAGCGCGGTCTTCGCCAGGGCGACCCCGAATGGGAGGCGCTGGGCATCTGCCAGTACGTTACCAAACCACGCGTCACGGCGGCCATCACGGGCAAGACGCCCGAGGGCGATTCCATCAAGGGTGACTACAAGTTCACCGACGAGTTCCCCATGGCCGACGGCTTCGAGGAAAACGCCGTCTTCTTTGACCTCACCTACGAAGACCCGGACGCCGTCGAGCTGGGCGTGGCCTTCGAGGAGATCGCGCCCCTGCTCTGGCTGCGCGCTGGTTCGCGTGGCAGCATCATCAAGCACGAGCAGCCGGGCTTTGCCATGGCCGACGCCTACGCCGTCCTCTTCGACTTTGCTTCGGTCGGCGCTTTCATAGACGCCGTCAAGCAGAATGCCAGCATAGGGTGCGCCTATGTGATCACGGACGACACGGCTCGATACGCCTCCGTCAAGGCACAACTGCCTGGGCTCGACGTCGTCCGCCTGTACGAGAACTACCTGCAATCGTTCAAGATTGCCGCCGAGGATGCGGTGAGGTAAACATGAGAGTCGAACTTAAGGATTTCCAAGCCGGTGCGGTCGCGACCCTGGCGAACAAGTTGCAGTCGATGCGCCGACGCTACGAGCAGGACGGCGAACTGTCCTCGATATGCCTCGCATCTCCCACGGGGTCGGGCAAAACGGTCATGTGCGCAGCGACGATCGAAGCGCTCTTCTTCGGAGACGACGATCTGAGCCTCATGCCCGACGAGAATGCCGTCGTTCTTTGGCTCTCGGATTCCCCGAGCCTGAACGAGCAGACGAGCGTGCGTTTCTCAAACGTGGCGGACAAGCTGGCAGACAGCATCCTTGACAGGCGCCACCTGGTCACAATTACCAACGACTTCGGAGCCGCGCACGACATTCTCGAGCCGCGCCACGTCTATTTCCTCAGCAAGGACCTACTCAGTAAGAACGGCCTGCTCACCAAGGGTAGTGAGGCCAACTCCGGCCGCGTGTTCTGGGACATCCTTGACCGCACCATCAGGGACCCGGAGCGTAACCTCTATCTGTTCATAGACGAGGCCCATCGCGGTCTGGGGGCCAATGCCTCGAGCGAGCGCGGCACCGCGACGATCTACGCCAGCCTCATTGATGGGCTCGACGGCCGTGCAGCGATGCCCATCGTCGTCGGGATTTCCGCCACGCCGCAGAGGTTCGAGGCGGCCATGGACCAGCGCGCCGATCGCGTACGTATGCCAAAGGTCGCTGTGACCCCTCGCGAGGTCCAGGAGTCAGGTCTGCTCAAGGACATCATCGAGTTGCGCGTGCCAGAGAAGGACGACCCGGTCGAGCACCAGTACCTCACTATGGCGTGCGAGCGCTATGCCCTGACTTGCCGCGAATGGGGCGAGTACTGTGCCCGTGAGGGCGAGAGCCCCGTCAACCCGCTGCTGCTCATCCAAGCGGCGGACAACGTGAGCAACTCGGCCCTGGCTGAGATGTGCGACCAGATCACGGGCCTGGTCCCCGGCCTTTCCGAGGCGATGTCGTTCGCCAACGTCTTCGGCGAGCATAAGGACATCGCGGCGGGAAAATACCTTATTCCCTATGTCGAACCCGAGCTCGTTCAGGACACCTCGCGCATTCGCGTGCTCTTCGCCAAGGAGGCTGTCTCCAACGGATGGGACTGCCCGCGAGCGGAGGTCATCTTCTCGCAGCGCAGGCGTTCGGACTCGACCTATATCGCACAGCTCGTGGGACGTATGGTACGCACTCCACTTGCGCGGCGCATCGAATCCGATGATCTTTTGAACTCCGTCGCCTGCTACCTGCCCCAGTTCAATCCCGAGAGCACTCAGGACGTGGTCGACTACCTCATGGGCCGCAAGGACGACATGGGCGAGAGCTCCATCGGCAAGCAGAACATCGTTCTCAACCCCGTGACTATCACGGCGGCTGCGCCCAAGTCCGAAGCCGACTACCAACAGGAGCTCAAGGCGTACGAGGAGAACGAGAAAGCCATCGAGGCGGCGCGGCAGGCACAACCCGGCTACCAGGCGCCGCTTGCCGGCATCGCGATTCAGGAGCCGTTGGACATGCAGGGAGCGCAGCCCTCGCTTGCCTCGGCGGTCAGGCCCGTCGACGTCCCGGCGCCAGAAGCGGAGCTGGCGCCTCAGCCCGCAACGGGCAACTACGTTGCAGCGTCTGCCCCGCAGCAACCTGCGACACCTGAGCCAAGTTCCGCACAGACCGAGCCGACCCAGCCCGTCTCGGTCGTAATACCCGTGCCCATGGCAAAGCCCAAGCCGCCCACCAAGCGCGAGCAGTCTTTCACGCATCAGGAGTGGCAGGGCATCCGCACAGCCTTCGATTCCATCCCCGTGCAGCGCATTCCGAAAAAGGCCAGGAACGAATTCCAGAGCCTGGTTAAGACGGCGACTCTGCTTGTCGAGGCTGGCCTCGATGTCAATGCCGCGGCCGACGTGAAAAAACAGTTCGTCCAGAAGCTCAAGGGATACATCGTTGCTAACGAGGACGAGTACCGCGAAGCCAAACACGACGTAGAGGTTGCCGAGACCGTCAAGATCACGCTCGACAAGCTCAACGAGACCGAGGACCAGGAGCAGGAGGAGGCCCGCACGGACGCCGAGGGCCTCAGAAAGGCCGCCCGCGACGCCGACATGCATTTCACTAAGGAGTTTGCGAATGAGTATCGTCGCGCCAACTTCAAGGAGCTTGGGCGGCCCGAGTGCGACCTGCGCCTTGCCGCAGCGGTGCGCACGCAGGCCATCGTTGATGCGCTCGAGGGCTGGGCGGCTCAATGCCGAAAGGAATACTTCGATAAGGTCGATGGATCTGGCGATTATGACTACCTTAACGATGCGGCAAAGCAGCGCTACGACGAGCTGGCCCGCGAAACTGAGGGCAAGCGGCTCACAAAGATAGAGTGGCCCACGTCTACCAGCACGTCGGACGACTTCGCTAAATATCCGTGCCATATCGTGCAGAAAGAGGACGGCCTCTGCCCGCTCGACCTGAACCCGGCGGAAGACTATATCGTTAGGAACGAATTGGCAAAGAATCGCACGGTTGCTTTCTATCGCAATCCGTCGGGCAGCATGTCTGCTAAGGCGTTTTCGATTCCGTACATGTCTTCGGTGGGACGCAAGGCCCTGCATCCAGACTTCCTCTTCTTCGTGAAGGATGCAGCGGGCGTCATCAGGCCGTCCATCGTTGACCCTCATGGCGAGTTCCTCGGCGACACGCTAGCAAAGCTTAGGGGCTATGTGACCTATCTGCGCGATTATCCCGATGTGTTCAAGCAGGTACTCTTCGTCGGGGATATGGGCGAGGGCGTGTACAAGGTGCTCAACCTCTTGCGATCCGATGTGCAGGATGCCGTGATGGGCTACAGCGATGTCGACTGTAAGGCGCTCTTCTACGGCTCCTTCGCAAACGACTATCACTAGGATTGTCGGGATTTGCCTGGCGGGCGTCTCGGATCATATACCAGAACCGAATTAGTAAGGCTCGCTAAGGCGGCCGTCCGTTAGGGGCGGCCGACTCTCTTCAGTCTTGAACAATGATTTCAAGCGTTTCGGTGGCATTCGCCGGTCATGACCTCGTATCCGTTACGCGGGTGGCACCTCCGCTACGCCGCGTCAAGGGGGCCCATGAGACCCCGCACAAACCTCCGCTCCGCTCCGGTTGGTGGAGGTCGTCATGGACCTCCCTTGACCCGTCTTCGCTCCGGTGCGGCTTTGCAGGGAGCAAAGCCGACGACGACGCGCGGCGTCGCCATTCGGCTTTGCCCGCAGGGGCGAGATGTTGAGGGCCACGTGCCCGGAACGGAGGAAGACATGCAGCAGCTGATGACCGAGGAAATCGCCAAGACGGCGCCGAGGCTCTACGAGCAGGACGGAGCGGAGGACCCCACGGTCTACGCCCACTACTTCTCGTGCGTGAACGGATGGGACTGGTGGCTGCTCGAGTTCGACGGCACGGACGAGGCGTTCGGCCTCGTCGAGGGCTACGACGACGAGCTCGGCTACTTCAGCATCAAGGAGATGGCCGAGCTGAACCGCCAGATGGGGTTCGCTGCCGTCGAGCGCGACGAGCACTTCTCCCCGAAGCCGCTCAGCGCCGTCAGGAGGAGGTAACCGCATGGTCACGGTCGAGTTCGACTCCATGGGCGAGGCAGTCCGCCTCGCCCTCGTGGCCGATGAGTACGCGGGCGGCGGCCTGGCCGTCCTCCTCCTCGACGCCACGGACCCGCGCTCCGGCGGATACATGGCCGAATGGGGCGTGCTCACGGCGAACGTGCCGGCGGCGGCCGAGTGGTGCCGCGGGCGCGGCAACATCGCCATCGACGCCGCGGTCCCCGCGGGGCTCCTCGAGGCGCTCGAGGCCGCCGGCTTGCTCCGCATGGCCGACCGCTCGGCGGCGTCCGGGATGGGCCGCTACCCGCTGGCCACGGTCGCCGGGCACGCCCTCGAGAGTATGGGCAGTCAGCTCGAGGCCCTCGAGAAGGCCCTCGGCTCGACGGTCGTCGTCGAGTACGAGTCGGGCGGCGACGGCGGCGCGTTCGAGGTGGGGACCGCACCGGCCGGATCGGCCGAGCTCGAGCGCCTCATCGCCGCCGCGAGGTCCGAGGCGGACGAGTTGGCGCGCATCGGCGTATGGGCGGCCGTCCGAATCGGTTTCGGGGACGTCGAGACCATCGACTGCGAGACGGGGCGGACGGTCTACGCGGCAGGGGCGGAATAGCCACGGCCGCCACCCGCGAGGGGCATGCCGGCGACGGCGTGCCCCTCGCGGCGTTTCCCGGGGATGGACCGCGCCATCCCCGGACCCCTGCGCGCCAAAGGGCCGAGGCCCCTTGGAACCCCGGAACGGCCGCCGGCGGGCCGTGAACGGCGGGCCAATCACTCGGCTTCAACTCGCGATCGCCCCGCCGTGTCACGCCCCGCCGGCTCTCGCTCCGGCTCCGTTCGATGGCTCCCATGGGTCGCCATCACTGCGCCTTCGCTCACCTGCCCATATCCGGGAAAACGTGTGGGTTCCCTACCATGGGCATGCAAGATGTGGGAATGTGTACACATTCCATCTTGCCGGCGCGTTCGCGCCGGGGCTCCGGGCGGTCGGAACCGCGCCTGCCGGCGCTCCCCTACGCCCTGCGCGGGGACGGCGAGCCGCGCCCGTTGGCGCTCCCGCCGTCCCCTTGCCGAAATACCCGGAAGGAGTCCGTTTTGGCCAAAGAGAAAAAAGAGGCCCAGATTCACCTCAGGATCAGCGAGCGCGACGCCGCGCTCATGCGCGAACGCGCGCAGGCGGCCGGACTCGGCCTGTCGGCCTACATCCGCCGGTGCGCGCTCGCGGGCGGGGTGCCCGCGAGCGCCGCCGACGTCCGGGAGCTCCGCCCGATATACGTTGAACTCCGCCGTTGCGGCAACAACGTCAACCAGGTCGCCCGCGCACTCAACAGCTACGGCATCGGCGGCGCGCCGGCGGCCGACGTCGCTCGCGCCGTGGCTGAGGTCGAGCGCGCCGCCCAGGAGGTCGCCGACGCGATGGAGGCCGCGCGGCCGTAGGCGTCGATCGTGAAGGGTTGGTGCAGGGGTGTAACAGGGTTGGAACAGGGGTAGAATACCGTTAAGCGACAACTACCTCGATTGGAACAGCCATGCCCACACTCAAGCCGAAACGGACTTTCGTATATTCATCCGATGACACCAGGCGCGCCCTCGAGGCCGCCCTCGCGGACCGTTGCGAGGTCAACCGTACGAACATGAGCCAGGAGATCGAGGGCATCCTCATCGACGCCCTCGTCCCGCACGACGGCGGGCTCGCCGAGCGCGCCATGACGCGCATTTATTACGGCCAGACCGGGGTGCGCGACGAGGTCGCGGGCGCGTTCAGCGACGCCGCGGCCGTCTACGACTGGGACTCCGATACGTCCGACCTCAGACCGCTCGTCGAGCTTGCGGCGCAGCAGTCGCTCGGCGCGCTGATCGATGCCTCGAAGGAGGAGGCCGACGGATCCCAGCCCGTCTACCACCTTGCAACCTGCTGGGCGTCCGTGTGCAGCCGGCTGCACCACGTCTGCGAGTCCGACCCCGGTAGCCGCGAGGCCCTGTCGGCCGCAATCGACGAGGGGGTCGCGCGCGACCTCGCCCGCGCCCTCAAGAACGGGAACAGAGGCATCGAGGTCAGGGCGTTCTTCGATATAGCTCTGCGCAACTGGTCCGTTCTTGGCGGCTTCACCTACACATACCGGTCCCTCATGGACGTCGTCGACCTCGCCGACGATTGGCCGGAGACGGCGCGCTCGCGCGAGGACCTGAAGGCCTGTCTATGGTCCATTTCCGACGCTCGGGGCGGTGAGTGACGTGGGCCGATACCGCGGCACCGCGATCCTCGCGGCGGCGTTCGCCGCCGTCATCGATATAGTCTGCTACCCGATAGTGGCCCCTGCGACCTCTTGCATGGTCGCGGGGGCCGCTTTCGACTGGATGGGCTGGCTCGATGCGATGGGGTTCGACCTCTGGGCGGCATTCTGGACCTCAGGCGAATGGTTCGGTCACGTTCCGTTCATGCTCGCCGGGTTCGCTTTGACGTTCCTGGTCCTGTTCGGCTACTCGGTGGCCAAGGAGGGGGAGCGCACGCGCGAGGTCGACCGAGGCATCTACGGTGACGCTCGCGTCATCCGGGGTGCGGCGGAGCTCAACCGCCGGAACGACTTCTGGGACGGAACCGGGATGCCGGAGAGGGCCGGCCTTGTGCTTGGCGCGGACGTAAGGGGCTACTGGTTCGATTCATCCGTACCGCATGCTTTGACCTGCGGAAAGACGGGGTCTGGTAAAACTCAGCTGCAGGTCCTGGAGACCATGCATCTGGCGATGGCGGCCGGTTGGAACGTCGTCTCCACGGGCAAGCCCGAAGTCCTTGAGCTCACCGCCGACAAAGCGAGAGAGCTCGGTTACGAGACCGTCGTCCTCGACCTGACGGGATACCCCGGCGCCAGCCGGTACAACCCCATCGGGCTCGTCGCCGATGCCGTCGAGGCGGGCGATACCGATGCGGCCGTGAGGACGGCCCGCCAGGTGGCCGTCGACCTAATACCGCTCGGTGGCGAGAAGAACACGTACTTCCCCAAGGCCGCCCGCAACATGCTCGCCGCCTGCATACTCGTCGTCTGCACGGCCGATATTCCCCGCAACCAGAAGAACCTCGCGAGCGTCGCCGCGCTCGTCGACCGCGGGACCGCTGGCGAGGACCCGAAGGACCCGTCGGCCCCTCTCAAGGACTACATCCGCGGCCTCGGACCGACGCACCCGGCATTCTCGCCGGCATCCGACCTCCTCGGGGACGGCGGCGCGACGACCGCCGGCAAGAACGTCGTCTCCACGCTCAAGGAGGCCCTGGGCATCTTCTCGGACGGCGCTCTTCGCGCGGTTACGTCCGAGAGCACCGTCTCCATCCGAGACCTCATCGAGAGAAAGACGGTTCTGTACATCGAGATGCTCGACGAGGGCGACCCGTACGGGGTCGTCTACACCTGCTTCCTCAACCAGTGGTGGCAGGTGGCGCAGCAGGCTTGCAAGGAGAACGGCGGCCGCATGCCGCACGAGACGGCGCTCGTGCTCGACGAGATCGGCAACCTCAACGTCAAGGTCGCTTGCCTGCCGGCCATCGCCACGCTCGGACGGAGCATGAAGATTCATGAGTACCTGTTCGTCCAGAACCTGAAACAGTTGAATGCCTATAACGAACCAGGCGACGGAGGGGCCGGGCGAGACAAGTTGATCGGCTCCATCGGCACCAAGGTCGCGCTATCGCTTTCGGAGCCCGATGACTTCAAGTTCTTCACGGCGCTCGCCGGAAAGCGGACGGTGCGCTCCATGGGCACATCGAGCCAGAACGGCTCGGGGCGGTCGTCGTCCGGCACGAGCTACAGCGAGACCGCCGTCCCACTGATAAACGAATGGGAGTGGCAGCAGCGCATCCCCATCCGAGACGGTCTCATCGCGATAAAAGGCGGCGAGAACTCGAAACCGGGCCGCGAGGGCGTGTTCGAGTTCCCGCTCGACTATGCCAACCGTACCCCTGCGGGCGCCTTCTTCGGGCTCGGCGACGAGGAGGCGGAGCGCCAGAAGCGCTCCGCCTACTACGCCCGCGCCAAGGCTTCCGCGCAGGACAAAGCATATGGGGTCCCGGAACCGTGGTGCCCCGAGTTCGACGTCGATGACGAGACGGACGATGATGACGAAATCGCGCCCGACGACGTGTTCAAGGCCGACGAGGAAAACGCGACGTTCGAGGACGAGTGGGCCGCGTGGGACGAGTGAGGGGACGGTAAACATGACGGCTATCAAACAGGTCTCGGTGACCAGCGCGCAGCATATGAAGAGTCTTGCTGGTTATCTCGACAGGTCGAGCGATAAGCATGACGCACTCGACCTCGACTCCCGGAATCTCAACGACCCGGAGAACTGGGCTCGCGAGATGGACCGCACCCGCGATGCCTATGGACATAACGAGTCCGGCCGCAAGGGCTCGAAATGCACCTACTGCTACCACCAGATCATCGCCTTCAATCCAGACGAATGCGACGTCAACGGTGGTAGGCTCACCAGAGCCGGGTGCATGGGATTCGCTCGCGAGTGGGTGGAGCGCTACTATCCGAACCAGGAAGCCGCCTGGGCGCTTCACCTCGAGCACTCGAAGGACGGAACGGACCGTTACGCCGTGCATATCGCCATCAACCGGACCGACCTCGAGACCGGACGCAGGCTCGATGAGGGCCGAGCAAGCCGTCAGAAGGTCCTCCATGCGTCGAGAATGCGCGACATGGACGAGAGATGGGGCCTCTCGCAGCTCGAACGCGGCCAAAGAAATAGCAGATCCCACGCTCGCCAGGAGTCCCCCGGCGAGCGGAGGGCCCGCGAGGCCGGCCGCGCGTCGTCGCCGCGGTTCGAGACGGATCTTGACCATGTTCGCCGCGTCGTACGCGAGAGCGTCCGCGAGGTCGCCGCCTCGGGAGCCCCCAACAAGATGCGCGCGCTCAACGAGGCGCTCGAGAAGAGAGGGGTTCATATGCGAATGAGCCGAGACGGGCAGGCGAAGGCTAGGGACGTGGTCTTCGAGTATCGTTCGACCTACGACCGCAGAGACGGCCGCGGCAACCGCATAAGGGTCTCCGCGATCCGCGGGCATCGTCTCGGTCGCGGGTTCAGCATCGCCGGTATCCAACATGCCCTGGGCGTCGGCATGGCCATGTACCGCATGGCCGAGCGCGCCATGGACGACGGGAACGGTAACGATATGTGATCGATGCTCAAGATGAGGAAGCGCGAGCGAGGGCATCCGACATCTAAGGAGAAACCTCCGACGTGTCTATATAGAAAGTATATACATTCTATATAGACACTTTTCGCTTAGAGCAGTGTAAAATAACTTTATCCTTAACATACGTCCTGTAATGCCATAGGCATTCCCCTCGGGGTGGCTCCTAAGGTCTTTACCTCACCCCGTTTCTTTTCATCTGTTTCATGCAAGCCAGAGGAGAGCTTTTATGCCAGTCTCGCGTCACAAGGCCCAGAGCAAACACGACGGCTACTGGTACGAGGATGAGCGCCACAAGAACCAGCAACGTAACGAAATGTTGTTCAACACTCCGGGGTGGTATTGGTGTGATGCGGACTCGTTCTATCGCTCACTCTTTCCTGAGGGTAGCTTGCAGAAGAAGGGCGCTGATTCAGACGGTAAGCCCAATCTCATCGTCCTGGAAGACACGGGTAAGGAGATTGACCATGGCACCGACGTGAAGGGCAATAAGCTCGTTAAGCGCGTCATGCATCGCTATACGGTCCACGACGATCTCGACGAGCTTGAGCACCTGAGAGACGTGTCCATCTCACAGAACACTTTCATGTTTCTCGCCCCGGTCAGTTACTACGGCAAGAGTCGTAACAGTAAGAATGCTCGTTTTCTGCACGCAATCATGATTGACCTCGATTACGTCGGGACTAGGCAGCTGGTGAACCTGCTGCACGAGATGGAGCGCGGTGTCATTCCCTATGCAAACTATCTCGTCAGCTCGGGAACCGGGCTTCATGTCGTGTACAAGCTCGATCGTCCTGTGCCACTCATGACCCGGTACGTCACCGGGCTACAGGTTCTCAAGCGCGAGCTCACCGACCGCGTCTGGAACGCCAACACGAGTGACAGCGACCCTGACAAGAAGCAGAGCCAAGGCATATTCCAGGGGTTCCGCATGGTCGGCACCGCGACGAAGCTCAACGGCGATATTGGTAACCCCAAGTACAAACAACCCTACGCTGTCGAATGTTTCTCGCACGACGAGACGCCGCCCGCCACCATCCCTTACTTGCTCTCCTTTATCCCGAGGCTGAGGGACAAGGAGGAGATGGATGGTCTCGACGCGCTCAGCGCCCTCACGAAGGAGGTCCGAAAGACGACCCCGATAGCCGAGGCTAAGGAGAGGTGGCCGGAGTGGTACGAGAAACATGTCGTCAACGACGAGCCTTTGGGCGGATGGCTGTATGGTCGCGCGGCCTATGACCGCGTGCTGAGCGTCATCAGGGAGCATGTTTCGGTGAGTCACCGCTACTGGTGCATCTTCTACCTGGCCGTCATGGCGAACAAGTGCGGCGTGCCCCAAGATGAGCTTGAGGACGACGCTTACGGTCTTCTCGAGCGGTTTGATGCCCTATCAGTCGAGCCTGACAACAGGTTTACTGCCAACGACGTCGCAGCGGCCCTTGAGGCCTACGAGGGAGGTTTGGCATCGGGGAGGGCGAGGCGATACACCCAGGATTTCTGCGAGCGCAAGGCGGCTGTCGAGTACGGCGAGAAGATGGGACATGGGAGCAACCCGCCGGAGAAACGGCTTCCGAAGGACTTGTCGCTCAAGAAGGCCAGGTACGAACGTGATCTCAAGCAGGAGATGAATGGCACCACCTGGTGGAACAAGGACGGCGCACCGAAGAAGGCCATGCAAGTATGGCGAGCTGCAGCCGAGAATCCCGGCCTGAGCATCGCCGCCCTCGCCCGCAAGGCCGAGGTCTCTAGGCCGACTGTGTACAAGTGGCTTAAGCCTGGCTGGGAAGCCGAGTATGCCGCGGCTACGCGCAAGGATGAAACATCTCGACCCACGCCGCGACCGGCTCGGCACAAAGTCATCGAGGAGCAGGCGGAGCAATTCAAGAGGCGGTACGCTGAGGACAGCGGCGCGTTTGAGGCAATGGTCGTTCGCCACATCGCCTCACACCCATGGGAGCCGTTCGGCCAGACGGCGGCGTTTTTCGGCCTATCCGATGCCGCTGCCGTCGAGAAGATCGCAAGCAGAAATAAGACCGAGCTTGATAGGGCAAAGCTCGGTCTTGATGAGCGTTTCCGCGCGTGGAACTCTGAGACTGACGACTACTTCGACGCCATGACCGCGGCTAGGGTCTTGGGCAGGTTCGATGAGTTCATGACTGCCCGTGCGAGCGGTGTTCAGTCATCGATTGAATGGGCGAGGCATGAGATCCCTGCCGCCTTCGCACGCCTGCAAGAGATTAGGGCTGAGGGACGCCAACCGACCGCCGAAGATCTTGTCTCAGTAAAGGAAATGTATATACATTCTATATAGAGTGTATATATTATCTATATAGTCAAATTGAAGGGAACCCGATGATTATCTCGACAATCAACCTGAAGGGCGGCGTTGGCAAGACGACCACAGCCATAGCTCTCGCCACCGCCGCCGTTCGCGACGGCAAGGACGTCGAACTGTACGACTGCGACCCGCAGTCGAGCGCGAGCCTCTGGGCGATGATGGCCGAGGAAGCCGGCGACCCCCTGCCGTTCCCCGTTACGCCCGCCAACGTCGCGACCGTTCGCACGGCGGGTCGCAGGCTCAAGGGTGCTGAGGACAAATGGCTCTTCATCGACTGTCCGCCCAACGGGCGCGTCATGGACGAGGCGGCGGACTGCTCCGACCTCATCGTCGTCCCGACCACGACCGGACCAGCCGACATGGTGAAGACGTTCGAGACGACGGACACCCTCGGAGCGAGGGGCTTTCTGTTCGCTATTCTGCTCACCCGCGTGCTCCCCGGCACCCTCAGCCTCAAACAGTCCCTCGGTGAGCTTGCGGACCGCGACACCAGCTACTTTGACTATCAGATTCCTAGCCGCGAGGGCTTGAAGAACTTCTTCGGTAATTCCTTCGGCGACGACCTGTACGGCTACGAGAAGGTCTTCGAGCAAATCAAACAGAGCATCAAGGAAGACAAGGAGGCCTACGGTGCCAACTAAGCGGCCGCAGCGCCGTACCGCCCCCGCTGCGGAGACGGCCAGCATGACCCTCATGGGTAATCAGGACCTTCAGCACAAGGGCGACTCGACCAGCTCGCGCAAGAAGGACAAATGCATCACATTCTGGGTCACGGACGAGCAAAAAGCCGAGATTTCGGCCTACGCCGCCGAGCACAACACAACTGTCTCACGCCTCATCGTTGAGGGGCTGGAAATGCGCATGAACCGGGATAGTATATAGATTGTATATACATTCTATATAGAGTGTATATACATAAGGATGGAAAATGGCAAAGAGCAATTCACTCGGGAGGGCGAAGGACGCCAAACAAGACGAGTTCTATACGCAGCTCGCCGATATCGAGAACGAGCTGAGGCACTACCGCCCTCACTTCAAGGGCAAGACCGTGCTGTGCAACTGCGACGACCCCTATGAGTCGAACTTCTTCAAGTACTTCGCGCTCAACTTCAACAAGCTCAAGCTCAAGAAGCTCATAGCGACGTGCTACTCGGGGTCGCCAATAACGGGAACGCAGCTGTCCTTGTTCGGCGACGAGACGGAGGACGAGCGGCGCACACCGTACAAGGCCGTCGTGACGACCGTGCACGACACGACCGGCGAGGGCGGCATCGACATGCTCGATGTGGCTGAACTGTTCCGCACTGGTGAGAACACCATCGAGCGGCTGCACAGTGACGGAGACTTCCGCTCGCCCGAGTGCCTCGAACTGCTGGACGAGTCCGACATCGTCGTAACCAACCCACCGTTTTCTCTTTTCAGAGAGTACTTAACAACGCTCATTGATCACAACAAGCAAATCCTGATTATAGGAAGCGAGAACGCCATAACCTACAAAGAGGTGTTTCGCCTTCTTCAAGAGGATAAGGTCTGGCTCGGATACAACAACGGGGATATGGCATTCCAAGTTCCGGACGACTATGAACCAAGGGCAACGAGATACTGGCAGGACGAGACCGGCCAAAAATGGCGCTCGATGGGAAATATATGCTGGTACACAAATCTTGATATCAAGAAGCGCCATGAAGAAATGATTCTGGTTAAGCGATGCAAACCAGAGTCCTATCCGAAATACGAGAATTACGATGCCATAGAGGTATCGAAGCTTGCCGACATCCCATGTGACTACCGGGGAATCATGGGCGTACCTATAACCTTCATGGACCGCTACAGCCCTGACCAGTTCGTCATTCTCGGACGGCGTGGAGACCTCGAATGGGCCGAGAACGAGTGCACCTTCTACACGCCACCTTCGGCTGAGCTGCAAGCGAAGTACAAAGCGATGAACCGCACGTGGCGGGTCCAGAACACCTACTACCTCGACGAGAACGGCGTTCCGAAGGTCACCTACGGGCGCATATTCATCAGGTACACCGACAAGTGGATTGCAGACCATCCGTCTGATTTCGAGGGGAGCAACGCGGAATGAAGATTGAGAAGTGCGAGATTCCCATTAGCGACCTCGTTGAGGACTACTGGGATGACGCCGAGGAGGGCGTGACCGGATATTTCGGTCGGCTCGACATACGCCCGCCCTACCAGCGCGAGTTCGTCTACAAGCCCGCCCAGCGAGACGAGGTCATCCGTACCGTGATGAACGGCTTCCCCCTCAACGTCATGTACTGGGCGAAGACTGGCGTGAACGAGGACGGTGAGGACACATTCGAGGTGCTGGACGGCCAGCAGCGGACCGTCTCAATCTGCCGCTACGTCGACGGCGAGTTCTCCGTTGACGACCGCTACTTCGACAACCTCACGAGCGACGAGCGCGAGCGCATCCTCTCCTACCGGCTTGACGTCTACCAGTGCGAGGGCGAGCCGTCCGAGAAGCTGAAGTGGTTCCGCATCGTGAACATCGCGGGCGAGCGGCTGACCGAGCAGGAGCTGCGGAACGCCGTCTACGCCGGTTCATGGGTGTCAGACGCCAAAAGGTACTTCTCGAAGACCGGATGCGCAGCCCAGCAGCTCGCGGGCGACTACCTCACAGGCTCATCGATACGTCAGGAGTTCCTTGAGACGGCCATCAGGTGGGCCGCCGCCATCGACGGCGAGACCATAGAGGAATACATGGCCAAGCACGCCAGCGAGCCGACGGCCCAAGGCCTCTGGAGCTACTTCCGCAGCGTCATCGACTGGGTTCAGGCGATATTCCCGAAGTGCCGGCGCGAGATGAAGGGCATCGAGTGGGGGCTCTTCTACAACGACCACCACGGGCGCTCCGACCTCGACCCCAAGAAACTTGAGGCCGAGGTATCGTGCCTCATGGCCGACGACGACGTGACGAGCAAGAAGGGCGTCTACGAGTACCTGCTCACCGGCAACGAGCGCAAGCTCAGCATTCGCGCCTTCGACAAGCGCGACGCGCGCGCCGCATACGAGCGCCAGAAGGGCGTGTGCCCGTACTGCGGAAAGCACTTCGAGTTCGAGGAGATGCAGGCCGACCACATCACGCCGTGGAGCAAGGGCGGCCGCACCGTCCCCGAGAACTGCCAGATGCTCTGCCGTGACTGCAACTTGAAGAAGAGCGATGACTGACATCTGCGGGATTGATTTTCTTATCGTCGCCGGTCGGTAGGTTATGTTGAACATGTGTTCGTGAAAGCAAGGTCGTGTTTGCTCGATTGTTCGGGTATAACAGCTGGCAGCAACAGCTGTTGCGAGTAAATCGGGCTCGATTGATAGCCCCTTTTAGGCCCTATCGCGGCGTTCTGTCTTTGGCGGACGTCGAGTAACGGTTGGGTAAGAGGGCCGGCGCGGCCGGTCACTCGTGGAGTATATCCCGCGGCTTTCCTACGGATTGGCCGCGGGTGATCTCCCAATCAGTTTCCAGTAATTGAATTACATGGCGTTAGTCGTTCTCGTTTCGGTCTCTATCCGTTTGTCCCGTGATGCCGACGATGAGGCGATCAGCGAGATGCTCGATTTGCGACGCGGCGTACTCGATGATTTTGTCGGGCTCCTGAAGGTCACCGCGCGATGCCGCGAGGAGCGTGGCGGCAAACCCGCGCATCTCGTATACGACATCGTAGAACTGTCCCTGTTCTTCATCGGTCATGGTGTGTCTCCCATCATTAGAGTGTCCCTTCAGTATGTCATAATGGAACAATTGTTCGTACTAATGGGGAGGAGCGGCCTTGTTCCATAAGCACAGCCTGGCGGGCACATGCGGAATACCGGTCGAGGAGCGGCGAATCTACGTTGACGTCGATGCCAAGGGTACCGTCGGCCCCAACCATGGACCGGCCGACCCCTGGGTTATCCATTGGGCCGACGGGCGATCGTGGACGGTGGAGAGCATTTACGCCCGCCGAGAGTACGGCCGCGCGATATTTGGCAACCTTTGCGTCGAGATAGACGTTTGTATCGCCAAGCAGCGAAAGACGGTCTGGTGGGAAAACGGCAGATGGTTCGTCGCTAAGGGTTCCGGCATGGCGGCGACAGCCATATGAGGGACGTTTTCACCGGCGAGTGCACCGCCCGGTCGGTTGGGCCCGATCACAGCCGTCGCGCCCACAAGCAGTATGTCGACGTCATGGTGAGGACATCGAGTTCGGGCGAGGTTCGCCCGTTCGCGGTCCTCTGGCCCGACGGCAGGAGGTTCCTCGTTGACGAGATCCTTGAGGTCATGCCTCCCGGTCCGGTGCTGAACGGAAGCAGCAGCCAGTCGTACACGGTGAGGTTCGGCCGGTGGAAGACTGCCATGTATCTCGAAAGGTCGGTTGGACGAGACCGGGCGGATACGGTCCGCTGGTGGGTCTGGGCCTTCGACTCGATGGAGATCAAGAATCCGGTCGGATAAACGGCACTCGGTTCGTGCCTGGTGTTTCCGGCGTACCTGAAAAACAACTCCTTTCCTTCGGGCCCGCCGGCAACGGGCCTTTTTGCTGCCGCGACACGGCGTGCGCCGGCGTATGGCCACGGCTCCGCGGCCGGGTGGCACCTCCGCTACGCCGCGTCAAGGGGGCCCATGAGACCCCGCACAAACCTCCGCTCCGCTCCGGTTGGTGGAGGTCGTCATGGACCTCCCTTGACCCGTCTTCGCTCCGGTGCGGCTTTGCAGGGAGCAAAGCCGACGACGACGCGCGGCGTCGCCATTCGGCTTTGCCCGCAGGGGCGAGATGTTGAGGGCCACGTGCCCGGAACGGAGGAAGACATGCAGCAGCTGATGACCGAGGAAATCGCCAAGACGGCGCCGAGGCTCTACGAGCAGGACGGAGCGGAGGACCCCACGGTCTACGCCCACTACTTCTCGTGCGTGAACGGATGGGACTGGTGGCTGCTCGAGTTCGACGGCACGGACGAGGCGTTCGGCCTCGTCGAGGGCTACGACGACGAGCTCGGCTACTTCAGCATCAAGGAGATGGCCGAGCTGAACCGCCAGATGGGGTTCGCTGCCGTCGAGCGCGACGAGCACTTCTCCCCGAAGCCGCTCAGCGCCGTCAGGAGGAGGTAGCTCCATGGAGATGGACGAGGTTGGCGCCGTGGGCAGATTCGGCAAGTCCCCGGGCGGAGCCGTCGCGCTGACTGTCGTCGTCGAGTTTGAGTCGGGCGGCGAGGGCGGGGCGTTCGAGGTGGGTACTGCTCCGGAGGGGTCGCCCGAACTCGGGCGACTCGTCTCGGACGCACGCGACGAGGCCGATGCCTTGGTGGAGGACGGGGGCGGATGGGCTGCCGTCCGCATCGGATTCGGCGACGTGGAGAGCATTGACTGCGAGAGCGGCCGGACCGTGTACGTTGCCGGAGAGGGGTGAGGCGCATACGGAGAACGCGGGCATGCCATCGGCATGCCCGCGCCAGCTTTTCCGGGGATGCCTCGCGCCATCCCCGAACCCCTGCGCGCCAAGGGGCGGTGCCCCTTGGAACCTTGGCTAAGGTGACTCGGGAACATGGAGGATACTGAGACTCGTGCGCCCGGGTGGCATCATTAGATCTCAATCTGATGCCTGACCGCTACGGCCTAGAATTCGGCGGCTTCCGCTACTTCGTGGCACCGCAGGAGCAGGTGTAGTACGCAGGCGAATCCGTCACGGTGACCGTTTCATCCCACGCCTTGGAATCCGTCACGGTGACCGTTTCATCCCATGCTGCGGAATCCGTCACGGTTCGCGGCTCCGAATGCCATGCTCCACACGCTGCATTCCCGGCCAACATGGCACTTTCCGCATGGTTTCGCTCATAACCTGTAATATCAGCTCCACACCCATTGCAGATGGAATGTGACTCCGTATGGGTTACTGCCGGATGATGCACGTTCTCCGTATGAGTCACTGCCGGATGATGCACGGTCTCCGTGTGGGTTACTGCCGGATGATAGATATCGTACTTATGGACATGCGCCGGGGTGTCATCCTTCTTCGAGGAGCTACCGGAGTTGCTATTGTTGCTTCCGCTCGGCTTGCTGTCCGACTTATTTCCAGAGCCGTTGTTTCCGCTATCGTTCTTGGAACCGGAATCGTTCTTCTTGTTGTCGGAGGTCTCCGGGGTCTTCGCGTCAGACTTGTCCTCCTTGGCCGTCTCCTGCGCCTTTTCGCTCTCCTTCTCGACGACATCCGCGTCGGCGTTCGGGTTCTTCTTGATGTTGTCCTCGAACTTCTTCGCGACCGCCGCGCCCTTGTCTCCGGTCAGGGTGGAATCGCCCTTCTTCACGGCTGCTGCAACGTCCTTGGCAATAGCTGTCAGGTCATCCTTCGTCACCTTGTCCGCATCCACCTTTTCGAGCGTGATGACGGTACTGTTCGTTTTCTTGTCATCTTTCCCGGCCTTGACCTTACTGGACGCTGCCTTATAGGTAGAGCCGTCCGCGTTCACCGGCGGGATGAGGGTGACGGTGTAGGTGCCGGACTTGCCGACCTCTACGGTCACCTGCTTGTTCGCGGCGATGGCGGTGTAGAAGTCCACCTTCCCGTCCGCATCCTCTATATGGGCGATAACGGGCGTGGAAGTGTCCGCATCCCAGCCGTCAGCCTTTACCTCAAGGGTAAGTACCATGTCCTGCTTCTCATCGCCCGCCTTCTGGAACACCGCAGGGACATTCGCTTTACCCGTCCACCCGGCATGTGTGATGACATACCCACCGCAGCCAATGAGGAGCGCCGCACAGAGGATTCCTGCACCAGCCGCGCAGACCTGCTTGCGGGAGAACTCGCGCCCGAAGAGCATGAAAGGTTTCCCCTCTTCCTTTTCCACTGCATCCCCGGAGACCATATCGTCCGTCACCTTCGGAATCTCCGTAACCACCATGGCTCCTTCCTGATTGCGATACTTCAATATTTGCATTGTATTTCAAATTGTCACTTATATAGGTGTGACTTATATAGGGTTGGCTTGAATCATTGACACCGAAGGACGGGAGGTGTCGATGACTCAGCTGGACCCCAAGATGCGCGTGGGACTCCGCATCAAGGAGCTAAGGGCCGGGCTCGGCCTGAGCCAGGAGGCCTTCGCGTACTCCATCGAGATGTCGCGCACCTACTTCGCCGAAGTCGAGACCGGCAAGCGCAACGTCTCAATCGAGAATATCGAGCGCATCGCAGGCGGGCTCGGCGTTTCCCTGAGAGAGTTTTTCGATTCAGACCTGTTCGATGGATAGTTCGGCTGCCGGCTTCTGACGTCATTTTTTCGGCGCTGTGGTTCGAATGCTACGCGTCACTTTGGATTCGGTTTTCCGCCACGAAGCGGCGGTGCAGGATAAGGCTCCACTACGTTTCGCCGGAGGCAAACGGCGCAACTCGGCGCGCCGAGTTCGAAAGCGCAGGTAGATGCCTGCACCTAAAACGAAAAACACCCGCACCCGCGTGTAGTACGCGGGTGCGGGCGCGTAGTTGATCGAGGCGTTTCCGCTGGATATGGGCGATTACGCGGCTAGAAGCCCTCGGGAACGTATCCTGCCACCGTTTTCGGCTTCGTTGGTGCTATCGCCGCGTCGCCGGGGTCGGTCGGGCCCTGCCAAATCTTCGGTACCGTCTCGTTCCTGATCTCGCGGCGAGCGGTCGATTGCTCCATAAGTGCCCGTTCGGCTTCGGGGGACGTCATCCCGAGCATGGGCCCGACGAAGGTCTCGGTGACGTCCCTGCTGGGGAAGGCCATAGGTACGCCGTCGTGGATCACGAGGGCTCCCGTCTCGCGGCCAGTCCAACGCTGGAGCTCGTCGGGCGTGATGAGCGGCCTGCGGACGAGCCCCTCGCTCATGCCCGTCGAGCCGGTATTCGTTCCCCTCGTTCTGCTCGTGGACTGAGCGACCGCCGTGTAGGAGCCCATCGACTCCGAGAGCTTGCGCGCGGTGTCGAGGTTGGAGCAGGAGAGAACGACCTTGTCCTTGAGGAGGTCGAGTATCGTCTCGGCTTCTTCTCGGCTGTAGCCGGAGACGGACTGGAGCTGGAGGAGCGACTGACAGAACCAGAGAACATGGACGCCTTCTGAGCGCATCTCTCCCAGGTCCTGGACAATCCTCTCGTTGCGGCCGAGGGACGCCGCCTCATCGAGGAGGAGGATGGTTTCGACGGGGCAGCGCCCGGCATGGCCTGCGGCGCAGGAACGCAGCGCCGAGAGCGCTTGGGAAACGAACGTCTGGACGAGTCTCTTGTAGTTGCCCGTTGCCGAGGACGATGAGATGAAGACCGCCGTGGGCTCCTCGCCGATGTCCCCGAGGCCGCACTCGTCGTCGTGAAGCATCCGGGCAACGTTGCCGTCGACGTACTCGGTGAGGCAGTTGCTCAGAGTCGAGACGATGCCAGGCCCGCCTCCGTGCTCACCGTTGAGTCCGCCGAGGAAGGGGAGGGCGGGGTCTCCTGCGGACAGAGATGCCGCCAGGGCGGCGATGCGGTCAAGCGGGCCCTGGTCGCCTGACGGCGAGATTGTGGCAGCGACGGACATGACAGTCTTCTCGTCTTCCGGGATGGACGCGTCCTCGATGAGGGCGAGGGAGATGCCGACGAAGAGGTTCCGAGCGCCGTCGTAGAAGAACGGCTGGCCTTTCGACGGCGCGGGCACGACGCAGCGCGCGAGCTCGCGCAGCTCCCGTGCGCAGCCGCCGGCCCCCTCCGCCCTAAAGGCCTCCTTTGCCCTCTCGAGCGGATCGAACCGAACCGAGGATACGGGCGCGTCGAACATCACGTCGACGATGCGATGAGTGCCCGTCTTCTCGAACACAGGCTCAAGGAAGGCCCTGAGCTCGCCCTTGATGTCGTTGATGATGAGGGAGCGGCCTTGCTCGAAGTTTGCCAAGGCTGACAAAATGGCGACGCGCCTGCTCTTGCCCTCTCCGCTTTCGGCGAGGATGCAGGCGTGGACCGAGTCGATGAGCCTGACGCTCCTCCCGATCTCGCCCACGACCAACGTACCGCCCGAGGGCCTGCCGCCTTCCTGCCACGATTCGCTCCGGCGCTTAAGTTCGCCGTGTGCCGAGATGAGCCTCGCGTCGCCGTGGATGGGCGCGCCGGGCGCGCGGCGTCCGCCGACCCAGGTCCCGTCGTGGAGCCAACGGGACCAATCGAGATGGTTCCAGATGCCGGCAGCCATTGAGACAGTGAGGGTTGCCGCGCATCCCACGAGGAAAGCATCGTCCTGGATCAGCTCCGGCAGGACTTCGAGCGGGTTTTGGAACATGGTCCCGGGCAGCTCGGGCGCCATGGCGGTGCCGAAGCTGGCGAGCGTCACTGCCGTGCCGACGATCCACACTCTCAACCAATACCATATCGCGGGCAGCAGCACGAGCGCGATCATGGCTCCGATGATCGCGCCGGAGGCGACGCAGCGCTTGAGGTGCGCGGCCTCGTCGATGTTGAAGCTCTTCTGCTTGCTCATAGAATCATTCCCTTCACTATCGTTTTCGCCGGTTCCAGCACGATGCCCGCCGCATCGCCCCTGATCGCGGCCGATACAGCGGCTGCGAGCGCCCTTGCGAGCGCGCGCTCGGCTTTCTGACCGACCTCATCTGACAGATCCTTCTTGTTTCTGGGGTTCTCCGTTGCGAATGCGAGCGCTTTGGTAAGGGCTCTGCTCACGGCAACCGGGGCTTTTGCCATAGAAAGCGCGTAGGACGGACATGACCGGAGGCACCTCTCCGGGATAGGCCTGAGCTCGCGGACGGCTTCTCGCGCCCCCTCCAGATCTTCACCGGTGACGCAGGCGCGGACCTCGCCGACGAGCAGTTTCATGCGCTTGCGCTCCGTTGCAGGCCCGCCGTCCGGCCTTGCGGACCTCATCAGTTCCCTTTCGGGGTCCGTTGTCCGGTCGGGTGCAATGATCCTCAGCAGGGCGTTGCCCTGGCGCGCGTGTAGCTCCTGCATGCCGTCGTTCACGTAGCGGTCCCGCGCAACGCTTTCGAGGCCTTTGAGGCCGGCGCAACGCTCCACGGACTTGCTGTAAGCGGCGCTCGCCCCTTTGATTTCAGGATGCCTCGACCCTGCTTCCGCGATTGCGACATCGACGGCCTTGGCGACATCTGGGTGCCAGCGGCGGAGGTGCGCGTAGGAGATTCGGCCGTCCGCAGGCAGCGTGACGCCAATCTCGTCGGCGGGGATTTGGCGGACGGCGTCGACCGCCCGCGACCTCGCGAGGTCGCGGGCCTCATACTCGGCCGCGAGCGCCGGGGCCAGGGCCGCGTCGGTGAGCGCGTTTCTAGCCCGGTCGAGCCTGTTGCGGGCCATGAGTGAATCGAACGAGCCATCGGACGACCACGCAATAACGTGCGCGTGCTTGGAATTCGGGTGGTTTTCGTGCTCGGCGGCTACCCAACGGACGCTGGACTCGGGGATGCCCATTGCCTCGGCAAGCGCCGGCGCGAGGTTTCGGCGGCAGAAGCGCTGCCAGTCCTCCTTGCACGCGAGGTCGAGCTCACATGCCTCGTCCCTACGGACGCTGAGCACAACGGTAGCAATCGCGCCGTCAGCCTTTTCGAGCTCCCTGCGGGCCGTGCGGAGCGGGACGGCCCCGTTCTGGTCGAAGAGCGCGGTCGATCCGGGCCTCTCGGCGTAGTAGCCGACGAGCCCCATCTTCTCAGCGAGCTCGGAGCGCCTGAGGTCGTCGACGGTGGCTGACTTGTCGGCTCCCTCGCGCGTGGCGACGTATTCGATGTTGTTGGTGATGACGGCGGAACGCCCGCGCGACCCGGGGAGGTGCACGCGGGCGTTCACGACGAGGCTGCTACGACTTGCCATCAGAAAGGCGCCCCCTCGCCTCCGAGAGCGTCATGCCGCGCTGCATGAGGCCGGCTTGCTTGTCGTAAGCGGCGTAGATGTCCGAGGCGCTCACGCCATCCAGGCCCTCGAACGTGCCCTTTTCGACCTCGACTGCCGCGATTGCCGCGACGATAGAGGCGCGCGTAGCACGGTGCACGACGCGCGCGATGCGGTCCTCCTGCTCGGCGTTACGTTCGTCGAGCGTGTGGTCGAGCTGCTCGAGTAGCGGCTGCATGACGCCGCGCAGATAGGTTCCGAGCTCAGTGGAGTAGAGCGCCAGGCCGTCGGAGGCGAGCCCGGCGGCGATGAGCTCGCGGGCGGCTGCGCTGTCGCTAAGATCCTTGGAAACCCCGTAGGCGTGGAGGCGGCGATATGCCTTGTCAGGGAGCCGGAGGCTCATGACCTTCGACCCGTCTTTTCCGACGGCCATTTTAGAGTCCCTCGTTCGGGAGGGGCGCACCGACGGCGCGGAGGGCGGCGATGTTCTCGGGCGTGCGCTCGTAGGTCCTGGGCCAGAAGGTGACGGGCACCATGGCGAGGTCATCGCGGGGGATGCCGTAGGCGAAGAGGTAGGCCTCGATGGCGTCGCCGTATTCCGCATCGTTGACGCGGTAGGCATCGGTGAAGAAGATGCCGGTCGGGTCGTCGTTGCAGCCCTTGACGAAGTAGACGCCGTTCCCGCCTTCCTTGAACGGGTTCAGAATCTTGAAATCCGGCTTCGCGTAGTAGGCGATTCCGGCACGGACGATGCGCGTGAAGCCCGGGTGTTCGACAGGGCGCGCCGCGCGCGCGAAGCCCAGGTCGGGGTCGGACTCCAGCAGATGGGTGAGCACGGAGCCGACGGCGTCGTCCTTGTGCTTGGGGACGGTCCCGAGGAGGTCGTCGAGATGCGATTTGATTTTCTTGACAAGTTCCATCATGGTTTTCCTCTCTGCCGGTGCCGTATGGGTACCGGCGATTCATTTGAGCTTCTTCGTTGGTAACGCTTCTAGCTGCGGCGAAACGTTGCGGTGCCGAAGGTGCCAAAGAACAGGAAAGAGTTTCTGGGCCAATGGCACCTTTGGCACCATCGAGAGACTTTGCAGGTGAGGGGCGGCGATGGAGGTGCCGCAACGGAATGCTGCGGCACCTCCATCGGCCCTAATCCGTCTCCCGGTACACCCAGCAGCGCTGCTTGCCGTACGGGGGACAGAGGCGCTTGTTGCCCGGGACCCATCCAGGGCACTGCGATGACAGGATGCGGCTGACCATCTTGCAGTTGGCCTTGGTCTTTTCGAGATGGAGGGCCTTGTCGAGGATCTCGAACGTGCACATGGGACGGTCGGTGTTGCCGGGGAGATACGCGAGGACCTTCTGCACGCAGGGGTCCTCCTCGACAAAGCGTCCGCGCTGTGCGGCCGCCTCTGTCTCCATCTCAGGCGTTAGGACGGTTGAGAAGCGGGGATCACCCGTCTTCATCCACGTGCGGGCCTCTGCCCATGCCTGGTGGACGGCGGCGGGAAAGCTCTCGTCGAAGACGGAGCTCTCCGTGCGCTCGATGCCGCAGAGCACCGGGAGGAAGCGCCTTGCGCCACTCGTCCGCTCGCGGATGAAGTCGGCCTCGTTCGTGGTACCGACGAAGACTACGCGCCGGGGAAACGCCTCCGTCCTGCGGCAATAGGCCCCTCGGAATTCATCGACCTGACGGGTGACCCCAGCCTTCACGCTCTCGATAGAGCGCTCGGACATGCCGTTGAGCTCGGGAATCTCAATGATCCACTTGCCCCGGTTCTGCTCGCCCGTGAGCTTGACGTCGCCGAGGTTGATCACGGAGTCGCTGAAATACTCGTCGCGCATGGCGAGGCCCCTCGCGAAGGAGGACTTGCCGATGCCTCCGGCACCGCACAGGATGGGCATGTAATCGGCCTTGCAGCCCGGGCTGTAGACGCGGGCGATGCCCTCGCAGAACAAGATGCGCTCGACCTCCGAGACGTATGCGTTCCTCTCCGCGCCAAGGTAGACATTGAGGAGCGTCCCTACGCGCGGGATGCCGTCCCAGGTGAGGGCATCGAGCATGGCAACGAGCGGGTCATAGGCGTTGTCCTCGCCGACGATGGTCAGCGCGAGCAGCATGAACTTCTCCTTCTGGAGGGAGATGGTCTGTTGGAGGAGGGCGAAGAGCCGCGCGTCGTCGCTGTCGCGCCACCGGCGTTCCCTCGCATCCGCGTCCCAGGGGAGGGGCCCGGTCTTGAAGAGCTCGTTCGCGAGTCGGTTGTAGCCGACGTTCAAGGGGAGGGACTTGAGCTCTTCGACGATCTCGTTGACCGTCGGCGGGGAGCGGCGTTCCGGGGGCTGCGGCTCGGGGACGTCGTCGTGCTTCTGCGTACCCATCAGGCCACCCCACGAGACTGGGGGCGTCGAGGGCCATTGACGGGGTTGTTCTTGCCGGAGACAAGCGCTTCGAGCCGGCTGAGGCGAAGCTCCACGTCGACCAGACGCTCGACCAGCTCTTCCTCCGACAGGGGGTGGTCGAGGCCGTAGTCGCGCAAGACGGCGCGGCGTCGGGCGGAATTCATCATGCTAAGATTCATCGACAGGGTCCTCCTTACGTGTGGGCTCATGTTTTTGGGCGACGGTCGAGCTTTGGTAGGGGAGGCCGTCGTCCATCCCGAGGTTTGCGATAAGCGCGTCTTCAAGTTCCACGGGGGAGCGCTCGGGTACGAACGACCCGGCGAAGGCGGAGAGCGTCTCAAGCGACTCGACGAGCTCGTCGTCCATATCTCCTGCGCGCCGGATACGTCGGAGTTCCGCTACGACAGGCCCCACGCGCTCCTTGACCGCCTTGCGCATACGGGTGGTCGCGACCACGGTAAAAGTGCCTTCCAACAGGCTTTTCGCGATGAAGTCCTGCTTCGATAGGCCGCTCAGGGCGACGCGGAGGTCGAGCTGGTCTGCCTCTGCGGGCGACATGCGAAAGGCGATGGTCTTGCAGCGACGGCGCCCCTTGGCGTCCAAAATCGGCCTAGACATCCGACATCACCCCATCGAGGGCCTCCACAAGATCGTGCTGGGTCGAGGGGAACAGATGCGCATACATCTCCGTGACCTCGGCGGTCTCGTGGCCCATGCGGTCGGCGATCGCCGTGGGCGAGTAACCACTGTTGATGAGGGCGCTTACATGAGAGTGGCGGATGTCGTGGATACGGATGCGCTTCACACCCGAGAGGTCACAACCCCTCTTCATCTCATGGGACAATGCGTGCTTCGTGACGGGGAAGAGCCGGTCGGTAGAAGCGATCTCAGGATGCATTGCCAGATAATCGTGCAGCTCCTCGCGGAGAAGGCTCGGCATCACAATGTCGCGCTTCGAGGCTCGCGTCTTGGGCGGGCCGATAACGTCCTCTCCCTTGATGCGGGCGTAGGAGCGACGGATGCGGATGACATTGAGCTCGAAGTCGATGTCCTCCGGGCGAAGGGCGAGGAGCTCGCCCTCGCGGCAGCCAGATAGATAGAGCGTCAGGAAAGCGAGGTAGATGAGAGGCTTATCCTCGATGGCCTGGGAGAAGAGCTTGAACTCGGCAGGGGTCCAGTAAAGCATTTCCTTCTCAGGGCGCTTGGAGCCGACCTTTCCCGCCGCCAACATGGGGTTCTGGGGCAGGCGATAGAATCGGACGGCGTGGTTGAAGATGGCCGAGAACTGGTTGCAGATGGTGTGGAGATAGCTCTGCGACAGGCCCTGCTCAAGGAGCCAATTCTCCCAACGCACAACGTCTGCGGCCTTGACGTCGCAGAGGCGCATCTTACCGAAGAACGGGAGGATGTACTTGTCGATGATGGCATCCTTGGTGAGCTTGGTGCCGGTGCGGAGCCGGGGATAGACGTCGCGTGCGTACATGTTCTTGACGAAGGTCTCGACGGTGACCTCGACGCGCTCCTCGCAGGACGCGAGGAAGTCGCGCTCCCAAGCGACGGCCTTCTTCTTGGAGGTGAACCCGCGCTTCGTCTTCTTGTGACGCTCACCCATGGAGTTGCGGTACCACGCTTCGACTGTCCAGGTCCCGCGCTTCTTGTCCCGGCTAACCGACATGGCTCATCGCCGCCTTCTGCCTAGAGGGGGCGGAGAGAAGTCGTGCCTCAAAGTACGAGCGCTGGACCTTTCCGGGGATAGTCATGATTCCCTGAGCTGCAAGCTCTGTATTCAAAGTCTTGATCAGCTTGAACGCATAAGACTTACTCATGCCCGTGGCCCCTGCAACCTCCTCGGCGTTCATGAATTGGTTGGACATTGGAATGCTCCTTTCAGTCGGTTTGCACCTCACGAATATGTGAGGTGCTTCGAAAGATAGAATAGCTCACAAAAATGTGAGGTCAAGTGAAAAACTGAATTATCATCACGAAAATGTGATGTATCTCGTTTAACCTAATGAACGACGGGGAATTGACCACGAAAGAAGCGATGATGCGCAATTCGGACAAGCTGCGTATGGGCATGAAGATCCGTGCGTTACGCGAACGACGGGGAATGACACAGAAAGACCTGGCAAAGGTGGCGGGTCTAGGGGAATCTGCCCTGAGAAGCTATGAGTTGGGCGCGCGCTATCCGAAGGAGAAACATCTCGAATCGCTGGCAAAAGCGCTTAAAGTGCGCCCGGAGGCATTTGAAGTCTATGGAGTCGAAAACGAACTCCAATTTATTCACATGCTGTTTAACTTTGAGCAATCATTCAAATTGGAGCCGAGTGGAGAAGGTTCTCCCAGCTTGCGCGCTTATGGGTACGGAATGGTGCCGAAAGCACTTATGGACTGGGGGAGGAAGTTCGCACAGCTTGAAGAAGGCAAGATTTCGCGCGAGGAATACGAAGACTGGAAGGACACTTATAACCCGACGATTTTGAATAACTGGAGGGGTGAAGAGATTCCTGACCCCTATACGGGAAAGACTCTTGCGGGCGAAGAGCGGGAAGGTGCCGTACACGCCGTGGAGATGATGCCGGAGTCACTCCAGAATGAGCTGGATCGTGCTCATCGAGCGGGGAAGTTATAGCCTGCGCCTTGATCATTCCTTCCTGTGAGGACCAAATGAGTATCAAGCTGTGATGAGAAAATGCCTGATAAGACAGGTTGAGGCAATCTGAGCGCCCCATCTACCTGCGACGCTCGTTATCGAGTGGGAGTAAGCCGATAGGGCCAGCGAAACACAAACCAGCAGGTAGAAGCTCCTCACGTTCCCGTGAGGGGCTTCTTTTTTGCGAAGTTTGGTACAAAAGTGGCGCAATAGGACGAAGTCCCCGATTCTGTTGCACCACTTTTTGGAAAGGTGGTTCTACTCCCTTTCGCCTGCAATTCCGCCATTTACTCCCCGTATTTCAAGACAACAAGGCGCGGGGTGGTATTCGGAGGAATGGGAGTAAGGATTTATCCCAAGTGAGTAGACGCGAGGTTTTGTTCCCGGAGGCGAAATGAGGCTGTTTCGGGGTCCGTCAAACTCAAATCGAACTCAATAGGCTTTTTGGAGGCCTCCGTACGGCGTTTCCCCAGGTGGTTAATGAGGGGAAGAGAGCGCTGGATGCAGAGCTTCAATCCGTTCCCGCGCTCTCTGGTCCTAACGTGCCGTCATCAAGCGCCTTACTTACTCTGCGCAATATAATTCTGGATGCAAAAAGACACCTGCACGGAGGTTCTCAGCATGTCCAAGCTCAACATAGACCAGAAGACGATCAAGCTGCTCCTTACAGATAAGCATTCGGACTTCCTCATCCCAGATTACCAGCGACCCTACGCCTGGGGCGAAGACGAGTGCGCAACGCTATGGGACGATCTCTTCACCTTCGCGTTTCCCAACGACGACTGCGACGCCTTCGAAAGCACGAGTGATGAATACTTCCTCGGCCCCATTGTTACTTTCAAGAACGACGCAGGCCAGCTTGAAATAATCGATGGCCAGCAGAGACTTACAACCATCATGTTGCTGCTTAGGGCGTTTTACGACAAGTTCGCAAACATGAAGGACAAGCAGTCGATTAAAGTGCGTGACTCGATTGCTGGCTGCGTCTGGAAGACCGACGAGTTCGACGACCCTGACATGGATGCGCTGAAAATCGATTCAGAGGTGGCGAGCGATTCCGACAAAGATGAGTTTCTAGATATATTGCGCCACGGCTCCGTGGGCCCCATGGCCCACAGCGCCTATTCACGCAATTACGCCTTCTTCTCTAAAAGAATGGCCGAAATGGCAAGCGAGTGGCCGAGCTACATCGCCCTATTCGCCGCTCGCATTCTCAATAACGTAATCTTGCTTCCCATCGAGGCGGAATCCCAGGACACCGCGCTCAGGATCTTCTCGACTTTGAACGACCGCGGACTCCCGTTGGCAGACGCTGACATCTTCAAGAGCCAGTTCTACAAGCACTTCTCCATCGAGGGCCGCAAAGACGAGTTCGTTGCGCGTTGGAAAGCGCTCGAGGAAACAGCCAACCTCATTTTCAAACCAACCTCGGGCACGCCGCTCGACGAGCTTTTCACCCGTTATATGTACTATCGCCGTGCCAAGAAGGGTATCCGCGACACAACGACCAAGAGCCTACGCGACTTCTACAGCGACAACTCGTACGAAATCCTACGCGAGGACGCGACGCTCGACGATTTGGAGTCTCTGCTCGATTTTTGGAAACGGGTTGATGCGCAGGAGGGCTTTTCCGAGCGTGTAGCACGCCGCCTATTCGTCCTCAATTACGCACCCAACGGCATGTGGGCTTATCTGTTGAGCACCTGGTTCCTGGCAAAGCGCAATGCCAAAGGCGAGCTAGACGACAAAGAGCTCTACGATTTCCTTTGCTACATCACTGGATTCATCTACGCCTACTCACTTGAGCGTCCCGGCGTGAACGCCCTGCGCGGTCCCGTCTATCCCGCACTCATAGACATCGTAGAAGGTCGCAAGGTTGACTTTTCAGCCCATCTGTTCGACCGTGAAACAATTACGGGACGCTTCAGAAGCTATCAGTTCACCAACCAGCGTCGCTTCACGCGATCGATGCTTGTTTGGTGGGCCTACTCAGATCCTAAGCAACCTCTCATGGACTTGGACACAACGCTCGAAATCGAACACATCTATGCAAGGAAGCGTAACGAGGTACACCCGCTATCCAATCGCTCAAACCTTGAAGCACTAGGAAACAAGGCGATGTTGGAGAAGCGCGTAAACATTCGCGCCTCAGATTACCAACTGAAGGATAAACGCAAGTATTACGAGGGCTATGTGAACGATAAGGGCGTTGAGGTGTCGGGGACCGCTGTTCGCGAACTCGTGGAAATTGCGCGATGCGGCGACTTCGCCGAGAGTGACATCGAAGCGCGTACCGAGCGAATCATCACCACTTTTGTCGAATGGCTTGGCGAGCTGGGTCTGTTAAGGGAGTAGAACTTGATGCGTCTTCGCTTATCGGTCTTGGACCCGGAAAAGCTCGTTGCCTTTGCTCAGTAGACGGACGTTGCCGTCTGTTGCGGTTGTGTGCCAAGCGTCGGTGTCAGTACCCCGGAAAAGGGGCGTGGCCACCGCCTAGAATCTTCAGTTACCACGCTGAGACGATAGGGGATGACCGCATGAATGCTGTGGCGCGCGAGGCGCCCGCGACGCCATTGCTTGCGTTTCGCCATCGCTGCTCGAAGCGTGCCGCTTGGGATTCCTGGCCGGAGGAGAGATCACCGCTCCCTGCGGAGCCGCGGAACCACCTATATCCGCTTGCTGCGGGCTTGCTTGAGCCAGTTCCTCTTGAAAGAGCCGACACCACCAAAGAACTTGTTGTACGTCTCGCCGTCTTCCTTGGCCTCGTACTTGACCAAGGCGAGTTCGATGGTGCAGAGGTAATCCGCCACTTGCTCGAGGCGGTAGTCGGTCATCGAGGTCTTGCGGCGCCGGACGACCCCTTTTGAGAGGACCTTGCCCACTGAGCGGTCGAGCGCTTGCTTGACGATGTCCTGACCGTTGTCGTAATAGACCTTCACGTCGTCGAAGGACTGGAAGAAGTCCAGGTGCTCAACCACGGCGGAGGAGATGTCGCGTCCCATGCGCTCCATTAGCCTTGCCGGGTCTTCGAACTGGCTGCGGCGGTAGACGAGCGTTCTATAGGAGATGGGAAGCCTGCGGACAAACGAGGAGAAGTAGGCGAGCATGGCCTTGCGCTGCTCGATGCCGAGAAACTCATAATCCTTGTGCCCGTTCATGAGGGGCTCGGAGTGGAACGGGATGTTGGGAAGGTCGGCCCTGGCGAGCTTGGCTTCATAGCCCGTGACCGCTTCGGCGATGCTGTCTGCCTGGTCGTGAAAGACGAGCGTGAGCAGGTAGTAGCGAGCCTTGCCGCCGCGGTCACCGCTCTCGTCGACGAAGATGCTGAGCTCCTTGGCCAATGGGGACTCCTAATGGAATGGATAAAAAAATAGCCGGGGGACTCCCCCGGCACTTGGAGGTAGCTTAATAAGCCACCACTAACCTTATAGCATGCTCTGACGGTGAGTACAAGAGGGGAGCGGGATGAAGCCGCTGTTGATGGCGTCCCTGAAATAGATTCGCAGCTTCTTCAAGATTACGGAACGCGAGAATTGATCGTCGGAGCAGGCTTGTGATAGCAACCCGAAGCTTGCCTTTGTCTGTACGAACCTGATTCAGAGGCACAGTGACACCATCCACGAGGGCGTGCCTGAGATCTTTTCGTCTCGAGGCTCCCTCGCGTGCCCGGCCGCGGGCGGCTCCTGGGGCGGTCGCCGCCGTCATTTCCTCCCGCTCCTCGACTCGATGTAGGCGTCCACTGACGCCCTCGAAACCAGGAGCTTCCTGCCGAGCCTGTACGAGTCGATCTCTCCCGACCAGATGAGGTCGTACGCCTTGTTTCGGCTCGCCCTCATGTACTCCTGCATCTCGATCACCGTCATCCATTCGCCGCGATCTTGGTTGCCCTCGGGCGCGGCGCATCCGGCTGTGCGTGCCATGGTTCCTCCAATCTTCCCGTGCGGCACCGCGCGGGCACGCCGCACGACACCGTGTGCCTTTTCGTCTGCGCGACGATTGAACCGCCTGATGGCGATAAGTGAGCACGGCGCGGGCGGAGATGGGTCGAGGTGGGTCGAGCTGGTCGGGTCTTCACGAAACGGCCATGAGCCGCGCGCCTTAGCTCGCAGCTAAGTCCCTGAAAAGTAAAAGGCGCCCATGCGGGCGCCTGCCTAGTGGCTGGAGTTGTTCGGTTGTGGTTGGAATGCTTCTCTTCCGCGGTGCTGTCGTCCGGGGTCCGGCATCTGTCGTTCGCCTCTTTTGTCGTGTTTGATGTTGCGTGTTCTGCGAGCGACCTTGCACAGGTTTTTCAGCCCGTTGCCCCAGGTGCACCCGGGTAAATGGTACCCACCCGCTGGGACATGGTTCGCCATAGCCAGCGTTTTGACAATGGGAGGCAGGCGAGCGGCGTAGACATTGACGCCGAATCAGAGGCGAACGATGCCGCCTATTTCAACCCTGTGTCTTTCGATGGTTTTTGCCGCCAGCAGTTATCACCCGGTAGAAAGTAAAGCCGTCTTCGTTTTGATAGGCCTGGAGTGTTGAATCGGTGCCACGAAGGGCATCTTCCAGTGCTGCGATTATCTCGCTTCCTTTCCCAGGTGAGGGTTCATTTGCCAATTCAGCCAAATAAAGACTTGCGAGGTTTGCATAGTCCTGTGGCGTCATGATGCTTGAATTGGATTCAGGGGTCGCTCTTTTTGTGGGGGAAGCCTCGTAAAGCGCGGCCGCTTTTGCATAATTCTTCGGTATCCATCTGCCGAATAGATACTCCCTTGCAAGGCACAGTTTCATCGAGGGAGATTCCATTTCGGAAAGAATGGCATTGCCCCTATCGGCTGAGGCGTTCGAAATCAAGCCACGCAAATGTAATCCGGCATACTGGATTCGTTGATACCACATGAGGCCATCTACGCCCCGTTTTTCAAAATAGTAGGCTGCCTTTTCGCAGTCGATGGGAGTGATTTCATCACCTGAATAATACGCATCCGCGAGGTTCGATGCTGCGAGCGTAAATCCTTCGGCCACTAATGCCTCATTGAAGCTGTGCCAAAGGTGGAAGGACGCGCGAGAGTCGTTAGGGAGTTTGCAGATCCATTTCGGAAATGCGGCACCGTAGGCATTCAGGGGGTCGCGAGATGTTGCTATGTCATGTGCTTCGGTTTCCGCTTGTCGTTTTAGCTCCGCTATTTGCCCATAGCGCGCATCGTATTCCTCTCTGTTCCTTTCCCGCGTTTCTCGGATCGTCTTGATGGACTCTTCGAAATACTCCTTGTAATGGTCTTCCTGCAGCGAGCCATTTGCGCTCTTCGCAAAAAGCTCTATGCGGTCCAGGGCCTCGCATGACCACGGTTTGACGTACTCCATGGGTTCGTTCGTCGATTCGTGCGAATCGTAGTTTTTGTCATCCACGATTTTTACGAAGAGCTCGTATTGCTCTTTAGAGAGCCATATGCCCAAGGGGTGAATGTGCGGGACGATCGTTCGCAGCGCGGTTAGGTCCCAGCTGCCCATGTCCATTTTCTCGAGACCAATGCGGTCAGGTGGCGCGGTTACCGCGTCATAGCTAGGCTTAAAGCGAGGGTTCTCGTCGCCCCTGCGGCGCGCCTCGTCGCAAATGGACTCAACCTGCCTTGCCCAGCTTTCACTATCCGGGCACCTTTCTTTGACCCATAGCTTTAAATACTCTTGGATTATTCTTGTCGCGGTCTTTTTTACGTTGTAGATAATCTGGCTACTGTCGTTCATCTCTGCTCCGTCCCGCAGGTCAAAGCCTTTAAAAGGGTGTCCTTGCTCTCCGAATCGAGTCGATTGGGGTTGTTTTCTCGTTGGCGGCTTTTCAGGCCAATTGCAAAATAGCAGCTTCCAGTGCGGCTTTATAGCCCTCTGCGGCCGCTTCGTAATCTCGCATATAGGATTCGAAGTCGGAGGCGGCATTCGGGAAGCTCCCGACCCATCGTTTTCCCTTCGGCTTCGCCAGCTTCACCGCGCCGCCCATCCCGAATAGCCACCTGAAAAAAGTGGGTGACAGCATCACGTTGACGCAGGCGTAGCCGACGACGTTATCTCCGCCGCTCTCGTCGATATGGCAGAACTTGAGGTCGTGACCGAACCTTTCGTAAACGTACTTGGCATGACTGCCGGAGACTTTGAGGAACAGCGTCCTGGCGGTGTCCGAGCCGAACATGTCGATCCGCTGGCGCGTGTCCGCAACCACCCGCGTCCTCAGCGCCTCGACCTTTTCATAGTCCGACAGCGGCTTTCCGGTGACAACCGGGTCTACGATATCGTCTAGTCGGTGGAAGTAGGGGCTTGAGGAACCGCTTTCGTCGACATGCATGATCTCGAGGTAGTATCTGCCGAAGCTGAACACGATCGCCACCGGGTCCTCCTCGTACGGCCCGATTTTTATGGTCGATCCGTTCATCAGATGAACCTGCTTCTTGAAGGCCATCCTTTCGTTCGTCCGAATCGCTCGAGATGCGGCATGGAGGACGCTGAAAATCGCGTCAGTGTCCTTGCCGGCCTTGCGGTCGACGAACACGGTCTCCACGCTTTCGTCGACGTCGTAGTCGGAAGAGAATGCAAGCACCTTCGAGGAGATTTCGTCTTTCTGCCCCTCGCCGATGAAGGAGCTCGTCCCCAGCACGTCCGAGATGAGAATCGCCTCCTCGGACGACAAGGGCTTGTTCACGGCCCTGAACCCGACGTTCTCGCCGTGGCCTGGTATCGCTACGCGGATCCCCATTGGCATGCTTTCGCTTATCTGGTGCAGGTCCTTGAGGATGGCGTTCTCCGACGTCGGCTTTTCGGAGCAGATACCTATGACGCGCGCGATTTCCGATGCAGATATGCCCGTTCTCTCGTCAGTGGATCGGACGAGAAGGTCGAGGACGGACAGGATCCTGCTTCTCGATGTGCCGCTCGCAGCGAACCCGGATTCCTTTAACTCGGAGATCTCCTCCTCGGTGAATGTCCTAGACATGGCAGGCCCTCCATAAACAGCATTATTACCCATGAAATTGTAGGTAATCCAAGCCTGTCAGAGGAGACGAAAGTCCGATGGCGGTTGAAAATAAGGGCCGAAGCAATGGAAAAGAGCGAAGGAGGCAACCATGAACAATGCTAGACAGGCGGTAGGCATCCCGACGATTTCGCCAATCGAAGCCGTAGCGGAGATGGCGTGCGAGGACGGAAAGAAGGCCCTCGGCTTTTCGCCGGAACAGCTGATTGCCGCTTGCGGCCTGGTTTTGATGGGCGTCGCGATTTTAGCCGTGTCGAACTACAGCCTCGCCATCGCCAAGGGGGATTTCAGGCTAGACCTGCGCCCTGCGTGCTAGGCGATGCACCCACGCGAAAACAACAACCGTTGTTATGGGGTGCAGCGCCGGCGACGCGCGCCAAAGAATCAACGCTCGATTTGAATGATAGGAGACCATATGGAACGCAGCGATTTTCCTGAAGTTGGCACCAGGTTGACGTACGGGGAGGCGATCCCCGCATACAACCGCTTCGAGCGATTGATGCTTGAGAAGGCGTACGGGGCCGGACTCCTGCCCGCGGTGGGGCTGTACGACCTGCTCTGGCAGCTTGAACTGCTCGCACGGAAGTTCGGAATAGAAAGCAAGGGGGCTTTCTCGAGGCTCAAGAGGGAGATCCGATCGTTCTCGAGCGAGAGGACCGCTCTGGCGAACGGGGTGAACGGCGAGAGGTTCTACCTGCTGCAGGATGAATCGGCGCTCAGACAGCATGACGAGACGCACCTTTTCAAGGTCGGAATCGACGGGGGCAGGCTCGCCGGCGACCTTGACGAGGCTCTCGAGCTGCTTTCGAAAGAGTCTGCCAGGGTCGACGTGTACGCCGACACCTATTCACCCGACCGATCGGAACGGGATTCCGACAGACTAGGTAAAGACCCTTTCATGAAATGGGCCGGAATCGGGTTTTGCGTGATGATGGCCTGTTTAGGAATCTCGATGCTGGTCCATTCGGTCTTCCAAATCGGCTTCTGCTCCAAGTGGTTTATCTGATGCAGAAGCCATTGGACGAGCAGTCTTTCAAAATAATAGGGCAGAACCGCTTTCACGATCCCGCCCCGCAAACCCGAGGGTTTCTAACTGGAACCTATTATGCAGCTAAGTGGCGTCTTATCAACCCCCCCGCGTAACAGACTCCATTGTCGGTAAACGCTCCGCCAAGGGCTGATTGCCTCCCTAGACGAGCTTCTTGCGCGTCTCCTTCAGTATGCCCTTCTTGAAATCGGACCACTTGCCGAAGAACTTCTCGTCCGTCGCGGTGGCGGTGTGCTCCGCGTATTTGATTGCCGTGAGTTCCATGGTGCAGATGTAGTCCGCCGCCTGCGAAAGCCGGTACTCGGAGGGCTGCGCCGATCGGTAGACGACGGCGTCCTTCGACAGCGCGTACTCGACCGCGCGATGGAGCGACTCGGCGATGGAGCGCTGGCCGTTGTCGTAGTAGACCTTGACCATATCGTAGGATTGCAGCTCCGCAAGGTTGTCGAACAGGAAGTTCACGATATCCCTTCGCATCGCCCCCGCGAGCTTGCCGAGCGAGGCGAACTGCTTGGTCGCGTATGCGAAGGTGTGGTACTTTACGGGCATGTGGCGGAAGAAGACGCGGAACGAGCCGAGCATCATCTTGCGCGTCCTCAGGTCGAGCCCCGAGTACTGGTCCTTGCCGTTCATGAGCGGCGACGCATGGAAGGGTATGTCCGGGAGCCCCTTGGCGCGAAGGGCGCCCTCATATGCCGCGATCGAATTCGCGATGTTTTCGGATTGGTCGTGCATGACGACGGTGAGCAGGTAGTGGCGGTCGGAGAGGCCGTCGCTTCCCGACTCGTCGACGAAGATGCTGAGTTCTCGCATTGTTCTCCTGGATAAGAAAAAAGCCGGGGAAAACGTCCCCGGCACTTGGAAGCCTTCCTAACGGAAAACCAATTACCTTATATCATGTACTGTCCGGAAATTCAAGGGAGCTCGAAGCGTTTCCGGACGTCGGCGGAATCTCAAAGCCCGCTCGTCTACTCATGGGCAAGCCACCTGAGACTACTCACTTTACCCGCGGACGACGAAGAGCTGCGACCTGCGGTTTTTCAACCAGCATGAAAGCCGCCCGCGTTGATTCACTTGCGATTGCAGCTGGCGGCTTGCGGGCAAAAGGGCGGTTGAGTTTCAGAACGGGCGTTTTCGGCGATATCGAGCCTCCAAAGGCGGCTCGCTGTGCCCTTTGGGACAAAAACAAAAACTCAAAGCCCTGAGTTTGAAAAAAGTTTTTAGAGTTGTCCCAGCTTTTGTCCCCGAAGCCGACGAAACGCGACATGGCGTCACCTGACGGCACTCGGCTCGAGGCGGCACCGAAAACCAGGCGCAACTGGAATGACGGGGCGGCAAAACTATAACCATCGAGTGGGAGTAGTTGATATCTAGCGTTTCCGAGCCCCTGACCTGCACAAACAGGTCGGGGGCTTTTCGTTTGGCAACCGCTGGACAACCTTTATGGTTTCGTGCCCCGTGAACAGGGGACGTAGCGCTGCTCACGTCTGGGCCCATGTCGGCACCGATCATTGCCCGCGCTGCTTCTGCTTGCGCTTCAGCTTTCGCTGCTCGAAGCACGTCGTCGGGAGTTCCGCGTCGGCGCCCCGCCTTCCCGCCGAAGGAGGGGGTGGCGGCTCCCTGCAGAGCCGCGGAACCTCCTATATCCGCTTGCTGCGGGCTTGCTTGAGCCAGTTCCTCTTGAAAGAGCCTATACCTCCGAAGAACTTGTTGTACGTCTCACCGTTCTCCTTGGCCTCGTACTTGACCAAGGCAAGTTCGATAGTGCAGAGGTAATCCGCCACCTGCTCAAGGCGGTAGTCGGTCATCGAGGTCTTGCGGCGTCGGACGACCCCTTTTGAGAGGACCTTGCCCACCGAGTCGTCTCGCCCGCGGAACAGAAGGAGCGCATCCTCGCGACCTTCGGTGACCTGTGCTGCGAGATGGAGGGCTGCACCATCGCGCAGGCCGCCTATCTCAACGGCGTGCCCCTCGTCGTCGTGCGCGCCATCAGCGACAAGCCTTGCGCCGAGGGCCAGGTCGTCGACTACAACACCTTCGAGAAGAAGGCCGCCTGCGACTGCGCCCGCATCGCCGCGCGCATGGTTAAGCTTTAGGCCCTGCGCGCCGGGGCCCTTCTTTATGTTGGGACCCCGGCGCGCAGGGCCCTTTCCAAAGCGAAGTGTCGAGCCGAAGTGTTGAGCGTCGGCCCTGAATGTTCAATGGCCGTTGTTTTCTGCCCCTCAAGTGGTGGACTTTTCCTCGGGGCTGTTGATTCCCCCACGCGCCCCTTTCCGTTCTCTGTGTTCCCCTTATACTCCTTGTACGAGGAGGTAAGAAGTCATGGACAAGACCGCGCAGGACAGCTTGGCAAAGAAGCCCGTCGACATGAGGGACAGGATTCTCGAGCATCTCGAGGCCCTCACCTCTGCCGTCTCGCTCGACGACCTTGTCCGTCTGTCCACCTCCGACATCGCCGAGACGCTCATCATCTCCAGGAGCCTGGCGAGCCAGTACCTCAACGACCTTGTTCGCGCCGGCTTTGTGGTTAAGGTGGCGGGCAGGCCTGTCCGTTATTTTCATCGCCGCGCGTTCCAGAAGCGTTTTCAGGTAAAGCTCTCTGCAAGCGAGTACGCCTCGCTCGCCGACCTCATCCAGGCGACGGGAATCGCCGATCACCGCGACTTTGCGCGTGCCGTGGGCTTCGACCTGAGCCTCAGCTCCGTTGTCGAGCAGTGCAAGGCTGCGGTTCAGTACCCTCCGTTTGGCCTGCCCATCCTCTTGAGCGGCGGCGTGGGTGTCGGTAAGTCTTTCCTTTCTCGCCTTGTGTACGAGTACGGCAAGAACCAGGGCTTGCTGTCCCGCGACTCCTCCTATGTGCGCATCGACTGCGCCGGGGTCCCGGACGCCGCCTCGTTCAACGGGCTTCTTGACGAGTCGATCGCGAAATCGCGCGGGGGTGTGGTCTTTGTCAACGGCATCGAGGCACTCTCTCCCTCTGCGATGGAGCACTGCCTTGCGACGGCCTTCGGGCTCGATGCCTCCCAGGATGCGCCGCGCGCTCGCCTTGTTCTTTCGACGACGCTTTCCGCCGATGACCCGAAGGTTTCCTCGGCCTACAGCAAAATGCCCATCTGTGCCCGCGTCCCCTCACTCAAGGAGCGGACCCCCGAGGAGCGCGAGGATCTCATCTTGAGCTTCCTGCGCAGCGAGGGGTGCCGAATCGGTTCTGATGTGAAGATCAGCCGCGGCGCATACCGTTGCCTCGTGAACGCGGACTTTTCCGATAACATCGCCGGCTTGCGCGCCTGCGTGACGAATTGCTGCGCCAAAGCGTTCCTCAATCGCGAGGGCGACTACGTCGTCGTTCGCCCGTATCTTCTTCCCAGCGGGCTCCTCTCCTCCGCGCAGATCGATCAACAGCCCGACGATGGCGTTCTGATCGACGCGTCCCTGGATGCCGCCGAGAGCACAGGGCCGGTCGAGCAGGCGCTCGATGCCCTGTGCTCTCTCGATGAGCGATTCTGCGCCGGGGAGCTCTCTGTCTCCGAGCTTGTCTCGCAAGCTGTCTCCGCTGTGCGCGGCGTTGAGGATCACTTGATCTTCGGCCACGGCGTCGCCTCATCGAGGTCGCGCGCCTTCGAGCGCGTCGTGGGCGCGGTCCTTGCCGACGCAGGCTCTTCTTATGGCATCGAGCTTTCGAGGAAGGTCACTTTTCTACTGGCCCAGGAGATTTGCCTGCAGTTGTGGCCGGGCATCGGCCTGGCTAAGCGAAAGTCTGCCTGTGCGGAGCAAATTTCCCATCTCCTCGGTGCCGTGACCTCCGAATTGCCGTTTGCCTCGAGCGTCTCCGATCAGGTCGCCGCAGACATGGAAGGGACGCTCGGAATCTCGCTCGATCACTTCACGAAGACGCTTCTGACGCTGTGCGTCGCATCGGAGTCTCGCGACGCGAAGGCCCTTCGGACGCTCTGCGTCATCTTGTCACACGGCTACTCGACGGCGACGAGCATCGCCGACGCGGCGAACCGTATGCTCGGCGTGCATGTGTACGAGGCGGTCGACATGCCCTACGACCAGCAGCTGAAGGACATCGTCGGTCCGCTCCAGCGCCTCGTCGACCGCCATTCCTACTGCACCGGGGTCGTGTTTCTTGTTGACATGGGCTCTTTGGAGGAGGCCTATAAGGCCCTCGAGAACGTTACCGACTCCACCATCGGGGTGGTGAACAACGTCTCCACCGGGCTCGCGCTCGAGATCGGGTCCGGGCTGCTCGGCGGCAAGTCCATCGCCGAGGTTCTTGGCGATGCGACCGCCGTGTGCGTGACGCACTGCAAGGTAATCGAGCGCGTCAACCGCGAGGACGCCATCGTCTTCTGCTCCGAGTCCGGGGTCGACGCGGCCGAGAGGATACGTCAGCTCGTCTCGCAGAGCCTCCCGCGCACCATAGGCGCGCGCCTGCTCACGAGGCCCTTCAAGCAGCTTGCCGCGAACGGGTCGAACGACGCCGTTTTCTCCGAGCACCGCGTCTGCGCCGTCATCGGCACGGGAGACCCCAGGATTGCCTCCGTTCCCTTCGTCGCCCTCGAAGACATTATGTCGACGGCGTCCGCCTCGAAGGTCGATGCCGTGTTCGGCAGGTGGCTCGACGTCTCCGAGCTCGCTTCTTTCCACGAGAAGCTGCTTTCGAATATGACGCTGCAGAACGTTATCCGCTCCATCACCATCCTCGACCCGGAGCGGCTGTTCCACGAGATCGAGAGCGCCGTGCACGAGCTTCAGCGCAGAACGGTCGAGAAGATCAGCAGCAACGCCATCATCGGGCTGTACGTTCACCTCTGTTGCCTCGTCGAGCGCCTCGTCACCCGCAACCCCATCGAGACCTACGTCGGCCAGGATCGCTTCGAGGAAGAGCACACCGACTTCATCGAGTCCTTCAGGCAGAGTTTCTCGAACATCTCGACGCGCTATCGCGTGGAGGTTCCTGTAAGCGAGATCGCCTACGTCTTCGACTACATCAGCGTGAGCGCCGCCCCGGCGCGAGAGGAGCGTCTCGGCTCCTCGAGCCTCCTGTTCGACGAGTGACCCCCCGCGCCGTCACGAGCTGACCGCGCGTCTTCAATAATCCGATAACCCCTCGCCCGGCGCGAATCCGGATAGCGCCAAGGCAGTGCTGAATGAAAAACTTGATTTGATAGGAGCAAACATGAGTGTTGTTATGGCACGAATCGACAATCGCCTGCTTCACGGCATCATCGTGACGCAGTGGGCCCCGGTGTCGGGCGCAACCCGAGTCATGGTCATCGACGACAAGGTCGCCGGCGACGAGGTCCTGAAGTCCACCATGAGGATGGCGCGCCCCGCGGGCATGGCCGTCTCGATCATCTCCGAGGAGACCGCGCTCAAGAACTTCGCGGCGGGCAAGTACGACCGCGAGAAGGTCTTTGTCATCGCCAAGGAACCCGAGACGATGCTTCACCTGGTCGAGTCGGGCATCGAGCTCCCGTCGCTGATCGTCGGCGGCTCTCTTGTCAAGGAGGGCGGCGTCCAGCTCACCCAGCGCGCCTATGCCTCCGCCGAGAACGTCCAAAGCTACAAGGCGCTCATCGCCCACGGCGTCAAGGTGACGGCACAGTTCGTGCCCGCCGACAAGCCCGTCTCCGTCGCTGACCTCATCTAAGGAGGGATCATGGTCAACTTCACTATCCTGCAGGTCGTCCTTTTGACCCTGCTTGCCTTCATCAAGCACGTGGACTACTACGGCATCCCGATGATCTTCGTCAACTATGCCGTCTTCTGGGGCCTTATCACCGGCGTCGTCATGGGCGACTGGCAGACCGGCCTCGTCATCGGCGGCACCATCCAGCTCATGCAGCTCGGCGTCGCGGGCTTCGGCGGCTCGTCGATTCCCGACTACGGCACGATGGCCATCATCGCCACCGCCTACGGCGTGACCCTGGGCTCCGACACGGGCCTCGCCATCGGCCTGCCGGTCGGCATGCTCGGCATCCAGCTCGACGTCGTCGTCAAGATCCTCAACGGCTTTGTCGTCGAGAAGTCCCAGAAGTTCTGCAACGAGGGTAAGTTCAAGCAGATGAACGCCATCCTGTGGGTCTGCCCCGCGCTCTTCGGCCTGTGCGCCGCCCTGCCCGTCTTTGTCTCCGTGACGCTCGGCCAGCCCGCCGTCAACTGGCTCCTCGAGGTTATGCCCCAGTGGTTCCTCTCCGGCCTCACCCTCGCCGGCAAGATGCTCCCGGCCATCGGTATCGCCATGCTGCTCCGCTACATGCCAACCGCCAAGTACTTCCAGTACCTGCTCGCCGGTTTCTTCCTCTCGGCCTTCCTGAACGTGCCCATCATCGGTGCCGCCATCGTCGGCGTTGCCCTCGCGATCGCGTTCTATCAGCGTGCCGAGAAGGACGCCGAGCTCACCGCCCACGCTTCCGCAGACGCCTTCATCGGAGAGGATGAGTAACCATGGAAAACGAGAACATCACCGCCGCCGAGGGCAAGCCCTCCGGCTATAAGGTCACCAAGAAGGACCTGCGCAACGCGAACTGGCGCTGGCTCATGAGCGTGTGCACCTTCAACTACCAGACCCAGCAGGGCGCCTCGGTCGCCTACGCCCTCTCGCCGATCCTGAGGAAGATCTACACGAACGACGAGGACTATAAGCAAGCGCTCAACAACCACTTCCGCTACTACAACACCCAGCCTTGGCTCGCCGCCATCATCCTCGGCGCCTGCGTGGCCATGGAGGAGCGTGACGGCCTCGCGGCGGCGGACGCCGTCCAAGACCTGAAGATCGGCACCATGGGACCGCTCGCCGGCGTCGGCGACTCCCTGCTCATGACCATGATCCCGACCATCATGGGCTCCATCGCCGCCTACATGGCCATCGAGGGCAACCCCGTGGGAGCCGGCATCTGGTTCGCGCTCATCCTGGCCATCTTCTGGGTCCGCATGCACGCCCTCGAGTTCGGCTACAAGCAGGGTGTGAAGCTCGTCACCGACTTCAGCGAGAAGCTTCCCAACCTCACTGCCGCCGCCTCCGTGCTCGGCCTCACCGTGGTCGGCTGCCTCATCGCCTCGGTCATCGGCGTCACCTGCCCGATTAGCTTCAGCTTCGGCGACGTCTCGATGGAGATTCAGCCGCTGCTCGACAAGATCCTGCCTGCCATGATCCCCGCCGCCATCACGGGAAGCGCGTATTACCTTCTTACCAAGAAGAACGCGAGCATGACGGCCCTCATCCTCGTGGTGATCGTCCTCGCGATGGTCGCCTCCGCCGCCGGCATCCTCGCCTAGCTTCGACCCAAGAGATTGGTGAATCAATGAGAAAGATAGTTGTGGCGAGCCATTCCCTTCTCGCCCAGGGCTTCAAGGACACCCTCGAGTTCCTTACGGGTAAGAGCGACGCCGTCAACGCCGTTTGCGCCTACGTGAACGACAACGGCGAGGGGCTCGACGCGGCGGTCGAGGCGGCGCTTTCGGGCACTGACGAGGTCGTCGTCCTTACCGACGCGCTCGGCGGCAGCGTGAACCAGCGCTTCTCCCGCTTCGCCTCCGACCGGATCCACGTGATCGCGGGTGTCAACCTCCCGCTCGCCATGACGGTCGCGCTCGCGCGCCCCGACGAGAAACTCGACTTCGACGCCCTCGTCGACGAGGCGCGCCAGCAGATCGTCTACGTGAACGGTGCCAGTTCCGCCGAGTGCGAAGACGACGAATAGAGGAGGTCGACGATGAGAGAGTTCCTTAAAGACGTGTGGATGCACGGCGGTGAGGAAAGCCGCGCCATCACCCCCGAGAACATCACGGGCGAGAAGGGCCGCGCCGCCATGTCGGCCAGCCACCTCGGCGTCGGCCGCAAGGGCTCGTGCTGCGTGCCCCTTGAGTCCGGCGAGACCATCACGCTCGCGGACATCGAGGGCCCCGGCATCATCCGCCACATCTGGATGACCGTCCCCGACAAGACCGCCGCCGGCAGCTTCGTCATGCGCGACCTCGTGCTGCGCTTCTACTGGGACGACGAGGAGACCCCCTCGGTCGAGTGCCCTGTCGGCGACTTCTTCTGCAACGGCTTCGGTGAGCGCGCCATCGTCAACTCGATGCCCATCTGCGTGAACCCGACGGGCGGCATGAACTGCTACTTCGAGATGCCTTTCAGGAAGCACGCCAAAGTCACGCTTACGAGCGAGCACCCCGGGTTCATTAAGTACATCTTCTACACGTTCAACTACGCGCTCACCGACGTGCCGGACGACGCCATGTACTTCCACGCCCGTTTTAACCGCGAGCGCAGCACCCGCAGGGGCGTCGACTACACCGTGCTCGACGGCGTGCGCGGTAAGGGCTACTACGTCGGCACCTACATGGCCCTGTGCGCCCTGGAGCGCTATTGGTGGGGCGAGGGCGAGATGAAGTTCTTCCTCGACGGCGACGAGGAGTTCCCCACGGTCACCTCGACGGGAGCCGAGGACTACTTCGGCGGTGCCTGGGCCTTCCTCGACAGGCCGCCCCACGCGCTGCCCGAGGCGCAGTGCTTCAACACGCTGTTCGCCGGCTACCCGTACCGCTCGACGCGCGACGCCACGCGCGACCGCTTCAGCGCGGGCAAGCCGAACCCGAACCCGATGCTCGCGACCAACGACGACGCGCTGCCCAGGCACGGCCTCTACAGGTGGCACCTTCCCGACCCGATCTCGTTCAAGGAGGACCTGCGCGTGACGTTCCAGGACCTCGGCAACGACGACATCAAGCTCTACGAGCGCGAGGACGACATCTCCACCGTCGCCTACTGGTACCAAAGCGAGCCGCACGCCGTGCTCGCCCCGTTTGCCGTAAGGCAGGACCGCGTGCCCAGGTAGGGTCGCCTCGAAACAAGCCAACGTTATGGGCGTCCGCGGTTGACCATGACTGCGGGCGCCCCTTTGTAAGGAGGATCACATGAGCGAAAAGCAAATGAGGCTCGGCGCCCTCGAGGCCGGCGGGACCAAGATGATCTGTGCCGTGGTGTCCGGCGACGGCGAGGTCCTCGACCGTATGGAGACCCCGACGCTTACGCCCGCCGAGACCGTCCCGCAGATGATCGAGTGGTTCACCGCCCGCGATGTGGACGCGTTGGGCATCGGCGCCTTCGGCCCGACCTGCGTCGACCCCAGCGACGAGCGCTACGGCTCCATCCTCCAGACGCCCAAGCTCGCGTGGCGAGGCCATGGTCTTCGCGCCGCGTTCGCCGACGCCCTCGGGATTCCGGTGGCCTACGACACGGACGTGAACGTTGCCTGCCTCGGCGAAGTGGTCTTCGGCTGCTGCAAGGGGCTCGAGGACGCCGTCTACGTGACCATCGGCACCGGCGTGGGCGCGGGCGTCATGTGCGCGGGCAGGCTCCTTCACGGCATGCTGCACCCCGAGGCCGGCCACATGCTGGTAAGGACCCGTCCCACCGAGGAGGGACGCTGCGTCTGCCCGAGCCACGCGAGCTGTCTCGAGGGCCTCGCCTCCGGCCCCGCCATTGCCGCGCGCTGGGGAAAGCCCGCGGCCGAGCTCGCGGACAACGATGAGGCGTGGGCGCTCGAGGGGGATTATCTGGGGCAGATGTGCGCGAACCTCGTGCTCATGTACTCGCCTCGCCGCATCGTCCTCGGCGGCGGCGTGATGCACCAGGAGCAGCTCTACGGCATCGTCCGCAAGAAGACCCTCGAATATCTGGGTGGCTACATCCAGACCGCCGAGCTTAAGGACATGGAGAGCTACATCTGCGCCCCGGGCTGCGGCGGCGACCAAGGAATCCTCGGCGCGGCCGAGCTGGCAAGAAGGGCGCTCGCGTAACTTGCGCTCTCTCCGCCATACAACGCGTTAAGAAAAGACGAGCGCTTCTTGCCAATTGAGCGGCAAGAAGTGCTCGTCTTTTGCATTTTTGTCTCTCAAAATCTTATTTTCACGATTTGCATTTTCATCCCGTTGTCACCGACCCTTGCGAGAAACCGGAAAAAGCCGCTGACAGAAGGGTCTCTCAAATCGTTGTAGCCCAGCATATAGCCGCGACTTGTGACCTGCAGACGGCTATTCCACGTGCCGATTTCCTTGGCGGCATTCGAAACCGCAAAATATGCCCCCACATCCTTGATTTTTGCAGTCTTAAGCCATGTTTTTGCGATCATCTTTACTGCCGTCCGATTGGCAGCATCAAAGACCAGCACACCGCATGGGAAAGCGTCCGCCATTCCCCGCACCAGTTCCCGGACCTCCTGGGTCAGAAAGTAATAGAACACCCCGGAGGCAAAGAACACCGCCCCGCCGGAGGCATCGATTTTGCCAAACCATGCGGTGTCTTTCAGGTCGCAGGGGATATTTTGTTCCCGATCCCCGGCGGGCAGTAGCTGCTGCCGCAAGGCAATCACATCCGGGAAGTCCAGATTGTAAATCTTGCATCTACCGTTGTCGCAGGTTCTGCCGGTGTTGTCCAGTCCGCAGCCCAGATTGACCACCGCCGCATTGGGGTGGCCTTTCAGGTAATCCTGTACCTCGAAAGCAAGATCACCCTGCCGCATGGCCACCTCCAGCGCACCAAAACGCTGCATCAGGCTGCGGGAGCTTTTCGCTGCCTCTGAAAAGTCGTAGTCGATTTGGTCGAGCAGACGAACCGCTGTTTCATCCCTATAAAGGTTCGGGTACAGCTCCGTACACAGCTTCCGGGAATACAGCGGGAGGATCAGCGTCTCCTGAACGGTGTTTTTCTCAATTTTACATTTCATAGGTTTCTTCCTCAGTGAATAAAAACTGTCATAATTGCCGCCAGCACAGCCGCTATGACCGTCATGCCTATCGCCATGTGCAGGGTGGATGCAAAAACGCCCGCATGACGTCATCAAACGCCATATCCGCCACACTGCCTTGCAGAACGGCGCAACGCCCCTCCTGAATTGCAATTCGGTTTAGCTTTCTAGTCTTCTCCACGCTGACGGGCGAATAGTCGATGCCCTTGACGACGCCATGCGGGCATTTTTTCAGCAGCCGTTTTATGTTCGCCCCGCCGCCGCAGCCGCAATCCAGCACCTTGGCATTTGGCGCAAGTCGTAGAAATCGAAGTCCCCACCGCGCCACAGGGCTGTGCCCCAGATTCATCATGGCAACCATAAGTTTTCCGCCGAGGCCCACGGGCTTGCGGGTGTTTTCAAAGAACGACATCTGGCCCCTTCGATTTCGTGCATTCCGCATAGGTCAATGGGAACGAGGCCTTCAGCACCGCGCTTTTCTGCACTGCCCAGCCGTTTTGACGCAGGAAACGTAGGTATTCCTCGCTTGTCCACCTGCTGTGGAGGGGGATCCCGCCATACTCATGAAAAAGGCTTTTGCCTTGCCGGAAACCGAGCTCCCCGCGTGGGTGAAGGTTGGCGCGATGAACACGCCGTCGTCCTTCAGCACCCGCCTGATTTCTTGCAGGGCCTTTTCCGGATGCGGCACTATGTGAAGCGCGTTGGACGCGATCACCACATCAAAGGACTTCTGTGCATAGGGCAGGCGGAACATATCTTGTACGGAAAAGTGCAGCTTTGCGGATTGATTGTCCCGCTTTGCTTCAAGGATCATCTTTGCAGAAGCGTCCGTAGCCTCGATGTACGCCGCCGCATTCACGATGCTCTTTGCGATAAGCCCCGTGCCGGTGGCAACCTCCAGCACGGTTTTTGCTTTCACCACCGGCCTGATCAGCCCATACATCTTCTCATACGCCGCCCGGTCCTTTCGCATGAAACGGTCGTACCGACCGGCATTCTTATCCCAGAAGCCCTTGCATTCGTGCATTGCTATCGCCCCCAAATAGTTAGAGACATCTAACTATAACACACGAATCATGCAGTAAGATAAGGCTAACCTTATTCTCGGCTAAGATGCATCTCTCCGACCCTTTGAATCACCCCTTTTCACGCCACCCGCTAAGAACCCCGGCGGGAACCAGGGAGTGATTAAAGGAGCGGCCTGCGGTTTTGCGAATCAATTGAGTCATTCCCGAAATCGCGAATCAAGGGCCTGATTCGCCCAAATTGCGCACGATTCAGTCCTTAGACGGTACGACGCGACACGCATCGACAACACTCGGACTGGATTAGGCACTGAGTGGGAGTAGGCTGACAGGGTTCTGACCTGCACTTTTGAGTGCCGCACTGTGCCGCTGAGTTTCGTTTCGTACGAGAGTCACGGCAAAGCCACCAGCGACATTGGTGAGTAAACTCAATTATCGAGCCTCCGTTCCCATGTTGGAATGGAGGCTTTTTCTTTGCCTTTTTACTCCCTTTCATCTGCGATTTCGCCATTTACTCCCCGTGTTTCAAGACGACAAGGCATGGGGCGGTACTCGGAGGAATGGGAGTAAGGATTCATTCCAGCGGCGGACGAGATGGCGACTCGCATCGCCGGCATGCTCATGCACATGGGCGGCGACTAGACAGGGCGATCCCTGCAACGGGTATTATTATCCGGGAAGCGTTTGATTGCGAGGCACGCCGGTGTGAGGGCCTGAGTCGTCAGGCCCTCACAGGGGGACCGCGATGGTGACCACCGCGCCGCCCGAGGGGCTGTTGGCGAGCGAGACGGAGCCCCCGTGGGCGCTCGCGGCCTCGGAGGCGGCGTGGAGGCCGAGCCCGTAGTGGCGGCCTCCGTCGCGCGAGGAGCGGGAGGAGTCGTCTGTGAAGAGGCGCTCGCAGCCGCGTTCGAGGGCGGCGGGAGAGAAGCCCGGTCCGTCGTCGGACACCTCGATGACGAGGTGGCCGCCCTCGACGTCGCAGGAGACCGCCACGCGCGAGCGCGCGTGCTCGGCGGCGTTGGCCACGAGGTTCGCGGCGGCTCGCGCCAGGGCGGTTCGGTCGAGCGGGGCCTCGGGCG
>CAJLUE010000001.1 GCA_905209765.1 uncultured Collinsella sp. | reverse complement strand
TAACTAACAGTTACTGCCTGAGCAAAGCAAGCATTGCTAAAGAAACCCGGTTCTGCCTCGTGCAGGACCGGGTTTCTTGCTATCTCGGGCCAAAACCACCACAAAGGGGACAGGCACCTTTGTGGTGGTTTTGGCACTTTGGCGTCAATGTTATGGCATCGCAGCGAGCCGGTTCCAAGTGCCCCAGGTCGCCCCGAAAGAGGAGCGACGCGTACTTTGGTACGCGAGCGACGGCTTGAGGGGCGAGATGGGGTGCTTGGGTCCGGCGCAGCGTCAAGCCTTAAAGGTGGTTACCAGGGGGTTCTGGCGGTAGAGGACTCGATGGCCTCGTGGCGCTTGAGCTCGCCGCGCATGGTTTGCGAATTGAGCCAGGCTGCCTGCCAGCCACGGATGGGGTAGTGCGCTTCGTCAAGTTCAAACTGCGTATAGCCGCAGGCGTTGATGATTGTTGCCCCGCATGCATGCCGACGCTCACGCTGAAAGTCGTGGCTATAGCATTGGTGCACATGCCCGTGCACCATGTAGTCGGGATTCCAGGACTCGAGCGCTGTGTTAAAGCATTCGAATCCTCGATGTGGCAGATCATCCAGGTCGCCCACGCCGGCGGCGGGTGCATGGGTGAGCAAGATGTCGCAGCCGCCGACCATCCTGATTTTACGCGACAGCTTGCGCATGCGCTTGGCCATCTCGCGCTCGGTGTACATGTTGGCACCGTCTCGATAGCGCATGGAGCCGCCAAGCCCCGCAATGCGGACGCCGCGATACACGTACACGGTGTCTTCGACGCAGATGCATCCACCCGGTGCATGACGTGCATAGCGGTCATCGTGGTTGCCGCGCACGTAGATGAGCGGCTTGTTGATGACGGTGACCAAAAACTCAAGATAGTCCGGGTCCAGATCGCCAGCTGACAAAATCAGGTCAACACCCTCAAAGCGTTCCTTGCGAAAGCATTCCCATAGGCATCGCTCTTCGGTATCGGCTACGGCAAGGATCTTCATAGGGCGCGGACTTTCGGCTCATCGTTGGGCTGCGGAATGGCGCCTACCACGTTGTCGGCCAGCCAGTCCATCTCGACGATTTGCGTGCTCGGCAGCGGGGGAAAGCCCTCGATCTGCACCACGCCGTCTTGGCTATGGAGCTCGCCGCCAAATGGATTGATGGAACCCTCGACGATGCCATTGCGGAGCAGCTGAACGAGCTTGCGCGTCTGATAGGGCAGGCCCGGAGCGTAGCGAATGTCGATGACGCCCGAGCTCATGCCATACCAGTAGTTGACGGCGCGAACCTGGCTGTCGTCACTGGTCTCATCCCAGGTGCCATGCAGCAGGCTCCGCACGATAAGCTCGTAGTAACGGCCCCAGTTCCATACCGGCATGGCAATGCCGACGACCTTGCCATCGACCAGGCGGTGAAGTCCGTAGGCCGTGGGGTCTTCGAGCGACTTTGACATGTCGGCGCTGGTCATGACGCTCACGCCTTCGCGGTACATGGCCTCGGCAAGGCCGCCGGCGGGCACATCGCCCCAGGTGAGGATTACCTGCGCGCGAGGGTCGAGCAACGAGGCGCCGATGGCAAAGGCGTTGATCTCGCTAAGCGCGCCCGACGCAAAGACCGACGCATGATAACCGATGCGGTGGTTGTCCGCCATGCTGGCGGCAAGGGAGCCCAGGAGGAACTTGGCCTCGTACATCTTTCCAAAATACGAGCGCACGCTTTGGTGGGGAAGGCCGATAGAGCAGTTGAGGAATCGCATCTGGGGATACTCGACGGCGGCCCTGAGCGTATATTCCATCAGACGGTGCGAGGTCGAGAAGATGACGTTATTTCCATGTTTGACAGCCGTTTCCACAGCGGCGTAGAACACGTCCGGATCGTGGCAGTCCTCGAACGCCTCGGTGCGTACGATACCGCCAAGGTGCTCGTCGAGATACTGACGCCCTTGGTCGTGCAGACTGTCCCAGCTCGACGTGGCACAGGGGAATTCATGGATAAAGGCGATGCGCAGGGGGTTGGCCGCCGAATAGACGGTCTTGCCCATAAAGAAGTTGAGCACGCTGGAGGTGGACTTGGCGGGCGCCTCTTCCTCATCGACACTCGGCGCCTCGACAAGATCGACCTTCTCCTCGTCATTTTTGCCGGCAATGACCAGCTCGCGCCAAATCTTGCATAGGCGGTTTACGACGATATCCGTCGGCGTATCCAGCAGGCGGTCCTGGTTGTACACATTGAGGTAGACGAGCATGGCGTCGGCGGGCGTAATGTCCAGATGGTCGCCGCCCGCGCGAAGGTAGGCGCGCTTAAAGAGTAGGAAGGTGTGGCGCAGGTAGTCGACCTTTTTCTGCGGCCACTTTTCGACAAGGTTCTGACCGAGCATCTTGGCGAGCGTTTCGTAGCTTCCCTCACGTGAGAACTCGATCTCGTATAGGGGGCAGACGCGCCAAAACGCGCAGAACTCGCCGTACAGGCGGCTTTCGACGGAATCCCATGTGCCGGGGTAGAGACGGGTGACCTTGGCCGAAACCGTCGGGGCGTCCAGAAATTTGAGGACGCTGACGCGCTTGTTGCCCTCCTGGACGTAAAACCGATGCATGAACTCGGTGACGATGATGGGGTCGCGATAGCCCTCGGTCACCTGGATGTCGTAGAGGTTGGACCACTTGCGGGCGAACTCGGTGTTAAATGGCAACAGGGGCATAAAGTTGCACGAAAAGGCAGACTGACGGCCCTTGGTAACCGTGCCGACGACCATTTCGAGCGGAATGTCCCTTAGGCCGACGTTCTCTCGCTGACCCAAGGGGAGCTGGGCGACGAGGCTATCGAGGTCCGTAAGGTACGGGTGCTCGCTTTGGCTGATGGCGCGTCGACGTCCTTGCTCGCCGCGCTTGCGTGCTTGACGATAGGCCTCTTCCATGGTGTCTACTCCCTTAGTCGTTTAAACAACGATATAAACCATGGTACCACGATGCGAAACCACCACGAAGGTGCCTGTCCCCTTTGTGGTGGTTTTAGGCGATGATGGGGGCGATGGCGCGGATGCAGGCGTCGGCCGCCGTGAAGGTGGTGCTATCGTCGCTGACGATAAAGATGATCTTGCCCTTGATGCCAAAGTCGCCGATCTCGCTAAAGAGCACGTACGGCTCCTTGTCAAAGCCAGAGATGGGAAGCACCGCGGCCTTGGTGGCGTCGGTAAGCTCATCTGCCAACGCATCCAGTGAAACCCACTTGGACGTGTCCTTGACCGCGACGGGGACGGCCACGCGTCCAAAGGGCATCAAATGCACGAGCGTGTTCTTGGAGATGTTTGAATTGGGGACGATGATGGTCTGCCCGCAGGCGTCCTCGATGGTCGTATGGCGCCAGGTGATATCTTGGACCACGCCCGACACGCCGCCGACCTCGATATTGTCGCCGGGTTTGATAATGCCCATAAACGTCACCTGCATGCCGCCGATGAGGTTTGAAAGCGTGTCCTGAAAGCCGAGCGAGATGGCGATGCCGCCGACGCCAAGAGCGGCGACGAGGGCGTTTGCGTTAATGCCAAAGCAGTTGTCGAGGATAAAGCTGCCGCCGATTGTCCATATGACGGCGCGCGCGATGTTGATGAAAATGCTGGATGAAGGGAGTGGGTTATCGTCGCGGTTAAGCAGGTGGCGTAGGGTCTTGGACGCGACCTTGGCGGCAACGGCGGTGCCGATGGCCAAGATACCTGCCCAGATGATGTTGTGGACCCATCGTTGTGCAAAGAAATGAAGAATTGGCTCAAACAATTCCATGTAGGGAAACCTCCTCATGATCGTTCAACCATGATACCCACCAAGAAGCCTGTCCGATCAAATTCGGACGGGCTTCTTGGTGGGTATCATGGTTTGCACGGCGGGGAAGAGATCTTCTCAAGGCAGTTTCCTTAGTTCTTGACCAGTGGTCCCTGCTGACGCTGGATTATCGACATAATATGCGAAAACCGCCGCAAAGGTGCCTGTCCCTTTGCGGCGGTTTTGACGTTTGCGCAGATAAAACCTGCCAAAATATACCTGTCCCTTTTTGGCAGGTTTTAGCTCAGCAGCATGCGGTCGTTGGCGAGCTCGCCGCCCGAGACCTCCTCGAACTTCTGCAGCAGGTCGGCCACGGTGAGTGACTTCTTCTCATCGCCCGCCACGTCGTAAATCACGTGACCCTCGTGCATCATGATCAGACGGTTGCCCAGACGGATGGCGTCGTTCATGTTGTGCGTGACCATGAGCGTAGTCAGGTGGTTCTCGTCGACGATCTCCTCGGTCAGGTTGAGCACCTTCGATGCCGTCTTGGGGTCGAGGGCCGCTGTGTGCTCGTCGAGCAGCAGCAGGCGCGGCTTGGTGAGCGTGGCCATCAGCAGGGTGAGTGCCTGGCGCTGGCCGCCCGAGAGCAGGCCGACCTTGGCGTTGAGGCGCGTGTCCAGACCGAGGTCCAAGCGCTTGAGCAGCTCAACGTACTCGTCCTTCTCGGCCTTGGTGACGCCCCACGAAAGACCGCGACGCTGACCGCGACGCTTGGCGAGGGCTAGGTTTTCGGCAATCTGCATGTCGGCTGCGGTGCCGCGCATGGGGTCCTGGAACACACGGCCCAGGTACTTGGCGCGCTGAGACTCGCTCAGACGCGAGATGTCGGTGCCGTCGAGCTCGATAACGCCCGAATCGAGCGGATACACGCCGGCAATCATGTTGAGCAGCGTGGACTTGCCGGCGCCGTTGCCGCCGATCACGGTCACAAAGTCGCCATCGTTAAGGGTAAGGTCGACGCCGGTGAGCGCGCGCTTCTCGGTAACGGTGCCCTTGTTAAAGGTTTTTTTGACGTGCGAGAGCTTAAGCATCTGCCTCATCTCCCCTCGTATAGGAGCTGCGGAGCTTGTAGCGCTCCCAAACCACGGGCACGCACAGGGCCACGGCAACGATCACGGCGGAGAGCAGCTTCATGTCGTTGGCATCCATACCCAGCTGCAGCACGATGGCGCGGATGAGGAAGTAGACCACGGAGCCAAAGACGGCAGAGGCCAGGCGGACGGAGAACTGCGTCAGACCGCCGGGCAGCAGGCGGCCGAGCACCTCGCCGATGACGATAGCGGCAAGGCCGATGACGATGGCGCCGGTGCCCATACCGATATCGGCATACTTCTGGCTCTGGCAGATGAGCGCGCCGGCAAGGCCGATGAGGGCGTTGGAGAGCACGAGGGCGATCATCTTGGTGGTGCTGGTGTTAACGCCCAGGGCGCGGATCATGTACTCGTTGTTGCCGGTGGCACGCAGCGCCGAGCCGATCTCGGTGCCAAAGAACCAGTACAGGATGGCGACGATGGCCACGGCCAGCGCAATGCCCAGGATAATGGCAACGGTGGACTGCGGCAGGCCCGTCATGTTGCTGACAGACGAGAAGATGGTGCCCTTGGCAAGGATGGGTGTGTTGGATTTGCCCATGATGCGCAGATTGATGGACCACAGACTGATCTGCGTAAGGATTCCGGCGAGGATTGCGGGAATCTCAAAGACGGTGGTCAAGATGCCCGTGACGGCGCCGGCGATGGCACCGGCGCACATGCCGGCCAGCACGGCGAGCAAGGGGTCGACGTTATTGTTGACGATGAGCACGGCGCAAACACAGCCGCCGAGGGCAAAGCTGCCGTCGCAGGTCATATCGGGGATGTCGAGCAGGCGGAACGTGATAAACACGCCGAGCACCATGATGCCCCAGAGGACGCCCTGCGAAACGGCGCCCTGCAATGCAATGAGCATGCTTCATACCTCCTAGGATAGGGTGGACACGTGATTTTCCATAATAGCGGTAACAATGCATAAAAGAGCTGCGGCCGGATGTTTTGTCTCATCCGTAACAAGCAGGGCGAACGCCGGTCTTTGGCGTCCGCCCCTGTGGCTCAGATATTGAATAGCACGGCAACGGCTCGAGTATGGCCCCTAGGCACATCGCCACGCATGACGCTATGCGTCCAGAGCGGAGAGGTCGATGCCCAGGGCCTCGGCCATCTCGTCGTTCTTGACGACGACCAGGTCCTTGCTCGAGAGGTGTTTGATAGGCATATCCTCGGGCTTGGCCTCGCCCTTCAAGATCTTGACGGCCATCTCGCCCGCGGCGTAGCCCAGGTCCTCGTAGTTGATGGAGAGGGTGAACACGCCGCCGGCCTTGCACATGCCCTCCTCGCCGGTCACGAAGGGGAGCTTGTTCTCCTTGCAGATCTGGCCGACCTGCGAAGCACCCGCGGCGATGGTGTTGTCGGTGGGGGAGTACAGCGCGTCGACCTTGCCCACGGCAGACTCGACAACGGACTGAATCTCGTTGGAGCTCGAGACGGTGAAGTCGGTGTACTCGAGGCCCAGCTTGTCGAGCTCCTTCTTGGCGGCCTTGATCTGGACGTCGGAGTTGGATTCGGCGGTGCAGTAGAGCAGGCCGACCCTCTTAACGTCGGGCAGGACCTTCTGCATCATCTCGAGCTGCTCGGCGACCGGGGTGAGGTCGGAAGCGCCCGTGACGTTGGTGCCGGGTTTGTCGTTGTCCTGGACCAGGCCGGAAGCGGCGTAGTCGGTGATGGCGCAGCCAACGATGGGGATATCGGCGGTGGCGCCGGCGGCAGCCTGCGCGGCGGGCGTAGCGATGGCATAGATCAGGTTGACGCCGTCGCCTACGAACTTGTCGGCAATGGACTTACACGTGGACTGGTCGTTCTGGGCGTTCTTCTGGTCGATCTTGACCTTGAGGCCGCTCTTCTTGATGGCCTTGACGAAGCCGTCGTTGGCGGCATCGAGCGCGGAGTGCTCGGTGAGCTGCAGAACGCCGATGGTGTAGTCGGAACCGGCGGCAGCGGAGCCGGAACCAGAGTTGCCGCCGCATCCGGCGAGCGGAGCGAGCGCGAGCAGGCCAGCGGAGACAAGAAGGCTCCTGCGGCTGATGGTGATGTCCTTCATATCATTACCCCCAGTATAAAAATGGCTGGAAACACTGCACTAGGAAAAAGTGCAAGTGGGACTATAGTAACGCCGATGTCCGTTTTTACAATAACCTGGCGGGTTTTTTAATACTGAACTGGATGGGCGGTGCTGAGGAACGACGGACGGTAACGGGGCTTACGCTGCGGGCGCGGGGCTGTCTTCTTCGTCTAGCGCGGCAAAGAGTTTCTTGCCGTCGAGCAAACGCGTGCTGACGTTTCTCATGCGGCTGACCTCAACGGTGCGCAGGGTGTCGTCGGCGCCTCGGGTGTCGTAGACCGTTCCCAGCAGATACGAGACGCCATCGCGTTGCCTGATGGCAAAGGGCCGGACCGTCATCCGCACCACCTCGATTTCGCCTCGGGTCAGGACGTTTGAGATATCAAAGCTGACAGTTGTTCCATGGTCGATGGCCTGTTCGACGAGTTCGCACGTGTCGATACGCTTGGCGTACGGACGCGTTGTCTTGACGGGTGCGTCGTTGGCGGCCGGTGCCGGTTCGGGCATATCGAGATAGTCGCGAACATCGGCGCTCGCCATGGCGACCAGGTGCTGCGCCATGCTCTTTCGAATGGCTATGGGCGTCGATCGGTTGCGCATGACCATGCCGTGGAGCCGTATGATCTCTTCGTCAGCAAGCGGGCGGGTGAGGAGCCGATAGCCCACGCCGCGCTTATAGTCGATTTCGTATCCGGCGTGACGAAGTGCAGATATCGAGGTATAGATGCTGCGGCGTGCCGCCGAGATGGGCATGCGGGTGGGGTCGTCGGGATGGGCGAGGAGCTCGACCAGCTCGTCGGAAAGCAGCGCCTTGTCCTCGCCGGTGTTCTCGCTCAAGAGCTGCAGGATGCGTACGGCGCGATAGGCTGCCATCGAGGCGGAGCCCCTGGTCGTGGTCTCGTAGTTTTCAACAACGGCTTCGGTCATAGTGCCCACGTCCTTTCCGTTTTGGGTGGCGACGGTATGGAGCCTAGGATGCGTGGCTTTCCCAGGGGTGCAGGGCGCTCTGGGCGGTCAGTAGCCGTCGGCAAACGGCGGGTCGAGTTTTCAACAACCCTGCCTAACTGACCAAAACCTTGCCAAAAGCTTGACGGATGCTGTTGAAAAAAGCGCCTCTCGGCAGATGTCGAGAGGCGCTGGCGTGATGCACTGGAACGCGTTTGGTGGCGCTATGGCGATTAGAAGTCGGCGTTGCCTACGGTGCGCGGGTGCGGCAGGACGTCGCGGATGTTGCCCACGCCGGTGAGGTACATCACCAAGCGCTCGAAGCCCAGACCGTAGCCGGCGTGCTTGCAGGAACCGTAGCGGCGCAGGTCAAGGTAGTACTTGTACTGCTCGGGATTCATACCCAGGTCCTTGATGCGGGCCTCGAGCAGATCCAGACGCTCCTCGCGCTGGGAGCCGCCGATAATCTCGCCGATACCGGGAACCAGGCAGTCGGCGGCGGCGACGGTCTTGCCGTCGTCGTTCATGCGCATGTAGAAGGCCTTGATCTCTGCCGGGTAGTCGGTTACGAAGGTCGGGCGCTTAAAGTGCTCCTCGGTTAGGAAGCGCTCGTGCTCGGTCTGCAGGTCGATGCCCCAGCTGACGGGGTAGTCGAACTTGTGGCCCGCAGCAACTGCCTGCTCCAGGATCTCGACGGCCTCGGTATAGGTGACGCGGGCAAAGTCGGAGTTAGCGACATGGTCCAGGCGCTCGAGCAGACCCTTGTCCACAAACTTGTTGAGCATATTGAGCTCGTCGGGGCAGGTGGCCATGACGTCCTTAAGGACGTACTTGAGCATGGCCTCGGCGTTATCCATGTAGTCGTTGAGGTCGGCAAATGCCATCTCGGGCTCAATCATCCAAAACTCGGCGGCGTGGCGCGTGGTGTTGGAGTTTTCGGCGCGGAAGGTGGGGCCAAAGGTGTACACGTCGCCAAAGGCCATGGCAAAGTTCTCGGCATTGAGCTGGCCGGACACGGTGAGGCTCGCATGCTTGCCAAAGAAGTCCTGGCTCCAGTCGACCTCGCCGGACTCGGTGAGGGGCGGGTTTTTGGGGTCGAGCGTGGTCACGCGGAACATCTCGCCGGCGCCCTCGCAGTCACTCGTGGTGATGATGGGGGTGTTGACGTAGACAAAGCCCTGCTCCTGGAAGAAGCGGTGGATGGCGGCAGCCGCGACAGAGCGGATACGGAACACGGCGCGGAACAGGTTGGTGCGCGGGCGCAGGTGCTGCTGGGTGCGCAGGAACTCGACGGTGGCACGCTTCTTCTGCAGCGGGTAATCCGGGGCGCTGACGCCCTCGACCTCGATGGAGGTAGCAGAAAGCTCGAAGGGCTGGGGCGCATCGGGGGTCAGCTTAACGGTGCCGCTGCAGATAAGGGCGGCCGAGACGTTTTGATGGGCGATCTCGTCGTAGTTGTCGAGCGCCTCGCGGTTCATGACGACCTGCAGGTCGCGGAAGCAGCTGCCGTCGTTGAGCGTAACGAAGCCAAAGTTCTTCATGTCGCGGACGGACTTGACCCAGCCGGCAACGGTGACGGTCTGGCCACCGAGCGACTCGGCATCGGCATAGAGCTGCGCGATTTTGGTGCGGTTCACGTATCCTCCCATAACGGTTGTACGGATTATTTCCAAACAGTTAACCATTCTAACCCGCGAGTGGGGGCGTAGCAAAACGTCAAGCTCGATGTATGAGCGTGACGTGGGCACCGCGCAAGCGCCGATTTTGCGGTGCCTAGTGCCCGCAGATGGCTTGGCGTATGAGAGCAGCGTAGGTGTCGATTCCCGCCTGGGTGAGGTGTGTGCCGTCGTCGACGAGGTATTCGCTGTGGCCCTCTGAGGCACCGTTCCAGTCGATGACGCCGGCGTTGTCGTTTTGGGCGCAGACGTCACGAATCATCTGGTTATTGCGGTCCTGCAGCTCGAGCGGCACGCGCACGGTCACAAAGTAGATGGGCTTTCCGCCCACGGCATTAATCACGTCCTGCACCTGCTGGGGGTCGCGGATGAGGCCGTTGGTGCCAAGCGCGCAGATGACCACGCTTGGATCGTAGTTGGCACTGTCCTGTGCATAGACATCCTGGAAGGCATAGAACTGGCGGCTCACCACGCCGTCGATGTACGCGTTGGGAAGCGCCGCCTGAATGCCGGACTGTGCGCCCGCAGTGACCGAGTCGCCGATCATGAGCACGCGGGCGTCGCAGGTCCCGGTCGCCTCGTCGTAGGTAAAGCTCTTCCAGTCCAAGTTCTTGGGGACCTTTTCGGCGATAGGCCCTTCTTTGGGTTTTTGCTTGGTGGCGTCATCGGATGCGGTGTCGTTGGGCTGGGAATCTTTACCGGATGCGGGTTCGGCGCCCTTGTCGTTGACTCCGTTGTCCTGGGACGAGGTCGCGTTCTGGGCAAGCTCGGGACGGAGCTGCTCGGCGCGGGCGGTGGCGATGCCTGCCCAGTCAAGCGGCGCGAAGGCAAGTGCGGCGACGCATGCGGCGCCAAGCGCGGGGAGCACCATGGCGGGCGCGAGGACGTGTTTTCTTGCCGTGCTGTCCTGTTGGGCCGGCTTGTGGGACCAAGGGCGTTCGACGAGGCGATAGAAAACCTCGGCTACCGCAAGAATCAGTACAAGCTGTAATACCTGCTCCCACCAGGCGATGCGGGTAGTGCGGGTTGCGGGGTTCATAAGAAGCAGTAGGGGATAGTGCACCAGATAAACCGAGAACGAGCGCTGGCCCAGCCAGACGAGCGGCTTGACCGACAACAGACGACGCACGATGCACTCCGTATTCTGCACGCAGATGATGAGGAGTCCGGTGGCGAGGGCAAACAGCAAAAAGCCGCCGCGGTAGAGCCAAGCGCTCTCTCCGGTCAGCATGAGTGCGCCGGCTATAACGGCAACGAGCCACGCGATAGAAATCGCGTTGACCTTTGAGATGCCCTTGTTGGCGCCGGGGGTATGGATGTCACCGCTCAGCATCTCGCGCAGACGCGGCGCGGCGATGGCGGCTAAGGCTCCGCATAGAAGCTCGGCGGCACGGGCGTCGGTTCCGTAGTAGACGCGCGATGTGTCGGCGGTGGGATTAAACATGAGGACCATGGCTGCCGTCGATACAAGCGCGAATGCGATTGTGATGCCGATGGCGGTGTTGCGCGACCTGGTTTTGCCGCACAGTGCCATAAGGATGACCGGCCATACCAGATAGAACTGCATAGTGACAGCGCAGAACCACAGGTGCGTGAGCGGCGAGGGGAGTCCCGCGGCGGCGAAATACGAGACGTTGCGGAAGATGTAGAACCAGTTGCTCAAAAAGAGTGCCGATGGCAGGGTGTCCTGCTGCACCTTAGGGAGTAGGCTCGGGGCCGCGATGTAGGTGGCGACGGCGGTAAACGCGATGGTCACGACGATCGGCGGCATCATGCGCGCAATGCGGCGGCAGATATAGCGCGGATACGAGAATCCGTCGCGTGCCGTGGCTCGCATAATGCTTTTGGTGGCGAGATAGCCACTCAGCGTAAAGAAGAGTGTAACGCCCAAAAAACCGCCGGTCAGGCGGCTGGGGCGAAGGTGATATAGGACGACGCCGGCGATGGCGAGGGCGCGGAGCCCGTCGAGCGCGACGATGCGTTGGTTGCGTTGAGGCGCGGCATGTGCGGCGCCCGTGGGTGTGTTTTGCATCGATCTTCCTCCAATGTCGACCTAGCAGTCTAGCGCTCTGCGCGGACAAAGGAAGGGGGTTCGTGCGGTTGAACAACATGCCGCGGGACGATGTCTCGCTACGCAAAAGCCGCACCTGCGTTGATGCTCAGCTGCCTATATAGAAACGTTTCAGAACCTCTACATAGGCAAAAACAACAACACAGATGCGGCAAAGATGCACGGGTGGTTGAGCCTTTATGCGATGATGCTCGGCTACTTGGTCTTGGCAACCAGCAGCGGATCGCCAAGCTTGACGAGCGGGTTGCCACCGATAAGCGTGCCGGACTCGCCAACATGGTCGATGCTCTTGAGGCGGTCGAGCTCAGAGACGATGACGGTCACGATGTCCTCGTGGCCGGCGGCCTTAATGGCGTCGCGGTCGAAGCTGATGAGCGGCTGGCCGGCCTTGACCACATCGCCCATCTCGACAAAGCGGGCAAAACCCTTGCCGTTCATTTCCACGGTGCCCAGGCCAACATGGATGAACACACGAAGACCGTCCTCGGTGATCATGCCGATGGAGTGGTTGGTGACGGTGGTGGCGCCGATACGGCCGTTGGCGGGGGCGTAAATGGTGCCGGTAATGGGCTCGATGCCATAGCCCTGGCCGAGCATGCCCGAGGCGATGGTCTCGTCGGGAACCTCACTCAGATTGACGAGCACGCCGTTGACGGGAGCGTAGATGACGCCTTCGCGGGTGGCGAAGCTTGCTGCGGGCGGAACGGACGCCTCGCCCGACGAAGTGAACGTGGACTTGAGCGAATCGAGCAGACCCATAGATGCCTCCAACGTATCAGGCGCGCATGTTGCACGCGTGTGGTTTGCCGGAAACGTTTCGTACGTGTTTCCCAGCACGGTCAGCGCCCCTATTTTACGCTGCCTAACGATACCTCTGAACAGCGATTTTGTGATATATCAGTTGAAGGCCAACTTATTGCGGGGGTGTTTCTGCGCCGCGGGCTCAAGTGGGGTACGCTAAGGTGCGAAAAACGAGTGCGCACGAATCGCACGGAAGGAGCACCTATGATTATTGAGAACCATGCGCTGTGGGGCGAGGAACCGACCGAGGATTATCCGGCGACGTTTACGTATCTGGGTGCCGAGCCGCTGCCCGACAAGCCCAATGGCCGCCGCCCCGCGGTGATTATCTGCGGCGGAGGCGGGTTTACGCATATCGCTCCGCACGAGCAGGACCCGGTGGCGTTTGCATTTTTGGACCGTGGCTACCAGGCCTTTGTGCTCAACTATGTGACGAGCGCCACGGGCGACGTGAGCTTTCCACACCCGCAGGCGGACCTCGCCAAGATGATCGCTACCGTGCGCGCCAACGCCGACGAGTGGCATGTCGATCCCAAGCGCGTGTGCATCGTGGGCTTCTCGGCGGGCGGCATGATTTGCGCCTCGTTGGCAACGCAGTGGAAGACCGGACCCTTCGCGGGCCTTGCCGGGGCTCGTCCGGAGGATATTCGTCCCGACGCCGTGGTGCTGGGCTATCCGTTGCTTGACCTTGCCTATGTGCGCGATATGCAGACGCGCGACCCGCGCATCGACCTGCGCGTGCCCAAGACGGGTGGCAAGACGGGGCGCGATTTGCTCAACGACTATCTGTCGATGGTGACGGGCGGCGAGGCGACCGATGAGCACTTGACCGACATTTGCCCTACCACGCACGTTTCGCGCCAGATGCCCCCGACCTTTGTGTGGGGCGTTTCGGACGACAAGACGGCGCCGGTCGCGCAGGTCTACCCGTTTGCGCAGCGCATGGCCGAGGAGGGCGTTGCATGCGAGATGCACGTCTTTGACCAGGGTGGCCACGGCCTTTCGCTCGGCAACGCCAATACCGCGGTCGACAACGAGGACAAGCAGGTTTCCGTCCGTCCCTGGATTCGCCTAGCCTTCCGCTTCCTGGAGCGCCATCTGTAAGAGGACGGACATCCCCTCAATAACTTGCGGTGAAATAGTTCCTATTTAAGGCCTCAACCAGCCTAAGCAGGAACTATTCCACCGCAACTTTGTCTTTGATGCCCCGTCCGGAAACTGCGTCCCGGTTTGGGCGCGGATTCCGGGATGCAGTTTCCCATAGGGCCTCGACTGGGAAAGTGCGTCCCGTTTCGGGCGGGGATTCCGGGTTGCATTTTCCGCAAGAGGCTTGTTTGGGAAACCATATCCCGTTTCGAGCCAGAATTCTGGCAGAGCGGCAAAATATCGGCTTCCGGCAGCTGGGGACGTTCCTTAAGTGCCGGCACCCTGGGACACTCCCTGTATGATTCGCATGCTACGGAGGAAAGCGGATCATTTTGGGTGGCGGTAGTCGGCTATTTCAGCGTAATGCAGGATGCGAGGAGATCGCAGTACGTTTCTCCCGTGAAATCATAATTGATCCCAAGCGGGCGGTATCCATCCTGGACATATCCCCAGTAAGGTCCGCCGGACAGCACTACAGTCTTGCCCGATGACGTCTTTCCAATCGTCTTAGAGAAGGCGGTCTCTGCGCCGTGCGGCGATCCATCGGTTGCGTATACCGTAAAGTTCGCTTTCGAGGCAACATCTTGCGCTGTAACGTCATTGGCGGTAAGGGTGTCGGACGTCGTTTCGAATTTCAACCAATCCATGGGGAACCAGTCGGGGAGGACCATTGTAAAGTAGTCGGTTTCAAACGTCCTTGCCTGCCTTGCCTCCTCGGCTTTCTTGGCCTCTTCCTCCGCCTGGCGCCTTGCCTCCTCCTCGGCCTGCTTTGCCACCACGGCGTCGTCGCGGCGCTTGGTCGCGGCGGTCGCGAGCGCATCGGCGTCAATATTGAAGCCGGCCTTCTTGGCGCCCTCGTCCTCCTCGGCGTACTTCTTTGCCGCGGCGATCTGGTCGTCGGTCACTTCGGGCGCCTCGATCGGCTCCAGCGCCACGTCGCCCGCGTCAATGGTCTTCTTCTCGGCGGCCTTTTCGCCCAGCTTGATGTCGAGCTTGTCGGCGGGGACGGCGTAGATCGTGCCGTCGGCGGCGATGGGGGAGGCGGCGACCTCGACCTCGTAGCTTCCGCAGCGGAGCTCGACGCCCTCGCCGTCGCTGTCCACGTAGCGCACGGCGTCGACCTTCTTGCCACGCTCCTCCTTGCCCGTAATATGAACCGGCAGCCTGCTCGCTCCCGCCGAGGTGTCCCAGCCCTGGGCCGAGACGCTAAAGCGCACGGCGTGCTTCGCCGCGAGCGCCTCCTGTTCGGCCGCCTGTCGAGCCTGCTCGGGGGCGTAGACGCCGAAGTAGTAGCCGGCGCCGCCGCCCGCGGCGAGCAGCGCGGCCACGACGGCGGCGATCATGAGGGGTCTCTTTGAGCGCTTGGCCTTCGCCGGCGCCGGTGTAGTTGGCTGCGCCTCGGCTGCCGGGGCGGATTGAAAGCCGCCCTGCGATTCGGCCGGGGGTTCATATTCGTCAGCGACGGGCTCTCCGCACACGGGGCAGAACCTGGTCCCGTCCTCGACCTTCGACCCGCAATTTCGGCAGAACATGTGCAGACTCCCCTCGATCGGCGCCCGCGCGAATACCGGGCGCATCCTCATCCGCCTCTATCCTATGCGCGGACTTGCGCCCTTTGTTGCGCAACATTGCCGGGCTCTCGTCCGGGGAAGCCGTATCCCGTTCCGAGCGCCTATTCCGGGACGCAGTTTCCGCTAGAGACCTCAGTCGGAAAGCCCATCCCGTTTTAGCGTTTCGGAGTGGGATGCAGTTTCCCCAGGAGCCCCCATCGGGAAACTGCATCCCGGAATTCGCCTGAATAGTGGGGTGCGGTTTCCGAAAGGGTGCCGTCTGGGAAACCGTGTCCCGGAATCCCCTCCCGCGCCTGGTTGTTCCGCATCGCATCTATTGGGCAAAGCGACCTGTCCCCATTGCACCGATCTGTCGATTGAACATCGTTGCATGTTCGCGCTATCATGCATGGATAAATTGGTTAGCCATGGCAAACGGTTAGCCATGGTAAACAAAATACAACGCCCTGTGGGCGCCGGGGGAGGAACACGGACGTGAAGCTCGATACGCTCGAGATTGGAAAGGACGCCGTTGTCGCATCGGTGGCATCGGACGACCAGGCACTCCGACAACATATTTTGGACATGGGCCTAACGCCGGGCACCGAAGTCACCATGATGAAGTACGCCCCCATGGGCGACCCGCTCGAGATTCGCCTGCGTGGCTACGAGTTGACGCTGCGCAAGGACGATGCCGCTCGCATTGAGCTCGTAGATGTCCACGACACAGATACAGGTCCGCGCGCTAACGCCGCAATCGGCACGACGGAGCACCCGGCGCTCGGCGAGGGGACGTATTCGCCCCGCGCGGCAAAGACGGCCGTGCCCGAGGGCGCGCCGCTGCATTTTGCCCTCGCTGGCAACCAAAACTGCGGCAAGACCACGCTGTTCAACCAGCTGACGGGCTCCAACCAACACGTCGGTAACTTTCCCGGCGTGACGGTCGACCGCAAAGATGGCACTATCCGCAACCATCCCGAGGCGAGTGTCACCGACCTGCCTGGCATCTATTCGCTGTCGCCGTACACGGGCGAGGAGATCGTGAGCCGTCAATTCATCCTTGACGAAAACCCCGATGCCATCATCGACATCATCGACGCTACCAACATCGAGCGTAACCTGTACCTGACGCTGCAGCTTATGGAGCTCGATCGCCCCATGGTCATCGCGCTCAACATGATGGACGAGGTGACGACCAACGGCGGCGCCGTGGACGTCAATCTGCTCGAGAGCCTGCTGGGCGTGCCGGTTGTCCCCATTAGCGCTGCCCGCAACGAGGGTATCGGCGAGCTGGTGGATCATGCCTTGCACGTCGCGCGGTTCCGCGAACGTCCCGGCCGCTTGGACTTTTGCGCACCCGATGGTCCGGACGGCGGCGCGCTGCATCGCTGCATCCACGGCATCGCCAACCTTATCGAGGACCATGCCGCGACGGCGCACATTCCCGTGCGTTTCGCGGCGACCAAGCTGGTTGAGGGCGACGAGCTGGTAACCGAGGCGCTTCACCTGGACCGTAACGAGCTTGATGCCATCGAGCACATCATTACCCAGATGGAGGGCGAGGCCGGCACCGACCGTCTGTCCGCGCTGGCCGATATGCGCTTTAGCTTCATCGGCGACGTGTGTGGGCGCTGCGTCGTCAAGCCGCACGAGAGCCGCGAGCACGTGCGCTCCGTCAAGATTGACCGCATCCTGACGGGTCGTTACACAGCCATTCCGGCGTTTTTGGTGATCATGGGCCTCGTCTTTTGGCTGACGTTTGGCGTGATCGGCGCGGCGTTGCAGGGACTCATGGAGGACGGTATCGCTGCCATCATCGCCTCGGCCGATGCGGGCCTCAAGGCGTTCGGTACCAACGACGTGGTGCGCTCGCTGGCTGTCGACGGCGTGCTTACGGGTGTGGGCAGCGTGCTGACCTTCCTGCCGATTATCGTCGTGCTCTTCTTGTTCCTCTCCATTCTGGAAGACTCCGGCTACATGGCGCGCGTGGCCTTTGTCATGGATAAGGTGTTGCGTCGCTTTGGCCTGTCGGGCCGTAGCTTCGTGCCTATGCTCGTCGGTTTTGGCTGCACCGTGCCGGCTATCATGTCGACCCGTACGCTCCCATCCGAGCACGACCGCAAGATGACGGTCATGCTTACGCCGTTCATGAGCTGCTCGGCCAAGTTGCCGGTCTACGGTCTGCTGTGCGGAGCATTCTTCCCGCAGGCGACAGTTCCCGCCATGGTCTCGCTCTATCTGATTGGTATTGCGGTTGGCTGTATCGCAGCTTTGGTGCTCAACCGCACGGCATTTAAGGGCGACCCGGTGCCGTTTATCATGGAGCTCCCCAATTACCGCCTGCCGAGCGTCAAGACGACAGTGATGCTGGCATGGGATAAAGCCAAGGATTTTATTACCAAGGCCTTTACCATTATCTTTGCCGCTACCGTGGTCATCTGGTTCCTTCAGACGTTCGATATCCGCTTTAATGTGGTCGCCGATCAGTCGCAGAGTCTGCTTGCGGGCCTCGGCAGCATCATCGCGCCGGCGCTGACGCCGCTTGGGTTTGGCGACTGGCGTGCATCCACGGCGCTCGTCACCGGACTTATCGCCAAGGAGAGTGTCATCTCGACCCTCACGGTACTTTTGGGCGCGACCTCGCCCGCGGCACTGTCGACCATGTTTTCGCCGTTTACTGCCTATGTGTTCCTGGTCTTTACGTTGCTGTACCCGCCGTGCGTGGCTGCGATCGGCGCCGTCAAGAGCGAGCTGGGCGCGCGCTACGCCGTTGCCGTATTCGCGTTTCAGGTGACGGTCGCCTGGATCGTAGCGTTTGTCGTGCATTCGGCGGGCATATTGCTGGGGTTGGCTTAGTTATTTATTGACGGTGCAACCTCTGTGTATCGAATTGTTTTCGGCCCCGCATCTGTTGCTGACGGATGCGGGGCCGTTGCTATATAATCGCCTCCGCTCAAAATGATTGGAGACGTTATATATGAGTCAGGCAAGGCAAGACGGCATCACGCTCAGGCAGTGGCTCCCGCTCGTCGGGCTCACCTGCTGTGCGTTCGTGTTCAACACGTCGGAGTTTATGCCCATCGGCCTTTTGACTGATATCGCCACGTCGTTCTCGCTCACCGAGGCCCAGGCGGGCATCATGATCTCGGTCTATGCCTGGGGCGTCATGCTGCTGTCGTTGCCGCTCATGGTGTTCGCTTCGCGCTTTGAGTTCAAGCGGATGTTGCTGGGCGTGCTGGCCGTGTTTTCGTTGGGCCAGTTTCTGTCCGCTGTGGCGCCGACTTATCCCATCCTGGTCTGCGCGCGCCTGGTGGTCGCTTGCGCGCACGCCGTGTTCTGGTCGGTCGCCTCGATCATGGCGTCGCGCCTGGTTGACACGCGCCATGGGGCGCTCGCTATCAGCATGATCGCCACGGGCTCTTCCATCGCACAGATCTTCGGCCTGCCGCTCGGCCGTGCCATTGGCCTGGCCGTGGGCTGGCGCATGACGTTTGCCGTGGTCGGAGCGCTGTCTGCTGTCGCGGTCGTCTACCAGGCCACGGTGTTCCCCACCATGCCAGCGGGCGAGCGTTTTACGCTCAAGCAGCTGCCCGAGCTGATCAAGAACCCGTTCCTCATCGCGCTCTATGTGGTCACGGTGTTCATGGCGACCGGCTATTACGCGGGCTATAGCTATATCGAGCCTTTCCTGGCTCAGGTCGCGCATGTCGACGCAAGCGCCATCACCATGACGCTGACGGCGTTCGGCTGCTCTGGTCTGCTCGGAAGCTGGCTGTTCGGCCGGCTGTTCGATGGGCACCGGTTCCCGTTTCTCGCGATTACGCTCTCCGGCGTGCCGGTGGCCCTGCTGCTCATGGGCCCGGCCGCATCGTCGCTCGCTGCGGTTCTCGCTGTTTGCGCACTATGGGGCTGCTGCGCCACGGCCTTTAACGTGGCGTTTCAGGCCGAGCTCATCAAGCACACGCCGGCGGACTCGTCGGCCGTCGCCATGTCGATCTTCTCGGGCCTGTTCAATCTGGGCATTGGCACGGGTACCGCGATCGGCGGAGCCGTGGTTTCGGGCCCAGGTATTGCCTGGATCGGCTTCGTGGGTGGCGCAATCGCCGCCGTGGGCGTCATCCTCGCCATCACGGTAATGTTCCCGGCCATTCGCCGCGCAAAGCCTATCGCCTAATCACGTTCCCTCATCAGTTGCGGTGGAATAGTTCCTGTTTAAGGCTTCTGAAGGCCCAAGCAGGAACTATTCCACCGCAACTTATTTTGGGGAAGAGGATACAAGCCGGGCATACAATGGATGTCGTTGTGTTGCGCTTACCGGGAGGTTGCTATGTGGGCATACGAGACGACGTTCTATCAGATCTATCCGCTGGGCTTTTGCGGAGCTCCGCGCGAAAACGCCGCCCCCGTTGCCGAGGATGAGCTCGCCCAGGCCGCCGATGCCACAGCTAGCCCCGATGCCCCCATCATGAAGATCGCCCAATGGGCCGACTACCTGCAGGAACTCGGCGTTGGCGCCGTGCTCATCAACCCGCCGCTCGAGTCCGATAGTCATGGCTACGACACGCGCAGCCTGCGCCATATAGACCGCCGCCTGGGTGGGGATGCCGACTTTGCCGCCGTGTGCGAGACGCTGCATGCCCACGGCATCCACGTGGTGCTCGATGCCGTCTTCAACCACGTCGGTCGCGGCTTTTGGGCCTTCCGCGATGTGCAGGAGCGCAAGTGGGATTCGCCGTACAAGGACTGGTTCCACATCAGCTTCGACGGCGACTCGTGCTACGGCGACGGCTTTTGGTACGAGGGCTGGGAGGGCCATTTTGAGCTTGTGAAGCTCAACCTGCAAAACCCCGCCGTGGTTGATTACCTGCTTGAGTCCGTGCGTCGCTGGGCCGAAGTCTTTGGCGTCGACGGGCTGCGCCTGGACGTCGCCTACATGCTCGACCGCGACTTTATGCGCCGCCTACACTCCTTTACCCGTGAGCTCAAGCCCGACTTTGTGCTGATCGGCGAGACGCTCCACGGCGACTACAACCAAATCGTCAACGACGAGATGCTCGATTCCTGCACTAATTACGAGTGTTACAAGGGCCTGTACTCCAGCTTTAACTCGGTCAACATGTTCGAGATCGCCCATTCGTTGCGCCGTCAGTTTGGCGGTGACCCGTGGTGCATCTACCGCGGCAAGCATCTGCTGTCGTTTGTCGACAACCACGATGTGCCGCGCCTGGCGAGCATCCTTACCGACAAGTCCTGCCTGCGCCCCGCCTACGGCATGCTCTTTGGCATGCCGGGCATTCCGTGCGTCTACTACGGCAGCGAGTGGGGGATTGCCGGCGAAAAGGGCGGCCCCGATGGCGATTGGGCGCTACGTCCAGCGCTCGATGAGCCTGCGCCCAACGAGCTGACGGCCTTCATCAAGCAGCTCGCGCACCTGCACTCGACAGACGGTGCGGCGGCACGAGCTCTCAACTACGGTGCCTATCGCAACGTGGTGATCCAGAATAAGCAGCTGCTGTTTGAGCGCGCCTGCGACGACGCGACGGTGCTTGTGGCGGTCAATGCCGTGAACGAGCCCTATGCCTTTGGAGCCGGCGAACTCAACGGCTCCTTCGTCGACCTGCTTGCCGACGGTGCGCCCACGGTCGAGCTGCCGGGCTCCCTTGAACTTGCGCCCTATGAGGTGCGTTATCTGCTGAGGGCCTAATTCATGGCTGCGTCCGACGAGGGCTATCAACATATTGAGCATGGGTTTGAACCCGTGTTCGACGAGCGCTCGCGCGTTTTGGTGTTGGGCTCGTTTCCCTCGGTGCTCTCGCGTGCCAATGCCTTCTACTACGGCAATCCGCAGAACCGCTTTTGGCGCGTGATGGCCGCGTGCCTCGGCGTGCCTGTGCCGCCCAACGAGGGCGATCCTTTGGCAAGCGGTGAGCCCGCGACGCTCGATGCCTCCATTGCCGCCAAGCGGGCCATGCTGCTGAACGGCGGCGTGGCCCTGTGGGACGTGATCGAGAGCTGTGACATCAAGGGCTCGAGTGACGCGAGCATCAAAAACGTCGTTCCGGCGCATGCCGAGCGTATTACCGGCGCGGCTCCTATCGAGGTCGTTGTCTGTAACGGCGGCACGGCAGGTCGGCTCTACAAGCGCTATCTACTAGAACGCACCGGGCTGCCGGCCATCGTTCTGCCGTCGACAAGTCCCGCCAATGCGGCATGGCGCCTGGAGCGCCTTGTCGAGCGCTGGCGCGAGGCCGTTGATTGGGGCGCGCTGTAATTTAGATATCTGATTGGGCGCGGGTGCCGAGGCATTTCATGATGGCATGCCAGATCGGTGCGGGCGGCGCGGGCTTGGCGCGCACCATGCCGTCGGCATCGACGCTTTCGGCATTGCCACCGCCAAGCAGCTGCGCATGCTCAATGGAGCAGCCCATGCGCACAGCGCCCACAAGCTTATCCATCGCTTCCGAAAATGGTCGGCGCAAGAGGCCCATGCGTGGGGAATGGCGAAGTGCTGCGATACCGCTGCCGGCACAGATGACAACGCCGTCGCACCATGGCAGGTCACGTAGAATACATGCCCGATACAGGCGGTCGAGGACTTCGTCCGCCTGCTTGTTGTTTTTGGACGCGGCCTGGACGACGACATAGATGCGTGTCTCTGTATTCCTAAGGCGATCGAGTATCTGCTCGACAGCGATCATCGCCTCATCATCAAATGCATCATCAACAGCGAGCACCATGCCATCGACTACACCGGCATCATCCGCCTCCAAATCGATCGGGCGGGGGAGCGCGGTGCCGGAAAGCTGAGCATAGGCGGCGATGGCATCCTGCAGGTCCCAGAGCAAAAACTCAAGATCGGCGCTCTCGGGAATACTGACAAACGCGATGTTATGCAGTGCTTTTGGTACATCGCCGCGTGCGGTCGTCTCCATGCCGCCTCCTTTCCGGTTGGTTTCCGTTTAGGTTACACCGTCTGGTGGCGCTCCGCCGCGCTATCCTAGTGCAACCCTTACGAAAGGAACGCCATGCGTCTGCCCATGAATACCTCGCTTGCCACGCTCAAGCCCTCCGGCATCCGCCGGATCAACGCGCTCGCCGCCCAGCATCCGGGATGCATTGCGCTTGCGCTCGGCGAGCCCGATTTTCCCACGCCCGACGTGATTAGCGCCGAGGTGACGGCCTCGCTCGACCGCGGCGACACGCACTATCCGCCCAACAACGGCCGTCCCGCCCTGCGCGAGGCGTTGTCTGCCTACATGGGGGACGCGGGCCTTACGTTTTCGGCCGACGAGGTCATCCTGACCGACGGCGCGACCGAGGCCCTGTCGGCCACGTTTATGGCCATGCTCAACCCTGGCGACGAGGTCATTATCCCCACGCCGGCTTTTGGCCTGTACGAAAGCATTGTCGTGGCCAACCACGCCAAGGCGATCTTTTTGGATACGGAGCCTGCGCAATTCCAGATTGACGAGGACGCACTTCGTGCTTGCGTGACGCCGGCGACCAAGGCCATCGTCATCTGCACGCCCAACAATCCTACGGGCTGCATCCTCAACGCGGCATCGCTCGACGCCGTGGCACACGTGGCAGAGCAGGCGGGCATCTACGTGGTCTGCGACGACGTATACAACCGCCTAGTCTATGTGGATGGCTACGAGCGCTTTGCCCGGTGCCACCCGGAGCTACGCGAGCAGACAGTGGTTATCGAGAGCTTCTCCAAACCTTGGGCCATGACCGGCTGGCGCTTGGGCTGGCTCGCGGCGGCAGCCCCCGTCATCGCCGAGATCGCAAAGGCCCACCAATACCTAGTATCGAGCGCCGTTTCCTTCGAAATGGACGCCGCAGCTCGAGCCCTCACCGTCGACCCCACGCCCATGCTCGAAGTCTACCGAGCCCGCCGCAAACGCGTGCTCGCGGCCTTAAACGCCATGGGCCTCGACGTAGTTGAACCGGCGGGAGCCTTCTATACCTTCCCGAGCATCAAACAATTCGGCCTAACCAGCGAAGACTTCTGCATCAAAGCCATCAAAGAGGCAAACGTAGCCCTAGTCCCCGGAAACTGCTTCGGAACCGAAGGCCACATCCGCCTAAGCTACTGCGTCTCCGACAAAGACCTGGACGAAGGCCTCCACCGCCTGTCCACCTTCATTTCGACTTTGTAGTCCTCAGGGACGCAACACATCAGCCCACCGGCCCAAGCATTATGAGTGGGGCGTGCCGGCCAACGTAAAACCGGGCTGCCCCATAGTTGACGCAGGCACGCGCCGCCGAAGGCCAGGCGCAAGGTTTTCGTAGATTCCGCACGAGCCGAAGAGCACTTAATGTGCTCTTCGTGCGAGCCAGGACTTGACCGAGCGAAAACCTTGCGCCTGGCCTTCGGCGGCGCGGCCGGATGGTGGAATTGTGTACAGCCCGGTTTTCCGTTGACCGACGCCGGGGTCCCCGCCATAATACTTTCGGTTCACGCACGAATCCGCTGCCAGAGACAGCCGGCGCAAACGGGCATTGCCTGCGAGCTTAATGGGATATCCCGCCAGCCGAGGTGGTCGAGTAGATATGTCTTCTCGCCCCCGTCGCTCATGCAGCGCGGGGGCTTTCTTTTTGGACATGCCCCCGTCACGTCCTTGTGGCGGACCGTGCCCGGAAAGAATTCGAGGAGGTGTAATTCATGCCCCAGCAGTACAAAATCGACAAGGTTGCAGAGATCGAGTCCCGTATCGCCGAGAACGCCGGTCTGTTCGTCGTCAACTACAACGGTCTGACGGTTAAGCAGGCTCAGGAGCTGCGTCATCAGCTTCGCGAGTGCGGCGCCGAGATGAAGGTCTACAAGAACAACCTGGTCAAGATCGCTCTCAAGAACCAGGAGCAGCCCGAGCTCGACGAGATCCTCGCCGGCCCCGTCGCTTATGTGTTCTACGAGTCCGAGCCGGTCGAGGCCGCTAAGGCCCTTAAGGACTTCTCCGCTCAGTCCAAGGGCGTCCTTGAGATCAAGGGCGGTATCTCCGACGGCAAGGCCGTTTCCGCTGATGATGTTAAGGCTATCGCCGAGCTGCCCACCAAGGATCAGCTTCTCGGCCAGATCGCTGGTCTCATCTCCGGTTTCGCTCGCGACATCGCTGTCTGCGTCAACGGCGTTTCCTCTGGTCTCGCTCGTTCGATCCAGCAGGTCTCCGAGCAGAAGGCAGCCTAGTCGCTGTTTTCACCCGCGGCGGCAACGCCGCACCCCTGGCGCATTCGCGCCGTGTTTTAACTGATCTCCGTGCACAGACACGAAAACCGAAAGGACTTAGAAATGGCTAAGCTTACCACCGATGAGATCATCGATGCTCTTAAGGAAATGACCCTTCTCGAGGCTTCCGAGCTCGTCAAGGCTATCGAGGACACCTTCGGCGTTTCCGCCGCTGCTCCTGCCGCTGTTGTCGCCGCTCCCGCTGCTGGCGCTGCTGAGGCCGAGGAGAAGACCGAGTTTGATGTCGTGCTCGAGGGCTTCGGCGACAACAAGATCCAGGTCATCAAGGCCGTCCGTGAGCTCACCAACCTTGGCCTGAAGGAGGCCAAGGAGGTCGTCGAGGGCGCTCCCAAGGCTGTTCTCGAGGGTGCCAAGAAGGAGGACGCCGAGGCTGCCAAGGAGAAGCTCGAGGCTGCTGGCGCTGCTGTCACCCTCAAGTAATCAGGCTTTCTCGCCAGATTTCTTTGCAGACGGGGTTCGCATTGCGAGCCCCGTCTTTTTTGTTATGACCCCTCTATTTTGCTGGCTCGGCATGCAAATTGTTGCCGTTTGCGGTGCGTTGGGGTCGCTACCGCTGAGCGATAAAATTGCACCACTCGAGCAATAATTTGCGTTGACCTGCTGAAGAATGGCGCTTGCCTGCATTAACGTTAAATAGCAGCGGTAAGATAATTCGGTATCGCAATTTGGTCTGCGGCCGCTATGCCGCACGCACAGGGCGCATCCTGCGCCTGCGAAAGGATCCTTGAATAATATGAAGGCAATCATCCCCGCCGCCGGTCTTGGCACGCGTTTTCTGCCTGGCACCAAGTGCACGCCCAAAGAGATGCTGCCGGTTCTCGACAAGCCGGTCATCCAGTACGTCGTCGAGGAGGCGCTCGATCCCGAGGAGGTCGACGATGCCATTATCGTCACTTCTCCCGGCAAGCCCGAGCTGCTGAACTACTTCCAGCCCGATCGTTCGCTCGAGAACCTGTTGCGCGAGCGCGGCAAGGACGCTTATGCCGACGCTGTCGCCCATGCGGGCGGTATGCCGGTCGACTTCCGTTATCAGTACGAGCCCAAGGGCCTCGGTCACGCCATTCGCTCTGCTGCCGACGCTGTGGCAGGGGAGAACTTCCTGGTTCTTCTGGGTGACTATGTTGTGCCCAACCGCGATATCTGCGACAAGATGCTCGCCGTTTCCAAGGAGCATGGCGGCGCTTCGGTTATCGCCGTTGCCGCGTGCGCTCCCGAGGAAGTCAGCCGCTATGGTGTCATCGCCGGCGATCGCGTGGGCTCTCTCGAGGGCTTTGAGAATGCCGCTGACGACGAGCCCGGTGCCGTTTGGCGCATCGGCGGCCTGGTTGAGAAGCCCGCTCCCGAGGCGGCTCCGTCCAACCTGTACATCGTCGGTCGCTACCTGCTGAGCCCGCTGGTCATGGACCTGCTGGCCGATCAGCAGGCCGGTAAGGGCGGCGAGATCCAGCTGACCGACGCCATGGCACGTTCGCTCGACCGCGAGGCCATGTACGCTGTCGTCATCGACCCGCTGTCGGGCTACGATACCGGTACCCCGTCTGGCTGGATGGCCACCAACGCCCTCATGGCTGCAAACGATCCTCGCTTTGCCGGCGCCTTCTGGGACGCCATCGACGAGCGCGGCGGCTTGATGCGCAAATAAGCCTTCGGGCATCGACATTTACGGGTGCAGACTTCGGTCTGCACCCGTTTTTTATGCGCGCCGCGGCTTGGCTCCGGAAAGTGCGACCCACAATTTGGCTGAATTCTGGGATGCGCTTTCCGGTTGGAGCTCCTAGCGGAAAGTGCGACCCAGAATATCGGATCAGAACGGGACACGCTTTCCCGAACAGGGCTCAATCGGAAACTGCGACCCAGTTTGAGGCCTCAAAACGGGACGCAGTTTCCGCCTGATCTGTCACGAACAACTTGGCGCTCGTTCATGACAGTGTCGTTCGCTGGTCTTCCGAGCAAAAGGGCCGTCCCGTGAGGGGCGGCCCGATTTGGCTGTGGGCTTGCTTGTCAGATGCTATTCAACCGGATGGCCGCACTTGGGGCAGAACTTGGCTTCTGGCACGAGCGGGGAGCCGCAGTGGCGGCAGAATTTCGGTGCGGAAGATGCGACCGGCTGCTGGGGAATGTCTGTGAGGGGCTCCCCTGATGATTGCCATTGTGTATCAAATGCTGAACCAGCAGAAGACTGTTGAGCGACCTGTTCCTGCTGGGCATACTTCTTGTGGCGGCCGCGCTTGTGCTTCTTTGCTTTGGGTGCGGTGCCAGCGATGCTTGTTTGAGCTGCGGCGCGCTTTTTGCGACGGATGCAAACGACTGCGATGCCGCCGATGATCATCAGGACAGCCGCAATCCCACCGCCAACAATGATTGGCATGTTGTCCTGGGCAAAGAAGATGAGTTTCTCGATCGGGCTATAGTGGATATTCGACTTGTAGATGTCGATGTGCATCTTCGTGGGGTCTTCGGCATCGGAATAGTCCACAACGATTTTTTGGTCGTTATCGACGAACTCGGGGAAGCAATGGCTATCCGATTTAGTTTTACTGTCGACCCTCTGGCCTGTCTGAGTATCGATGAGGCGAACGACGGTTGAACTGTCGTTTGAGATCGAGGCCAGCACGATATTGCCGTCTCTCGAGATGTCGGTATTATCAATCCAGTCCTCGTCGTCGTTTTTTATTAAATATCGAATTTGCTTCCCAGTGTTTGGGTCAATAACAATAGTGTCGTAGTTTTCGCCAGTAATGGCTAGGATATATTTTCCCCAGGTGTCATAGATACTAATTTTATTGCCGTCGGCTACTTTATCGATGTTGCCATCGTAATCCGCCATGAAATAGGTTGTATATAGCGAATCGTCGTCGCTGGTGGTCTCTATGAGTAGTTTATCGGACCTGTATGCCCTAGTTACCCCATTACATTGGGCGTTGCCTGGCATCTCTTTAATTGACGTGGAGCCATCGGGAATGTCGATTATCTTAAGCTTTCGATTTGAGCAGACATACAAACGCTTTCCATCCCTTGAGAGGAGGGCGTCTAAATCGCCTTTTTCGAACTTGTACGTAAATGTTTTCTCATTTGATTGCAGATTGAAAACGCAAACTTTCCCGTATTTGCCATTCGAACAATAGGCGGTCAAGCGGTTTCCGTCTTCATTAAGCTCGATACGGCCGGCCTCTGATTTCTTAATGTGTATAGAGTGGGCGACCCGTTGTTGATCTTCGACGGAATAGACGATGACCTTGCCGTCCTCCAGCCAATAAAGGTACTTGTTGTCCCAAGTACTCTGAACATCGGATAGACAGGATTTCGGTATGTCGATAGGAGTGACTTCACCGCTCTTAAAATCAAGCCGTGAATAACCGTAATATACATAATTATCGTTATAGTTATCGTCAAGATCATAGTCATAGTCTGCGATGATGGCATAATTGCCGTCGTCTGTGACCCGTGCAGACGGATCCTCGCCTTCGACGTCGACAGTTAGCGACTTTTCCAGCTCCGGTGTCGGTAGGCCGTCAGCTAATGCCGCGGGGGGGCAGCCAGCGGGGTCAGCGCCGCTACGATGCCGATTGTGGCTGCGGCGATCCTCTCGCCTTTTCGGATGCTCTTAAACATGGCAATCCTTTCTTTAGGCTATAAGTAACTATCCAGTATCTTCATGCCGGATTCGAAGAATCTGTTGCGCAACATTGCCAAACGGGTGCAACAAGGCGGCGGCCCCTTTGCCATAACCTGCCGGAAAGTGCGACCCACAATTTGGTCGAATTCTGGGACGCGCTTTCCGGTTGGGGCCCCTAGCGGAAACTGCGGCCCGGAATTTCGGCTCAGAATGGGATACAGTTTCCCAAACCGGGTTCAACCGGAAACTGCGACCCAGTTTGAGGCCTCAAAACGGGACACAGTTTCCGCCTGGTTAACCCTTGCCGCCATTCCGCCGTTCAGCGTCCCGCATCAGCAGTCTCGTTCACAGAAAATATATGAACAGATGTTCGATGCACACGTATCTACCTGCATCTTTTCTGTCGAAAAACTTTGCTACTCCAAAAACTCAATCGCGTCAAGGCTTTTCTTGCCCAACGGTCGGTACCTGATAAACTATTAGGTTGCGATAACTGGCGAAGCTATGCCTCGCCAACCCACCGAGCATTTCCGTGAAGGAGGAAAAACCTGGTGACCTACGCATACACTGCCACTGAGCGCAAGCGCGTCAGCTTCGGGAAAATCCCGGAGGCCATGGAGCTCCCCAACCTTATCTCTGTTCAAAGGGAATCCTTTGAGCGTTTTAAGGACGAGGGCCTTCGTGAGGCGTTCAAGGAATCCAGCCCCATCCAGAGCCAGAACCATGTTCTCGAGGTTACCTTCGGCGAGCATCAGTTCGGCGACCCCGCGCACACCGTCGAGGAGTGCCGCGAGAAGGATATGACCTATCAGGCTCCGCTTCTGACCGACGTCCGTCTCACCAACAAGGAGACCGGCGAGATCAAGGAGCAGCTCGTCTTCATGGGTGACTTCCCCATGATGACCGATCAGGGCACCTTCATCATCAACGGTACCGAGCGTATCGTCGTCTCGCAGCTCGTCCGCTCCCCGGGCGTGTACTACAGCTCCGAGATGGATTCGGGCAAGCAGATCTACAAGGCCCAGATCATCCCGTCCCGCGGTGCCTGGCTTGAGTTTGAGGTCGACAAGCGCGACCAGCTCATGGTCTCGATCGACCGTAAGCGCAAGCAGAGCGCCACGATGTTCCTGCGCGCCCTTGGCATCGCCGTCACCAACGACGACATCATCGAGCTGCTCGGCAACTCCGATGTGATCAAGCGCACCCTGGAGCGCGACACCGCCCTCACTCGCGAGGACGCCCTCATCGAGATCTACCGTCGCCTGCGCCCGGGCGAGCCTCCCACCGTGGACGCTTCCCGCAGCCTGCTCGAGGGCCTGCTCTTCAACCCGCAGCGCTACGATCTGGCCCGCGTCGGTCGTTACAAGGTCAACAAGAAGCTCAACCTCACCACCGAGGAAGAGGTCACGGTGCTCACCGACGAGGATATCGTCGCGACGCTGCGCTACCTCCTGTCCCTCGCTGCCGGCGAGCAGGGCTTCAAGGTCGACGACATCGACCACTTCGGCAACCGCCGCATCCGTACCGTCGGCGAGCTCGTCGCCAACCAGTTCCGTATCGGCATGAGCCGTATGGAGCGCGTCGTCCGTGAGCGCATGAGCTCTCAGGACATCGACGAGATCACCCCGCAGTCGCTCATCAACATCCGCCCGATCGTGGCCTCCATCAAGGAGTTCTTCGGTTCCTCGCAGCTCTCGCAGTTCATGGACCAGGCGAACCCCCTGACCGGTCTGACCCACAAGCGCCGTCTGTCCGCACTCGGCCCTGGCGGTCTTGCCGGCCACAAGTCCGGCTCCAGCCGCCGCACCAACGTGCCGACGGCCGTTCGCGACGTTCACAACTCGCACTACAGCCGCATGTGCCCGATCGAGACCCCCGAAGGCCCCAACATCGGCCTGATCGGTTCGCTTGCCCTCTACGCCCGCGTCAACGAGTATGGCTTCATTGAGGCCCCGTTCCGTCGCGTCGAGAACGGCGTTGCCACCGACCAGATCGACTGGATGACCGCTGACGAGGAAGAGAAGCACGTCATCGCGCCGGCCAACACGCCGCTCGATCCCAAGACCAACGAGTTCATCACGACCGATGCCGAGGGCAAGATCGTCCGTCCGCACACCGTGATCGCCCGTACCCGCGACTTCGACGGCTCCTTCGGCGCTCCCGCCGACGTGCCCGTCGAGGACGTCGACTACATGGACGTCTCGCCGCGTCAGATGCTCTCCGTCGCAGCCACGCTGATTCCGTTCCTGGAGCACGACGACGCCAAGCGTACGCTGATGGGCGCTAACATGCAGCGTCAGGCCGTGCCGCTGGTTCACCCCGCCGCTCCCTATGTCGGTACCGGCATGGAGCGTCGCGCCGCTCTGGACTCCGGCGAGGTCACCCTGGCCAAGAACGCCGGCGAGGTCATCTTTGCCGACGCCGCCAAGATCATCGTCAAGCATGCCGGCGGCATGGATGAGTATCACCTGGCCAAGTACCAGCGCTCCAACCAGTCCACCTGCATCAACCACCGTCCGCTCGTGCGCGTCGGTGACACTGTTGAGCAGGGCGAGCCTCTGGCCGACGGTCCCTCGACCGATCATGGCGAGCTCGCACTGGGCCAAAACCTCACCGTGGCCTACATGCCGTGGGAAGGCTTTAACTACGAGGACGGTATCGTCGTGTCCGAGCGCCTGGTGGCCGAGGACCTGCTGACGACCATCAACATCACCCGTCACGAGATCGACGCCCGCGACACCAAGCTCGGCCCCGAGGAGATCACCCGCGAGATCCCGAACCTCTCCGAGGACATGCTTGCCAACCTCGACGAGGACGGCATCATCCGCATCGGCGCCGAGGTCGGCCCTGGCGACATCCTGGTCGGCAAGGTCACGCCTAAGGGCGAGAGCGCTCTGACCGCCGAGGAGCGCCTGCTGCGTGCCATCTTCGGTGCCAAGGCCCACGATGTCCGCGACACCTCCCTTAAGATGCCTCACGGCGCTTACGGCCGCGTCATCGATGTCGTCCGCTTTAGCCGCGAGAACGGCGACGACCTGGCCCCCGGCGTCAACGAGCAGGTGCGCGTCTACGTCGCCCAGCGTCGTAAGATCCAGCAGGGCGATAAGATCGCCGGCCGCCACGGCAACAAGGGTGTTATTTGTAACGTTCTGCCGGTCGAGGACATGCCCTACATGGCTGACGGTACCCCGATCGACGTTATCCTCAACCCGCTGGGCGTTCCTTCGCGTATGAACGTCGGCCAGCTGCTCGAGTGCCACCTTGGCTGGGCTGCTGCGTGCGGTTGGGATACCGAGCAGGCCGACTCCGACAAGTACGTCCCCGGTCCGTTCTTCACCGCGACGCCCGTCTTCGACGGCGCCAAGGAGGACGAGATCGCCGAGGTCATCCGTCGTGCCAACAAGAACATGCTCAACAAGGCCACCGCTGCCTTTGGCGATCACATGCGCCCCGAGTTCGTCACCCAGCTTGACGAGCGCGGCAAGACCCGCCTGTTCGACGGCCGCACCGGTGAGGAGTTCCGCGAGCCCATTACCGTGGGTACGTCCTACATCCTCAAGCTCGGCCACATGGTCGACGACAAGATCCACGCCCGTTCGACCGGCCCTTACAGCCTGGTTACCCAGCAGCCGCTGGGCGGCAAGGCTCAGTTCGGCGGCCAGCGCTTCGGCGAGATGGAAGTTTGGGCACTGTACGCTTACGGTGCTTCCAACGTCCTGCAGGAGATCCTGACCGTCAAGTCCGACGATACTGTGGGCCGCGTCAAGACCTACGAGTCCATCGTCAAGGGCGAGAACGTTCCTGTCCCGGGTATCCCCGAGTCCTTCAAGGTTCTCGTCAAGGAGATTCGCTCCCTCGCACTGGACATCGAGCCCATGCACGATGCCGACGAGGACGCCTCCGCCCCTGTGACCGCCGAGGAGACCTCTGCTCTCGACGACCTGGCTGCGCTCGCCGGTGTTGACGCCGACGTCGAGGCCGAGGATGCCGAGACCGCCGAGGCGCCCGAGGCTGTCGCCGCCACGACCACTGATAAGGAGTAGTTGACTGTGGCAGATTTCGAAGCTACTGATTTTGACTCGGTAAAGATCTCCCTTGCCTCCGCCGACCAGATCCGTTCCTGGTCGCACGGTGAGGTCAAGAAGCCGGAGACCATCAATTACCGTACCCTCAAGCCCGAGAAGGACGGCCTGTTCTGCGAGAAGATCTTCGGTCCCGCCAAGGACTGGGAGTGCTCCTGCGGCAAGTACAAGGGCATCCGCTTTAAGGGCATCGTCTGCGAGCGCTGCGGCGTCGAGGTCACCTCGGCCAAGGTGCGTCGCGACCGCATGGGCCACATCGAGCTCGCCGCTCCCGTGTCCCACATCTGGTACTTCAAGAGCCCCACGAGCTTCCCGATGAGCCGTATGCTCGACATCAAGTCCAAGGACCTCGAGAAGGTTCTGTACTTTGCCAGCTACATCATCACCGAGGTCGACTACGAGGCCCGCGAGGCCGACGCCGACGACCTGCGCGAGGAGCTCGCCGCCGATCTGGAAGAAATCGATGCCGAGTGCGCCCGCCAGATCGAGTCCCTCAAGGAGCAGGGCAACCCCGAGAACTTTGACGAGTTCTCCGACGAGGAGCCGCTGACCCCCGAGGAGATCGCCTCTGGCATCGTCGACATCGAGGAAGAGTGCAAGGACGAGAAGCAGCTCCGCACGGACGCCTTCAACGCCTTCATGAAGCTCAGCGAGCGCGACCTCATTTCCGATGAGCCGCTGTTCCGCGAGATGACCCGCTACTACTCCATGTACTTCAAGGGTGGCATGGGTGCCGAGGCCGTCCGCGACCTGCTCGCTGCCATCGACCTTCCTTCCGAGGCCGAGAAGCTCAAGGCCATCATCGCCGACGAGGACTCCCAGAAGCAGAAGCGCGAGAAGGCCGTTAAGCGCCTCGAGGTCGTTGACGCCTTCCTGAAGGGCGGCAACAGCCCCGCGAACATGATCCTGGATGTCATCCCGGTCATTCCGCCCGATCTGCGCCCGATGGTCCAGCTCGACGGCGGCCGCTTCGCCGCGTCCGACCTCAACGACCTGTATCGTCGCGTGATTAACCGTAACAACCGACTCAAGCGCCTGCTCGACCTGGACGCCCCTGCGATCATCGTGAACAACGAGAAGCGCATGCTCCAGGAGTCCGTGGACGCCCTGTTCGACAACGGCCGTCGTGGTCGCCCGGTCTCTGGCCGTGGCGGTCGCCCGCTCAAGTCGCTCGCCGAGGCCCTCAAGGGCAAGCAGGGTCGTTTCCGCCAGAACCTGCTGGGCAAGCGTGTCGACTACTCCGGCCGTTCGGTAATCGTTACCGACCCCAAGCTGCTGCTGCACCAGTGCGGTCTGCCTAAGACCATGGCGCTGGAGCTCTTCAAGCCCTTCGTCATGAAGCGCCTGGTCGAGCTTGGCAAGGTCGAGAACATCAAGGGCGCCAAGCGCGCTATCGACCGCGGTGCCACCTTTGTGTGGGATATCCTCGAAGAGGTCATCGACGGCCGCGTCGTGCTGCTCAACCGTGCACCGACCCTGCACCGTCTGTCCATCCAGGCCTTTGAGCCGGTGCTGGTTGAGGGCAAGGCTATCCACCTGCATCCGCTGGTCTGCTCGCCCTTCAACGCCGACTTCGACGGCGACCAGATGTCTGTACACGTGCCGCTGTCCAGCCAGGCTCAGGCCGAGGCCCGCGTGCTCATGCTCTCTGCGAACAACCTGCGCTCGCCGGCATCCGGCAAGCCGGTCAACATCCCTTCGCAGGACATGATCATCGGTGTGTACTACCTCACCCAGGTTCGCGAGGGTCTGCCGGGCGAGAACCACGTGTTCTCGAGCTTCGATGACGCACTGCACGCCTATGACTGCCGCTCCGAGGTCGACATGCAGGCCAAGATCCAGGTCCGCGTGTCCGCTGCCGATGCCAACGTCATCAACGAGGACGGCACCCGTATCTTCCGCGTCAAGAACGGCAAGAACGAGTTTGTCGACTACGACGTCACCGGCAACAAGACCGCGCGCTTCGAGACCTCTATCGGCCGCATCATCTTCAACCGCCAGTGCCTGCCCGAAGACTACGAGTTCATGAACTACAAGATGGTCAAGGGCGATGTGGCCAAGCTGGTTGCCGACTGCTGCGATCGTTACCCCGAGGCCAAGGTCGGCCCGATCCTCGACGCCATCAAGTACTCCGGCTTCCACTACGCTACCCGCGCCGGCCTCACCATCTCGGTGTGGGACGCTCTTATCCCTGCCGAGAAGCAGGAGCTGCTCGACCGCGCCCAGGCCAACGTCGACCAGATCAACGAGTACTTCGAGGAGGGCTTCATCAACGAGACGGAGCGCCACATCGAAGTCGTTAACGAGTGGACCGCTTGTACCGATAAGGTTGCAGCGCTCATGCTCGACATGTTCGACGAGGAGAACCCGCTGTACATGATGGCCGACTCCGGCGCCCGTGGTTCTAAGACCCAGCTGCGTCAGCTCGGCGGCATGCGTGGCCTGATGGCAGACATGTCCGGCGAGACGATCGACCTTCCCATTAAGGCGAACTTCCGCGAGGGTCTGCTGCCGCTCGAGTACTTCATTTCGACCTACGGCGCCCGTAAGGGCCTGGTCGATACCGCATCCCACACCTCGGACTCTGGTTACCTGACCCGTCGTCTGGTCGACGTGGCCCAGGACGTCATCGTCCGCGAGGAGGACTGCGGTACGCACGAGGGCGTCACCTACAACCTCATCATCCCCGGCACCACCGACCTCAACACCGACCTCGTCGGCCGTTGCTTCATCGAGGACGTCGTGGCTCCCGATGGCACCGTGCTCTTTGAGCAGGACGGCTACATCGAGAAGGTCGCCGACATCCAGAAGATGGTCGATGCCGGCCTTAAGAAGGTCAAGCTTCGCGCGCTGCTCACCTGTCGCTCCAAGTACGGCGTGTGCCAGAAGTGCTACGGCTGGGATCTTTCCACCCGTCGTCCGGTCGCCATCGGTACCGCGGTCGGCATTATTGCCGCCCAGTCCATCGGCGAGCCCGGTACGCAGCTTACGATGCGTACCATTCACTCCGGCGGCGTCGCTGGCGTCGACGATATTACGCAGGGTCTGCCTACGGTCAGCCGTATGTTTGATATCGTCGGCAACGTCAACGAGAAGATTCTGGGTCGCGAGGCCGAGCTGGCTCCGTACTCCGGTCACCTCTCGATTAAGCCCGAAAAGTCCGAGTACGTGCTGACGCTCACCGACTCCGAGGATCACACCCGTGTTCTCGACGAGCGTCGCGTCCCCGCTTCGGTGCGCTTTATGCCCGAGATCGAGGACGGCTGCGAGGTTCGCGCCGGCGACCAGATCACCAAGGGCTTCGTCAACTTCCGCAACCTGCGCAAGCTGACCGACATTGAGTCGACGATGCACACCTTCGTCGAGAGCGTCAAGGACGTCTACACCAGCCAGGGCGTCGACCTGAACGACAAGCACATCGAGGTGCTCGCACGTCAGATGCTGCGTCGCGTTCAGATCACCAACCCCGGCGACTCCAAGTACCTGCTTGGTCAGTATGTCGACCGCTACGAGTTCGCCGACGAGGTCGAGCGCGTTGCCCGCCTGGGCGGTCAGGCTCCCGTGGCCGAGCCCGTCATCCTGGGTACGCTCAAGGTCGCGTCCAACATCGACTCCTGGCTGTCGAGCGCTTCGTTCATCCGTACCGCCGGCGTCCTTACCGAGGCTGCCATCGAGGGCAAGGTCGATCACCTGCTCGACCTTAAGTCCAACGTCATCGTCGGTAAGAAGATCCCGGCTGGTACCGGCCTCAAGCCGTACGCCAACGCCAAGCTGACGTATCGCACGGCCGACGGCTACGTGGACATCGACGGCCCGGCTTCGCCCAACGCCAAGTCGCTGCCCGAGTGGGCTCCGGTTGAGCTCAAGGACCTGGACGAGCAGCTCCCGCAGCAGCTCGACTGGGCCGGCTACGACGAGTTCGGTGGTGCTGACGGTTCGTTCACCCGCAACGGTCACACCATCTCTGCCGAGAAGGCTCGCCTGTACCTGTTCGACGACCTGGGCGTGTCGCAGCGCTGGACCAACAAGTTCAGCGAGGTCGGCATCGAGACGGTCGGCGACCTGGTCGGCAAGTCCGAGGAGGATCTGCTGCGCATCGATGGCATCGGTGCCAAGGCGATCGAGGAGCTCCGTGACGGCCTGGAGGCCCACGACCTGCTCTACATCCTCGAGAACAACGACGACGTTGCCGACGAGGAAGACCTCTCGCAGCTGCTGCAGATGGTCTTTAGCCCCGACGGTCCGGACGACATCCTGCTGGGCACCTCCGCCGCGCCGACGCATCACGCCGACGCCGACGAGGAGCTCCTGGGCGCCCCGATCGACGATAAGAAGGCTCCCGCCAACGGTGCCATCAACGAGGACATGGCTTCCCTCGACGAGCTGCTCAACCAGCTCGTAGACACCGACGACGCCGAAGAGGCCAAGGACAACGACGAGGAGTAATTAGTTCCGCCGTTCTAACGAACGGCGGCGACCTCCGTCGCTGCGCGGCCCCCAGAGCTACAATCTGTCATTCAAAAGGCAGGGCATGACCAAAAGGTCAATGCCCTGCCTTTTTCATGCCACCTTGTACGCTCTGGGGGCCGCTCGCTTATGTGCGCTCAACCTGTTGCGTTTCGTTAACCCCTTGGGGACGGAGGAAAACGGATCATTTTGAGGTGCGATTTCGGAAGTATGCGGCAAAATCTTGATGGGTCGACCACACCGCATATGCTCAAGCGCTCTACCTGCAGGTTTGTTATTGCAAAACCCCTGTGCGCTCAGCAAGTCCAAAATTTGCCGCATACTTCCGAAAACGCCGCCGATTTCCATGCGAAAGACGAAAGCAGATCACCGCCGGAGCGCGACGTTTCCCCAGATAAAACCGACCAAAATAAACCTGTCCCTTTTTGGCAGGTAGCGTTGCCTCGACGAGCATGTCGGATTCCCGGGCCGGGCGGCCTGCGGTTTAAGTTTGTCGCGAGTTCCGCACGAGCCGGAGGCCACTTAATGTGGCCTCCGTGCGAGCCAGGACTGTAGAGCAGCAAACTTAAACCGCAGGCCGCCCGGCCCGGGAATCCGCCCATGCGCACAGGAGGGGATCCCTTTTGTGTAGGGTTTGCGGAAATATGCCAATTTTGGGATACGCCCGGCGGCGTGGTCTGTTGACGGCACAGCTAACGCCACGTATCCTATCGAACTGCGTGTTTCGTAGGGGGATGCTGACCCCTCGATTCAAGCCGTTGCACTTTACAGAAAGCTGGAATCATTCGAGAAGGAGTACGCTTTGCCTACTATTAACCAGCTGGTTCGCCAGGGCCGTCGTTCCGTGCCCAAGAAGTCCAAGAACGCTGCTCTGCAGCACAACTCCCAGAAGCGCGGCGTGTGCACCCGCGTCTTCACCACGAGCCCCAAGAAGCCGAACTCGGCTCTTCGTAAGGTTGCCCGTGTTCGCCTTGTCAACGGCATCGAAGTTACTGCTTACATTCCGGGTGAGGGCCACAACCTGCAGGAGCACTCCATCGTGCTCGTCCGCGGCGGTCGTGTCCGTGACCTCCCTGGTGTCCGTTATCACGTCATCCGTGGCGCCTACGACGCTGCTCCGGTCCAGAACCGCATGCAGGCCCGTTCCAAGTACGGTGCTAAGCGCCCCAAGGCTAAATAAGCCAGATAACGTTTTGATACTTTCGCCGTGTGCCGCCTAAGCGCCGCACGGTAGACACTTAAGGAGATTTCACATGCCGCGTCGTGCAGCAGCTAATCGTCGTGAGGTTCAGCCTGACGCCGTTTACAACAACCGCCTGGTGACTCAGCTCATCAACAAGGTCCTTCTTGACGGCAAGAAGGCCACCGCTGAGCGCATCGTTTACACCGCTTTCGAGATCGTTGCCGAGAAGTCCGAGGGTGGCGACGCTCTCGCTACCTTCAAGAAGGCTATGGACAACGTCAAGCCCACGCTCGAGGTTAAGCCCAAGCGTGTCGGTGGCGCTACCTATCAGGTCCCGATGGAGGTCAACTCCCGTCGTTCCACCGCTCTGGGTATCCGCTGGATCGTCAACTTCTCCCGCGCTCGCAAGGAGAAGACCATGGCCGAGCGTCTCGCCAACGAGATCCTCGACGCTTCCAACGGCCTGGGCGCTTCCGTCAAGAAGCGTGAGGACGTCTTCAAGATGGCCGAGGCCAACCGCGCGTTCTCTCACTATCGTTGGTAAGTTAAGGTAAGGAACTAACATGGCTAAGCCTAAGTACAAGCTTTCCGATACCCGTAACATCGGCATCATGGCCCACATCGATGCCGGTAAGACCACCACGACCGAGCGTATTCTTTACTACACCGGTAAGACCCACAAGATCGGTGAGGTCCATGAGGGCGCTGCCACCATGGACTGGATGGTTCAGGAGCAGGAGCGCGGCGTAACCATTACCTCCGCTGCTACCACGTGCTTCTGGAACAAGGACGGTAAGGACTACCGCATCCAGATCATCGACACCCCGGGCCACGTTGACTTCACCGCCGAGGTCGAGCGCTGCCTGCGCGTCCTCGATGGCGCTGTCGCCGTCTTCGACGCCGTTGCCGGCGTTCAGCCCCAGTCTGAGACCGTTTGGCGTCAGGCTTCTACCTTCAACGTCCCCCGTATCGCCTTCATCAACAAGTATGACCGCGTGGGCGCTGACTTCTTCAACGCTATCGAGACCATGAAGGATCGTCTCGACGCTAACGCCGTGGCCGCTCAGGTCCCGATGGGCGCCGAGGACAACTTCTGGGGCGTCATCGACCTCGTCACCATGACCGCATGGGACTTCAAGGCCGACGACAAGGGCATGACCTACCCCGAGCCGATGGACGAGATCCCGGCTGAGTTCGCCGACATCGCTGCCACCAAGCGCGAGGAGCTCCTCGACGCTGCTGCCAGCTTTGACGACGAGCTCATGGAGAAGATCCTCATGGAGGAGGACTTCACCGTCGAGGAGCTCAAGGCTGCTCTGCGCAAGGGCGTTCTGGCCAACGAGCTCAACCTCGTCTTCGTGGGCTCCGCCTACAAGAACAAGGGCGTCCAGGAGCTGCTCGACGCTGTCGTCGACTACCTGCCCAGCCCGCTCGATGTCGAGGCCGTCACCGGTACCGATCCGGACACTGGCGAGGAGATCGAGCGTCATCCTTCCTTCGACGAGCCCTTCTCCGGCCTGGTCTTCAAGATCATGACCGACCCGTTCGTCGGTAAGCTCACCTACGTCCGCGTTTACTCCGGCCGCGCCGAGTCCGGCTCCTACGTTGTCAACGCTTCCAACGGTCAGCGCGAGCGCCTCGGCCGCATCCTCGAGATGAACGCTGCCGAGCGTATCGACCGTGACGACGCTGCCGCCGGCGACATCGTCGCTTGCGTCGGCTTCAAGAACTCCACCACCGGTGACACCCTGTGCGAAGAGGGCAAGGAGATCGTCCTCGAGAAGATCGAGTTCGCTAAGCCCGTTATCGACGTTGCCATCGAGCCCAAGACCAAGGCCGAGCAGGACAAGATGTCCCTGGCTCTAACCAAGCTCGCCGAGGAGGACCCGACCTTCCAGGTGTCCACCAACCACGAGACCGGCCAGACCATCATCGCCGGCATGGGCGAGCTGCACCTCGAGATCATCGTCGACCGTCTGCTCCGCGAGTTCAAGGTTGACGCTAACGTTGGTAAGCCCCAGGTTGCCTACCGCGAGACCGCTGGTCACGACGTCGAGAAGGCTGAGGGCAAGTTCGTCCGTCAGTCCGGTGGTCGCGGTCAGTACGGCCACGCCGTCATCAAGCTCGAGAAGATGGAGGAGGGCTTCGGCTACGAGTTCGTCAACGCTATCGTCGGCGGCGTCGTGCCCAAGGAGTACATCCCGTCCATCGACAAGGGCATCCAGGAGGCCCTGAACACCGGTGTTATCGCCGGCTTCCCGGTCCTCGACGTTAAGGTCACCCTGTTCGACGGTTCTTACCACGAGGTCGACTCCTCCGAGGCCGCCTTCAAGATCGCCGGTTCCATGGCTATCAAGGACGCTCTCAAGAAGTCCGACCCGCAGCTGCTCGAGCCGATCATGGCTGTCGAGGTCGAGACCCCCGAGCAGTACATGGGCGACGTTATGGGCAACCTCTCCGGTCGCCGCGGCAAGATCGAGGGCATGGAGGATCGCAAGAACAGCAAGCTCATCCGTGCCAAGGTGCCGCTGGGCGAGATGTTCGGTTACGCTACCGACCTTCGCTCCCAGACCCAGGGCCGTGCATCCTACACGATGCAGTTCGACTCTTATGAGCCCGCGCCCAAGTCCATCGTGGACGAGGTCATGAGCAAGAACGCCTAAGTTCGAGCTCCCTGTTACGTAATCCGCGAGAACATCTCTCGCACTCTTTGGAGGTTTAAGTTGGCTACCCAGAAGATCCGCATTCGCCTCAAGGGCTATGATCACGAGGTCGTCGATCAGTCCGCGAAGCTCATCGTCGAGACCGCTCAGAAGACCGGCGCTCGCGTTTCCGGTCCTGTCCCCCTGCCCACCGAGCGTAACCTGTACACGGTTATCCGCTCGCCGCACGTGAACAAGGACTCCCGTGAGCAGTTCGAGATGCGCACCCACAAGCGCCTCATCGACATCCTCGACCCCACCTCGGGCACCGTTGATTCGCTCATGCGTCTCGACCTCCCCGCTGGCGTCGACATCGACATCAAGCTCTAAGCGATATCGCTCATAGCTTAAAGAGCCCCGCTGCCATGTTGGTAGCGGGGCTCTTTTGTTTTGAATAATGGTTTGGACTGCCGGGTAATACTGCCGAGTAGGTGGCTGCAGCGCCCTATTCGCTCAAGGGACGCAGCGATGCCTCCTCAAAATGGAAGGATCGCGAGCCGCCTTCCGTTTCGATACATGCGCGACCAAAGGTATCGACGGTTTTAAAGATGCCGCGTGCCAGCTCGTCTCCGGCAGGGGAACGGGCGATAACGTGCTCTCCGATCCAATTGAGGTGAGTGACGTATTCGCCGTGGACGGGCGCGAGCGGTCCGGTGTTTTCTTTCATGGCGTCGAGCAGCTCTGCCCACGCGTCCACAGCGTTTACGACGGTGTGATAGACCTCTTTGAGTAACACATCGACGGCGGGAACGTTCTCGTTGAGATCCGAGAGACCGATTGCCGGCAGGCCGCCATCGGGAACCTCCGAGGGCACATAGTTCACATTGACGCCAATGCCGCAGACGGCGAAAGGTTTGCCTTCGTTATCGCGTGCGGCCTCGACCAGAATGCCGCCGAGCTTGCGTCCTCGCGCGACGAGGTCGTTGGGCCATTTGAGGCCAATCTTGTTTGCAAGACCCTGCTTTTCGAGCGCCTCGAGCACCGCTAGGCCGCTGACGGCGGCAAGACCGGAGTACTTGGCTGGATCAACACGTGGACGTAGGACAATCGAGAGCAACAAGTTACCAGCGGTTGAATCCCACTTATGGCCGCGTCGGCCGCGTCCTGCTGTCTGAGCCCGTGCGGCAAGTCCTGTGCCGTGCGGCGCTCCCTGTTTTCCTGCTTCGAGCAGGTCATCGTTGGTCGATCCGGTTACGTCGACTATCGTTAATTTGGCATCCATAACGGCTGCTACCTCCTTAATGAATAAGTGAATAACGCAATGGTGTCGAGAAGTAGACACAATGTGAAGCCTTTGTCGCATTTGGACAATTTAATGTTAACACGTCAACAACGACTGAAATGCGCTATCCTCTCTTGGTCGATGTAAACACGTCAACAACTCAAAGGAGGTTAGTGATGGGTTTCACGATTCTTGGAACAGGCTCGGCGCTTCCTAAGCGCAGTGTTTCCAATGACGAGCTGTCCGAGTTCCTGGACACCTCGGATGAGTGGATTTTTACCCGTACGGGGATCAAGAGCCGCCATGTGTGCACCGCCGAGTCACTCGACGACCTTGCCGTGGCAGCGAGCGAGCAAGCGCTCCAAGCGTCCGGACTCGATGCGAGCCAGATGGATCTTATCGTCTGCTCGACGACGACGGGCGATCATCTCGTTCCTGCCGAAGCGTGCGCCGTTGCTGAGCGCCTGGGTGCCACATGTCCTGCCTTCGACGTTTCGGCGGCTTGTGCCGGCTTCGTATTTGCGCTCGATGTCGCCGAGGGTTATATCGCCCGCGGTCGCGCCAAGCACGTGCTGGTCGTTGCCGCCGAGCAGATGACGCGCGCGCTCGATTGGACCGACCGTGCCACGTGCGTGCTCTTTGGCGACGGCGCGGGCGCTGCAGTGATGGGGGCTGGGGGAGACAACCCCCTTGCCGTTGAGCTTTCGACGGCGCCCGACGTCGAGACGTTGCGCGTTCCCGGTCTGGTCGGCACCTCGCCGTTTAAGGACTCCGCAGATAGCGCGAGCGTGCTGTCCATGAATGGTCGCCGCGTGTTCAAGTTCGGCGTCAACGCCATCTGCGACACGGTCCATAAGCTTGCGAGCGATGCGGGCATTTCGGTCGAAGACATCGATCATTTTGTATTCCATCAGGCTAACGAACGAATCCTGAGTCAGGCGGTCAAGCGTCTCGACGTGCCAGACGAGCGCGTGGTTCGAACGCTACGCGAGACCGGCAACATTTCGAGCGCCTGCATTCCCTTTGCGCTTGACCGGCTGGCACGTACCGACGCACTGAATGAGGACGACACCATCGCCCTCGTTGGATTTGGCGCCGGCCTGGATATAGGTGGCTATCTGCTTCGTTGGAAGTAGTCGCACATAGGAAATAAAAACGCCCCTAGGGCACAAACAAAGGAGAACTACCGTGGCAGATCAGAAGACCTTCGAGCGCGTTTGCGACGTTATCCGCGAGACCGCTGGCCTTGACGACGTCGAGATGAAGCCCGAGTCCACGCTCGAGGAGATTGGCCTCGACAGTCTGGGCACCGTCGAGATCCTCGTCGCCGTCGAGGACGAGTTTGGCATTGAGCTCGATACCGAGGAGAACCCCAAGACGGTCGGCGAGTTCGTCGATACGGTCGAGGCGGCATTGGAGAAGTAGTGATGCTCAAGTCTCCTCTCTGCGATCTGCTCGGCATCGAAAAACCCGTGTTCCAGGGTGGCATGGCCTGGATTGCCGATGCCTCGCTGGCATCTGCCGTGTCCGAGGCGGGCGGCTTAGGCATTATCGCGGCCATGAATGCCGACGCAAACTGGCTGCGCGATCAGATTCACGAGCTGCGCGCCAAGACGGATAAGCCCTTTGGCGTCAACGTTATGCTCATGAGCCCGTTTGTCGACGAGGTCGCACAAGTGGTGATCGATGAGCGGGTGCCCGTTGTGGTGACCGGCGCCGGCAATCCCACCAAGTACATGAAGGCCTGGGGCGATGCGGGCATCAAGGTTATTCCCGTCGTGGCTTCGGTGGCGCTGGCGCGTCTCGTGGCGCGTCGCGGAGCCACTGCCGTGGTTGCCGAGGGTACCGAATCAGGCGGCCATATTGGCGAGACCTCGACGATGGCGCTGGTGCCGCAGGTTGTCGATGCGGTCGATATTCCCGTGGTTGCGGCTGGCGGCATCGCCGATGGCCGCGGTGTGGCGGCCGCCTTTATGCTCGGCGCTGCCGGCGTCCAGGTGGGAACACGCTTTCTGGTCGCAAACGAGTGCACCGTATCCGAACAGTACAAAGAGCTGGTGCTCAAGGCGGGCGACACGTCGACGCGTGCGACCGGTCGCTCGACGGGACATCCGGTTCGCGCCCTCAAGAGCCCCTTTACCAACGCGTATGCCAAGAACGAGGCGGCGGGCGCAAGCCCCGAGGAGCTCGGGGCCATGGGCACGGGCGCGCTTCGTAAAGCCGCAAAGGACGGTAATTACGAAGAGGGTTCGTATTTGTGCGGACAGATTGCCGGCATGGTCAACGAACGCCAGAGCGCACGCGAAATCGTCGACGATCTGGTCGATGGCGCCGAGCATGTCCTGAAGGGTGCGTCCGCATGGGTAGCGTAGCGTTTCTGTTTGCCGGTCAGGGTGCCCAGCATCCCGCGATGGGCGTCGACCTCATCGAAGCATCACCGGCGGCTGCCGAGGTGTTTGCGATCGCCGACGAGGTGCGTCCGGGAACCAGTGAGCAGTGCCGGAGCGCCTCCAAGGAGGAGCTCTCGCAGACCGAGAACACGCAGCCTTGCGTGTTCGTGCACGACTTGGCTGTCGCCGTCGCCCTGCGCGAGCGCGGCGTGGTGCCTGCCGCTTGTGCGGGATTCTCGCTGGGCGAGGTCGCTGCACTCACCTTTGCGGGGGCGTTCGATACGCGAGCGGGCTTTGAGCTTGTGTGCGAGCGCGCGGCGCTTATGGCCACGGCGGCTGAGCGCCATCCGGGCGGCATGCGCGCAGTCATCAAGCTCGATGCGGTGCAGGTCGAGGGCTTGGCAAAACAGGCCGGCGAGGACTGCTGGCCGGTCAACTACAACAGCCCCCAGCAGACGGTTGTGGCCGGAGCGCCCGATGCGTTGCAAACCCTCGACGTCCTGGTAAAAGAGGCTGGTGGCCGGGCCATGAAGGTCGCGGTGTCGGGTGCATTCCATAGCCCCTATATGGCCGAGGCGACCTGTGGCCTTGCTGCATATATCGAGGCCGGTCACGCGCCGTTCCCGTTGCTCATTCCTGTTATGGCAAATATGACGGCGGCGCCTTATCCGGCCGACCCGCAGGCGGCATCGGAGGTGCTGGCCAACCAGGTGAGTCATGCCGTGCGCTGGGTCGACACGCTGCATGCTCTGCAGGATCAAGGCATCGACACGTTTATTGAGGTCGGCCCCGGCAAAACGCTGTCGGGCCTGGTCAAGCGTACGCTGGGCGACGTTCGCGTGTATTCGTGCGAAACGGCCGAGCAGGTCGCAGCTATTGCCGACGAACTCGCATAGTTCACAGGGCTGTAACCCGAAAGGAATGACATGGGCAACTTGAACAACGGCGCGCTCGAGCGCAACGACTCACGTCACGTGGCGCTTGTCACGGGCGGCTCGCGCGGCATCGGTCGCGCTTGTGCCGTGGGCCTGGCGGAGGACGGCTTTGATATCGCCGTCGTCTATGCCGGTAGCGCAGATGCGGCGCGCGAGACGTGCGAAGCCTGTGAGGCGGCTGGCGCCACGGCGCGCGCATATCAATGTGACGTGGCCGACCCCGCTGCCGTCAACGCGTGCGTGGAAGCGGTCCTCAACGACTTTGGCTTCATTTGGGCGCTCGTCAACAACGCTGGCATCACCCGCGATGGCCTGCTCATGCGCATGGGCGATGACGCCTTCGATCGCGTGCTCGATGTCAATCTTAAAGGAACGTTTAACACGACGCGCGCGCTCACCAAGACCTTTATGCGCCAGCGCGGCGGTTGCGTCATCAACATGAGCTCGGTTGTGGGCCAGATGGGCAATGCCGGGCAGGCCAACTACGCCGCCTCCAAGGCGGGCGTCATCGGTCTGACCAAGGCGGTGGCGCGCGAGCTTGCGCCACGCGGCGTACGAGTGAACGCGGTCGCCCCCGGGTTTGTCGAGACCGATATGACGGCAAAGCTATCGGATAAGGTTCGCGCGGCAACCGAGGAGCAGATTCCCCTAAAGCGCATGGCGCACCCCGAGGAAGTGGCCGGCGTGGTGCGCTTTTTGGCGAGTGATGCGGCTGCCTACATTACGGGCGAGGTCGTGCGCGTCGACGGCGGAATGGCGATGTAGAAACCAGAGCCGAACAACGGCTTGAATGAGGAGACCATGATGGAACAGAGAGTTGCAATCACCGGTATCGGTGCCGTATCGCCGCTCGGTAACACGGCGCTTGCTACCTGGGCGGCCATGTGCGCCGGCACGTGCGGCATCGGCCCGATCACGCACTTCGATACCGATGCGTTTGCCGTTAAGGTGGCGGCCGAGGTCAAGGGTTTTGACGGCAACGAGTACTTTGGCAAGCGTGACGCCAAGCACCTGGACCCCTGCGTTCAGTTTGCCCTGGCAGCGTCGGACGAGGCCATGCACGATGCGGGCTTTGATGTCGAGGGCGCCATCGATCGCGAGCGCCTGGGCGTCTACGTGGGTTCGGGCGTGGGCGGCATGCAGACACTCGTCGACAACGTCCACACGATCGCCGATCGGGGACCTCGCCGCGCATCGCCCTATATGATTGCGATGATGATTCCCAATATGGCGTCGGGCAATATCGCGATCCGCCACAAGGCAAAAGGCCCGACCCTGCCCGTGGTGACTGCGTGCGCGACTTCGGCCCATGCCGTGGGCGAGGCGTTCCGCGTCATCAAGCACGGCTATGCCGATGCAATCCTGGCTGGCGGCGCCGAGGCCGCAATCATTCCCGATGCCGTTGCGGGCTTTACGTCCTGCCGTGCACTCACCACTAATCCTGACCCGTCGACGGCATGCCGTCCGTTCGATGCGAATCGCGACGGCTTTGTGATGGGCGAGGGCGCCTGCGTGCTGGTACTCGAGAGCATGGAACACGCGCTGGCTCGCGGGGCGCACATTTATGCCGAGGTCGTGGGCTACGGCAACACCGATGATGCCTATCACATCACGAGCCCCGATCCCGAGGCTGCCGGCATTGCCCGCGCGATATCGCTGGCGGTTGCCGAGGGCGACGTCAAGCCTTCCGAGGGCCTCTACATCAACGCTCACGGCACCTCGACCAAGCTCAACGATTCGTCCGAGACGGCGGGCATTAAGCGTGCGCTCGGCGAGGACGCGGCACGAGCCGCGCACGTCTCGTCGACCAAGTCGATGACCGGCCATATGATCGGTGCCACGGGTGCCATCGAGGTCATGGCCTGTGCCATGGCGCTCGAGCAGGGCGTGGTGCCGCCGACCATTAACTACCACACACCCGATCCCGCCTGCGATCTTGACTACACGCCCAATCGCGCGGTTCGCGCCGACCTTACCTGGGCGCTTTCGACCAACCTGGGCTTTGGCGGGCACAATGCCGCCATCGCGCTGCGTAGATATGCAAGGAGCTAGAGCATGGATTCCAAAAGACTTGCCGAGATAGCCGATGTTATGGAGGACCGCGGCCTCACGCGCGTGCGCGTTGAGGAGCCCGATGGCACCGCGGTCGAGCTCGAGCGCGCGAGCGCCGCACAGCCGGTTGCCGTGCCCATGCCTATGCCGGGTGCCGTGACTGCTCCGGCGGTGGCTCCTGTCGCCATGCCTGCTGCCGCACCGGAGCCCGCCGCGCAGGCGCCTGTCGCCGCACCGGAGCCCAAGGGCACCGAGGTGACCGCTCCCATGGTCGGCGTTTTCTATGCTGCCCCGGCGCCGGGCGACGAGCCGTTTGTGCACGTAGGCTCCAAGGTCAAGGCCGGTGAGACCCTCTGCATCATCGAGGCCATGAAGGTTCTCAACGAGGTGACGGCCGAGGCAGACGGCGAGGTGCTCGAGATCTGCGTGGCCGACGGCGACCTCGTGGAGTTTGGCAGCTGCCTCATGAGGATCGGATAGGTGATATCCATGAACAAAGAAGAGCTCAAGAAGCTGTTGCCGCATCGTGAGCCGATGCTTTTGCTCGACGAAGCCGAGCTAGTGGGCGACGAGGCCCACGGCAAGATCACGATTACGGGCGACGAGTACTTTTTGCAGGGGCATTTTCCGGGAAGCCCGGTCGTCCCCGGCGTGATCCAGTGCGAGATGCTCGCCCAGAACTGCTGCGTGCTGCTGATGGGCGATGAGGAGGCGCGCGGCGCGACGCCGTTCTACACGAGTCTGGACAAGGTGCGCTTTAAGCGTCCGGTGCGCCCGGGCGACACGGTGGATCTGGTGTGCTCCATCACGCGTGCGCGCGGGCCGTTCCGCTTTGCGACGGGTACTGCGAGCGTCAACGGTGAGGTTTGCTGCCGCGCCGATATGTCTTTTGCACTCATGCACGAAAGTTAAGGAAGGCTTCATGTTCGACAAAGTGCTCATCGCCAACCGCGGCGAAGTCGCGGTCCGTGTTATCCGCGCGTGCCGCGATATGGGCATCAAGACCGTCGCCGTCTACTCCACGGCCGATGCGGACGCGCTGCACGTGCAGCTTGTCGACGAGGCATATTGCATCGGCGGCCCGCGTCTTGCCGAGAGCTACCTCAACGACGATGCTGTGCTCACCTGTGCCGTGAAGTCGGGGGCTAAGGCAATTCATCCCGGCTATGGCTTCTTTTCCGAGAAGGCGAGCTTCGTGCGCGACTGCGACAAGTATGGCCTGGCGTTCGTCGGTCCTTCGGCCGAGGTGATCGACAGCATGGGCGACAAGGACGCCGCACGTCGAACGGCTGCCGCGGCGGGCGTGCCCATCGTGCCGGGTTGCGATTTGCTCAAAAGTCCCGAGGAGGCAACGGTCGAGGCCGAGCGCATTGGCTGTCCCGTGCTCATCAAGGCGCGTGCAGGTGGCGGCGGTCGCGGCATTCGCAAGGTCGAGCGCGTGGAAGATGCGGCAAAGGCGTTCATCGAGGCGCGTGCCGAGGGCGAGGCCGTTTTTGGCGACGGCGAGTGCTACATGGAGAAGTTTGTCGCGCCGGCGCACCACGTTGAGGTGCAGATTATGGCCGATAAGCAGGGCCATGTGTTTTCGCTCGGCGAGCGCGAGTGCTCGGTGCAACGTCGCAACCAAAAGCTGATCGAGGAGAGCCCCGCGCCGTGCCTCGACGGACACGACGATATTCGTGCCCGTATGCACAAGGCGGCGCGTGACCTGGCTCGTGCCGTTGGCTACGAAGGAGCCGGTACCATCGAGTTCCTGTATTCGGACGATGGCAATTTCTACTTTATGGAAATGAACACGCGCTTGCAGGTGGAGCATCCGGTTACGGAGTTTGTGACCGATACCGACCTGGTCAAGTGGCAGTTGCGCGTGGCAGCCGGCCAGCCTTTGCCCTTTGAGCAGGAGGACATGCCGGTTCGCAACCACGCCATGGAGTGCCGCATCAATGCCGAAACGCCGGACTTTCTGCCGTCATGCGGAACGGTCACTGCGTTGCGTGTGCCGGGTGGTCCGCGCGTGCGCTGGGATTCCGCCATGTTTACCGGGGCCGCCGTTCCGCCGTACTACGACTCCATGCTCGGCAAGCTCATCGTGTGCGCGCCCACGCGTGACGGTGCCATTCGCAAGATGCGCTCGGCCTTGGGCGAGCTCGTGATTGAGGGCGTGAGCGAAAACAGCGAGCTTCAGCTCGACGTGCTGGCAAACGACGAGTTCTTGTCGGGCATGTATCACACCGATCTGATGGGGCATCTCTATGCTGATGAATAGAAAAGCGAAGACGGTCAACGTCCTCGAGGGGCCGATGACCGAGTCGTGCGCCGAGTTTCCCGCGCGCCACGTGTTTATCAAGTGCCCGGAGTGCCGCCGCGTGATCGATGAGGCACGCCTGCACGACAACCTCGAGGTCTGCCCTCGTTGCGGCAAACACTTTCGCGTGAGCGGTCGCACGCGCATGCGCATGACGGTCGACGAGGGCACGTTTAAGGAATGGGATGCCAATCTGGCGTCGGAGGACTTCCTCTCGTTTCCCGGCTATGCCGATAAGCTCAAGAGCGTGAGCGAGCGTTCGGGCGAGCGCGATGCCGTTGTGTGCGGCAGGGGCAAAATCTGCGGTTGCGATACCGCGCTCTTCTTTATGGACGCTAACTTTATGATGGGCTCGATGGGCTCCGTGGTGGGCGAGAAGATCTGTCGCGCATTTGAGCGTGCGACCGAGCTGGGATTGCCAGTTGTCGGCTTTACCGTTTCGGGCGGTGCGCGCATGCAAGAGGGCGTGACCTCGCTTATGCAGATGGCCAAGATTTCTGCGGCGGTTAGGTGCCACAGCGAGGCGGGCGGCCTGTATATCACGGTGCTCACCGACCCCACGACCGGAGGTGTAACCGCGAGCTTTGCCATGGAGGGTGACATTATCCTGGCCGAGCCCGATGCCCTGACGGCATTTGCCGGCCCGCGCGTGATCGAGCAGAACATGCACAAGCGTCTGCCCAAGGGATTCCAGCGCTCCGAGTTTTTGCTGGAGCACGGCTTTTGCGATGCCGTTGTTCCGCGTGGCGAGATTGCGCTCACGGTAGGCGAGCTGTTGGCGCTGCACGAAGGGCATGCGCCCGGCCTGGGGGCACCGCATGAGATTGTGCATGCGGGTCGCCGCGGCAAAAAGCTGGGACACTTGTTTAAGCGCTCGCCGGCACCAAAAACCGCGCTCGAGATTGTCAAGCAGACCCGCTCGGCAGATCGCGCCACGGCGGGTGAGATGATCTCGCTGGGCCTGGATGGATTTGTGGAGCTGCACGGCGACCGTTACTTTGGCGACGACGCCGCTGTGGTGGCTGGCATTGGCTGGAAAGACGGACGCCCCGTAACGGTCATCGCCATCGAGCGCGGCACCACGACCAAAGAGCGTATGCGCCGCAACTTTGGCATGGCACATCCCGAGGGCTACCGTAAAGCGCGTCGCCTTATGCGCCAAGCCGAAAAGTTTGGTCGGCCGGTTCTGTGCCTGGTCGATACTTCGGGCGCGTTTTGCGGCATCGGTGCCGAGGAACGCGGTCAGGGCGAGGCCATCGCCCAGAATCTCATGGAGATGAGCGGCCTTAAGACGCCGATTGTCTCGGTGATGACAGGCGAGGGCGGCTCTGGTGGCGCGCTGGCGCTGTCCGTGGCCGACCGCATCCTGATGCTCTCGAGCTCGGCCTATTCGGTCGTGAGCCCCGAGGCCTGTGCGTCGATTCTATGGAAGGATACCGAGCGCGCGAATGAGGCCGCCGAGGCGCTTAAGCTCACGGCCCCCGATCTGTTGGCGCTCGGCATCATCGACGGCATTGTTGATGATAGGGGCCTGTCGCATGAGGAGATTGCCGGTGCCGTCATGTCCTCGGCATTTGATGCCTTCGATACGCTTGGGCGGCTCGACGACGCGACCCTCACAAACCTCCGCTACGAAAAGTACCGCGCAATCGGTCGGTATCGCACGATGTGACAAAGGGACAGTCCGCATGTCACATTGGGAAAGGGTTCCTGTGTCACAAGTTTCTAACACCTCGTTTACAACGACGGTCTCATCAAACGCCATGGCCGTGGTGGACTATCTGTCCAAAAGCATGATGTCGGCGCTGCCGTTTATTGTCTGCGCGGCGTTGTTCCGCACCGTCGCCGTCATTATGGGTGAAGGCATGCTGGGCCTGTGGCCTGCCGATTCCGAAATCTATCGCCTGTTCTACAGTTGGCTCTATAACGCCGGCTACTACTTTTTGCCCGTTTATCTTGGTTGGGCGGCCGCTCGCCAGCTCGGTTGCTCGGAGCAGCTGGGCATGATGCTGGGCGGCGTATTGATTGCGCCCGATCTGCTTAAGCTCGTCGATGCCGCATCGACGACGGAGGCATCGATGACTTCCGTGTATGGCCTGCTTCCCGCGCCGGTCAACGATTACACGACGACTGTTATTCCGGTTCTCATTTCGGTGCCCGTGCTATGGCGAGTGGAGTGTTTCTTTCAGCGCGTTATCCCTAAGGCCGTGGCGTTTTCGTTTGTTCCGTTTGCGACCATGTTTGTCATGGTTCCGGTTTCGCTGTGTATCACGGCACCGGCGGGCAGCTATCTGGGCATGCTGTTGGGCCAGCTTATGTTTATGCTTGGCAATTCCGGTGGCATCGTGTCGCTGCTCACGCTCATGGGGCTTGCCGCGGGCTGGGAGTTCCTTAAGATCGCGGGCGTCAGCAACGTTGTCCTATCGCTCGCCTATGCACAGTTTATGAGTGTGGGAACGGATTCGTGCATCCTGATCGCCGCGACGATGGCAACGTTCGCGGTTTGGGGCATGCCCTTTGGCGCGTCGCTTCGCGTTGCGGATAAGGACGAGAAGGCGCTCATGCTGGGTTATTCGATCTCGGGCGTGCTTGGCGGCGTAAGCGAGCCGGCGCTGTACGGTTGCGGCTTTAAATATGGCAGGTGCCTGACGTGCATGGCCATTGGCGGCGCCGTCGGAGGCCTTGTTGCGGCCGTGGGCCACGTTACGGCCTATACCATCGGCATGACGAATGTCCTCATGGTCATTGGCTTTGCCACGGGCGGCATCTCGAACCTGCTGTGGTGCTGCGTTGCCGGCGGCACAGCATTTGCGGCGTCTGCGGCGCTGAGCTACTGCTTTGGCGTGGTGCCGACGAAGGGACAGGCGACGGGGGACGGAGCCGATTCGCCCGAAACAGTGGCGAGCGCTGCTGAAGTAAGCGCATAAACCTGTGCGACAAAAGGACGATCCCTTTGTTGTGTTCCAAGGCCGTGGCTCGTGTGGGCTGCGGCCTTTTGTATCTTGAGGACAAAGTGGCTACACTACAATCCGTTTGAGCAATAGATATATAGGTAGTACCGTGGGGGCGGATATAGATGGTCGAGTGGATTGTTAGGCGCGTACAGGGCGATCGTGCGCGTGTGGGCACGTTAGCGGGCATGGTGTGTATTGTCGCCAATGTTGCGCTTTGTGCTGCGAAGGGCGCAATCGGTGTGGTTTCGGGATCGGTTTCGATCGTGGCGGATGCCATGAACAACCTGTCCGATGCCAGTTCGAATATCGTGAGCGTGCTGGGCTTTAAGCTGGCGAGCAAGCCGGCCGACCCCGAGCATCCTTACGGCCACGGTCGCTACGAGTATCTCTCGGGATTGGTCGTGGCGGCGCTCGTGCTGCTGATTGGCGTTGAGCTGGTGAAGTCCTCGGTTGAGCGCGTCATTCACCCCGAACCTGTCGAGTTCTCGCTTGCCCTGGTGGCAGTTCTCGTGCTTTCGATGGTTGTAAAGCTGTGGATGGCGGCCCTCAACCAAAAGCTCGGCGATCGCATTGAGTCCGAGACGCTGCATGCGACCGCGCAGGATTCCAAGAACGATGTTCTTGCCACGGGCGCCGTACTGGCGTGCGCAATTGTTTCGCAGGTGACGGGCATCAACCTTGACGCTTGGGTCGGCCTTGCCGTTGGTGCCTATATTGGCTGGAGCGGCTTTGAACTCATCCAGGATACGGTGAGCCCGCTTTTGGGGCAGACGCCCGATCCTAAGCTGGTCAAGCACATTCGAGACAAGATCATGAGCTATCCCGGCGTTTTGGGCGTTCACGATCTGATGGTTCACGACTATGGCCCGGGCAGGAAGTTCGCAAGCGCTCACGCCGAGATGGCGGCCGAAGCCAGCCCGATGGAAAGTCACGACACGCTCGATAACATCGAGCAGGCGTTTAGGAACGAAGACGGCATGATTGTCACGCTCCATTACGACCCCATCGTGACCGACGACCCCAAGGTGGCGAGCATGCGTTCACGCATTAACGCAATGGCTCAGGAGATCGATAGTCGCCTCTCGATTCATGACCTGCGCTGTGTGCCGGGTCCTACGCACACCAATGTGATTTTCGACTGCGTGCGCCCCTCGGATCTGCAGATGAGTGCCGAAGACGTAAAACACGCGCTGGCACAACGGGTCGAGTCGGAATACCCCAAGTCGATTGCCAAGATCACGATCGATGAAGACTACGTAGGCCATACCCACGAGTAGGGCTGCGCCGGTAAAGCTAGGTACACAGAAGGGGAGAGCATGAAGCGTCTATATCTACTCCGCCACGGTCAGACAGAGTTCAACGTTAAAAAGCTCGTCCAAGGTCGTTGCGATTCTCCGCTCACCGATTTGGGTCGTCAGCAGGCACAGACAGCAGCCGCATGGCTCAAGGCCCACGGCGTCGTCCCCGACAAAGTTGTCTCATCACCCTTAGGCCGAGCCATGGACACAGCTCAGCTCGTCGCATACGAGCTCCTCGGCCCGGACGCAGCAGTCGAGCCCTGCGAAGGCATCATCGAGCGCTGCTATGGAACCTTCGAGGAAGGTCCCCACGACGCATTGCCTACCGACGTCTGGGATCCCGGCGAGGATTTGGTCCCCTTTGGAGGAGAAGGGAGCCGCGCGCTGCAAGAACGCATGGTAGGCACCCTCACCAATCTCATAAGCGCCGAGGATATCGAGACCCTCCTAGCAGTAAGCCACGGCAGTGCCAGCCGCCAATTCATCAAAGCTGCAGCCCCAGAGGGCTTCAAGCTCCCAGCAAAACTCCCCAACTGCGCCATCATGATCTTCAATTTCGATGAGGCAAAGCCACAAGCAGAAGGCGAGCCAATGCAATGCAAGTTCACCCTCCAGCAAATAGTGGACCCCCAACAAAGTAATTAGCTGAGCGAGCAGAGTTAAGCAGACATCAACGTGTCGTCTCCCGAGCTTGGCAGAGGGGCGGCGAAATAAATTAAGTTTGTCGCGAGTTCCGCACGCAAAGGAAAGCACTTAATGTGCTTTCCGTCTTGCGCAGGACTGCCCGAGCAGCAAACTTAATTTATTTCGCCGCCCCTCTGCCAAGCCCAGGCGACTCCACGCACTTTACCTGCGTAAACAATGTGAGTGAAATATGAATCTCGATGGATACGCCCGCAGCCGTGTATACTAAACAGCTGTGTGTAACCAGGGGAGTATTCTGACTGGACAAAATGCCTGCTTAATAGGGTTGTCAGGTAGTCCGGACGCAATACAAGACTGGGGAGCACGTCGTGTAAGTAGTGGTCCTCTAGGGGCGTACGCTCGGTGGTGTACGCATTGTCCCAAGACCACGCGAGAGTTGGGATCATATCTTGATCAGCATGATTCTCGGCCGCAAGATTGGCATGACCCAGGTTTGGGACGAGGACGACAACGTCGTTCCCGTCACGGTCATCCAGGCTGGCCCCTGCGCTGTCTCGCAGGTTAAAACTCAGGCAACCGACGGCTATGACGCCGTCCAGATCGGTTTCGGCGACATCAAGGCCAAGAACGTGAACAAGCCCATGGCTGGTCACTTCGCCAAGGCTGGCGTCGAGCCTGTCCGTTTCCTTCGTGAGGTCCGCGTCGAGAACGGCGAGGAGCACAAGGTCGGCGAGGTCGTCACCGTCGCTGATTTCGCTGATGTCGAGAAGGTCGACGTCATCGGTACCTCCAAGGGTAAGGGCTTCCAGGGTCGCATCAAGCGCTGGGGTCAGCGCCGCGGTCCTATGACGCATGGTTCTCACTTCCAGCGTCACCCCGGTTCTATCGGTCAGTGCGCCTATCCTGCGCGCGTCCTCAAGGGCGTCAAGATGGCCGGTCACATGGGTAACGAGCGCGTTACCGTCAAGAACCTTTCCGTTGTCCGCATCGATGCCGAGCAGAACCTCATCTTGGTCAAGGGCGCTGTCCCGGGTGCCAAGAATGGTCTCGTCGCCATCCGTATGGCCTAAGGGCCCAGCCCATTTAGCCCAGCGTCATACCAAGGAGAACACTTAAATGGCAAAGTTTGAAGTAAAGAACAGCGAGGGCAAGAAGGTCGCCGAGGCCGAGCTCGCCGCTGAGGTGTACGGCATCGAGCCGAACATCCACGTTATGCACCACATCGTCAAGTGCCAGATGGCCTCTTGGCGTCAGGGCACCCAGTCCGCTAAGGGCCGCTCTGAGGTTTCCGGTGGCGGCAAGAAGCCTTGGCGTCAGAAGGGCACCGGCCGTGCCCGCCAGGGTTCCATCCGTGCTGCCCAGTGGCGTCACGGTGGCGTTGTCTTCGCCCCCAAGCCCCGTTCCTACGCTAAGCGTATGAACAACAAGGAGGTCAAGCTGGCTATGCGCTCTGCGCTGTCCGCCAAGCTGGCCGATGGCGAGCTCGTGCTCGTCGACGACTACGGCTTCGAGAAGCCTTCCACCAAGGCTGCCGTTGCCATGCTCAAGGCTCTCGGCCTTGAGGGCAAGCGTCTGACCATCATCGTTCGCGATGAGGACGTCAACGCCTACCTGTCGTTCCGCAACATTCCCAAGACGTTCATCATCACTGCCGACGAGGCCAACACCTACGATCTCGTCAACAACAACGCCGTGCTGATGCCCGCCGACATCGCCGCTCACTTCGGGGAGGTGCTTGCATAAATGACCGCCCACGAGATCATCATCCGTCCGATCGTGTCCGAGCGTTCCTTCTCCGGCATGGAGCTGAACAAGTACACGTTCGAGGTCGCCAAGGATGCTAACAAGTATCAGATTAAGGACGCTGTCGAGGAGATCTTCGGCGTCAAGGTCGTTCGCGTGAACACCCTGACGGTCAAGCCCAAGACCAAGCGCGTGCGCTATGTCGCCGGCAAGACCCGTTCTTGGAAGAAGGCCATCGTCACGCTGGCCGAGGGCGACACCATCGAGGTCTTTGGCAACCAGGCCTAAGACTCGCTGCTGTTGAGTGAGCTCATGCCTCCCAAATAGGGGAGGCGAGAGCTCAAGGTTTTGGGCGTATTAAATGGACACGCCCGGAACCGTGTATACGTCCGGTGTCATCGCACCCGAGGCAGAACCTCGAATCCCTGTCTGCGATGGCTAACGGATTCCTATTGAAAGGGATTGTAATGGCTGTAAAGCACCTTAAGCCGACCTCCGCTGGTAGGCGTTGGCAGACGATCTCCGACTTCTCCGAGATCACCTGCACCAAGCCCGAGAAGTCTCTTCTCGAGCCCCTGCCCAAGAAGGCCGGTCGTAACAACAACGGCCGCATCACCACCCGCCACCAGGGCGGCGGCGTGAAGCGTCGTTACCGCGTGATCGACTTCAAGCGCAACAAGGACGGCGTGCCCGCCAAGGTTGCCACGATCGAGTACGATCCGAACCGTTCCGCTCGCATCGCTCTGCTGCACTACGCTGACGGTGAGAAGCGCTACATCCTGGCCCCCAAGGGCCTCGAGGTCGGTCAGACCATCATGTCCGGTTCTGACGCCGACATCAAGCCGGGCAACGCTCTGCCCCTCGCCGACATCCCCGTCGGTACGCTCATCCACGCCGTCGAGTTCCAGCCGGGCAAGGGCGCTGCTATCGCCCGTTCCGCCGGTAACTCCTGCCAGCTGATGGGTAAGGAGGGCAAGTACGCTATCGTCCGTATGCCTTCCTCCGAGATGCGCCGCATCCTCGTTACCTGCCGCGCCACCGTCGGTGAGGTCGGCAACGCCGATCACTCCAACATCGTCATCGGCAAGGCCGGCCGTAAGCGTCACATGAACGTGCGCCCGACCGTCCGCGGTACCGTCATGAACCCTGTCGACCACCCGCACGGCGGTGGCGAGGGCAAGAACCACACTTCTGGTCGTCCCTCCGTTACCCCCTGGGGTAAGCCGACGAAGGGCCTTCGTACGCGCAAGAAGAAGAAGGTCTCGAACCAGCACATCATTCGTCGCCGTAAGAAGTAATTTCGGATACCGAGTTTTAGGAGAAAGCACTTATGAGCAGAAGTCTCAAAAAGGGCCCGTTCGTGGAGACTCGCCTTCTCTCGCGTATCACCGCGATGAACGAGGCTGGCAAGAAGGACGTCGTGAAGACCTGGTCCCGCGCGTCCACCATCTTCCCCGAGATGGTTGGTCACACCATCGCCGTCCACGACGGCCGCAAGCATGTGCCCGTGTATGTTACCGAGTCCATGGTTGGTCACAAGCTCGGCGAGTTCGCGCCGACTCGTACGTTCCGTGGCCACAAGGCCAAATAGGGGGTTAACCGTAAATGGCAACTAAGTCTATTGAAACTGAGGCCACCGAGGTTCGCGCCGTCGCTAAGTACGTGCGTGTTTCCCCCAGCAAGGCCCGCCTGGTGGTCGATCTGATCCGCCGCAAGCCTGTCGCTCAGGCCTTCGACATCCTCCACTTCTGCGACCGCGCCGTCGCCGTGGATGTCGAGAAGGTTCTCCGTTCCGCCGTTGCGAACGCCGAGAACAACAACGGTCTGCGTGCCGACAACCTGGTTGTCGCCGCTGCCTATGTTGACGAGGGTCCGACGCTTAAGCGCATCCGTCCCCGCGCCAAGGGTTCCGCTTCTCGCATTCTGAAGCGTACTTCCCACATCACCGTCGTCGTTGCTCCTCGAAAGGAGGCGTAAAGCTGTATGGGTCAGAAAGTCTACCCCACCGGCTTCCGTCTTGGCATCACCGAGAACTGGCGCTCCCGCTGGTTCGCAGAGAAGGATTACGCTAAGACCCTCGGTAACGATCTCGAGATCCGCAAGTACCTCGAGAAGCGTCTTTCCCGCGCAGCTGTCTCCCGCGTCGAGATCGAGCGCGCTGGCGACAAGGTGAAGATCATCATCCTCACCGCTCGTCCCGGCGTTGTCATCGGTAAGAAGGGTGCCGAGATCGATACCCTCCGCACCGAGCTCGAGAAGGTTGCTGGCGTCTCCAAGGGCCAGCTCTCCGTCGACGTTGTCGAGATCAAGCGCCCCGAGCTCGACGCCAACCTCGTTGCTCAGTCTATCGCCGAGCAGCTCGAGGGCCGCGTTGCCTTCCGTCGCGCTATGCGCAAGGCTGTCCAGTCCGCCCGCAAGGCCGGCGCTAAGGGCATCCGTATCCAGTGCTCCGGTCGTCTCGGCGGTGCCGAGATGGGCCGTCGTGAGTGGTACCGCGAGGGTCGCGTGCCTCTGCACACCCTCCGTGCCAAGATCGACTACGGCACGGCTGTCGCCAGCACCACCATGGGTGCCTGCGGCGTGAAGGTCTGGATCTACCTGGGCGAGAAGCTCCCGGGCCAGCCTGTTCCCAACCCTGCACTCGAGGGCTCTTCCCGTCCTCGTCGTCGTAACTCCGAGAGGAGGGGTCAGTAGTGCTTGCCCCTAAGCGTATTCTTCACCGCAAGGTGCAGCGTGGCTCCATGAAGGGCCAGGCCAAGGGTAATACCGAGCTGCATTTCGGCGAGTTTGGTATCCAGGCTCTCGAGGCCCATTGGATTACCAACCGTCAGATCGAGGCCGCTCGTATTGCCATGACCCGCTACATGAAGCGTGGCGGTCGTGTCTACATCACGATCTTCCCCGATAAGCCCATCACCAAGAAGCCTGCCGAGACTCGCATGGGTTCTGGTAAGGGTAACCCCGAGGAGTGGGTGGCCGTCGTCAAGCCCGGCCGCATCATGTTCGAGGTCAAGGGCGTGCCCGAGGAGGTCGCTCGCGAGGCTCTGCGTCTTGCACAGCACAAGCTTCCCATCAAGACCAAGATTGTTGCTGCTAAGAACGCTGAGCAGCGCATCGAGAAGGAGATGGCTGAGGAGGCCGCTCTCGAGGCCAAGTGGGCTGCTGAGGACGCCGCCGCCGCCAAGGAGGAGAACTAATGAAGCCCGCAGAGATTCGTGAGCTCTCGGACGCTCAGCTCGTTGAGAAGCTGAAGGAAATGCGCGCCGAGCTCTTTAACCTTCGTTTCCAGATGGCCACCAGCCAGCTGGACAACACCGCTCGCGTCAACACCGTGAAGAAGGACATCGCTCGCGTCCTCACGGAGCAGCGCGCCCGTGAGATCGCAGCGGAGAAGTCCGCTGTCGCCGAGTAGGACCTAAGGAGAGAACATGACTGATTCGCGTAACTCGCGTAAGGTCCGTACGGGTGTCGTTACCTCCGTCTCCGGTGCCAAGACCATTGTTGTCACCATCACCGAGCGCAAGCGTCACCCCAAGTACGGCAAGATGATGACCAGCTCCAAGAAGCTGCACGCTCATGACGAGGAGTGCACGGCTGGCGTGGGCGACACCGTCCGCGTTATGGAGACCCGTCCTATGTCCAAGATGAAGCGTTGGCGCCTCATCGAGGTCGTCGAGCGCGCTAAATAAGCAGTCGCTCTTACGACTTGTACGTTTCCGAAGATGTGCGTATGCCTGGCTTGCATACCACGGGCCGTCTAAAGGCTGCGCACCTCTCTTCGGTTCTTAGTTCGGAGGAACATCTACCATGATTCAGATGCAAACCATGCTGAACGTCGCCGACAACTCCGGCGCTCGCAAGATTCGCTGCATCAAGGTGCTTGGCGGTTCCAAGCGTCGTTATGCAGGCATCGGCGATGTGTTCATCGGTGCTGTCCAGGAGGCTACCCCTGGCGCCAACGTCAAGAAGAAGGACGTTGTCCGTTGCGTCGTCGTTCGCACCGTTAAGGAGATCCGCCGCAAGGATGGCTCCTACATTCGCTTTGATGAGAACGCCTGCGTTGTCATCAACAACGATGGTTCGCCCGTCGGCACCCGTATCTTCGGGCCCGTCGCTCGCGAGCTTCGTGACAAGAAGTACATGAAGATCGTCTCGCTCGCTCCCGAGACCCTGTAGTTAGGGGAGATATATGTATATCAAGAAGGGCGATAAGGTCCAGGTTCTCTCTGGTAAGGATCGCGGCAAGCAGGGCGTTGTCCTGCGTGCTCTCCCCGCCGAGAACAAGGTCGTTGTCGAGGGCGTTTCGGTCGTCAAGAAGGCCGTCAAGCCCAACGCTGCCAACCAGCAGGGCGGCATCGTTTCGCAGGAGGCCCCCATCGACGCCTCCAACGTCAATCTCGTTTGCCCCGAGTGCGGTAAGGTTACCCGCGTCGGTCACGAGAAGGACGGCAAGAACAAGCTGCGCGTCTGCAAGAAGTGCGGCCACAAGTTCTAAGCTGCCCGCAACATTAGGTTGCTAGCAAAGGCCCGGATGCCCCACGGCATCCGGGCCTTTTTCTATCCCCACTCATTGGGGACACACCCATTGGGGACAGACTTAAATGAGTGATTGCACTCATTGGGGACAGACTTAAATGACTAGTCGTTTGGGACGTTCTTAAACGACTAGCCTATGGGGACAGTCTTTAGATCAATATATCTGGCCATCTGGGATGGGCTTCAACGAAAGCGGCACTTAGGGACTTTCCCCAGGTGCCGGCACATAGGGACGTACCCCAGGTGCCGGCAGTTTGGGACGGTCCTTTGATGTCTGATGCCCCCAGAGGGGTGAAGTAATACAGCCTGCTCTGTCTTTTAGGGCTTTGTTGTTCCGCCCCTTTATGTTTCGCAAGGACTTTCGCACGTGCATTTATGCGCATATCATTGCGCGATAATGCGTATAACGGCGCAAACATGTGCAAACTATGGCTAAATAGTGACTAAAAACCAAATAGACACGCAAATACGAGCAAATACGCGCGTAACTGTGCGAATATAGGGCTGTTAGAAATGAAGAACCTTCGATGACTCAGGAGGCACATGATGGCAGATTCCAAACAGGCTCCGCTCGACGCCGAGGCAGCCGCAAAGGCGGCGTTTGCCTCGGTCCAGGATCAGCCGTTCCCCGATGATATCTTTACGGCCCCCGAGCTCCGCTGGGCCGTGATCGGGTGCGGCGTTATCGCCAACCAAATGGCCCAGTCCCTCGCTCTGGCTGGCCGCAAACTCGCGGGTGTCGCCAACCGTACGCTGTCCAAGGCCCAGTCTTTTGCCGAGCAGTATGGCGTCGAGAAGGTGTACGAGACGGTTGAGGACCTCTACGCCGATCCGGACATCGACGCCGTCTATATCACCACGCCGCACAACACGCATATCACCTATCTGCGTGCCGCGTTGGCCGCCGGCAAGCATGTGCTCTGCGAGAAGGCCATTACCCTTAACTCTGCCGAGCTCGACGAGGCCCGTGCCATCGCCGACGAGCTCAACGTGGTCCTTATGGACGCCACCACGGTGTTCCACATGCCGCTATATCAGGAGCTGCGCCGTCGCATGGACGCGGGCGACTTTGGCCGCATGAACCTTGCCCAGCTCAACTTTGGCAGCTATAAGGAGTACGGTGACCTGACCAATCGCTTCTACAATCGCAACCTTGCCGGCGGCGCCATGCTCGACATTGGCGTGTATGCGCTCTCCGTCATGCGCCTGTTTATGGCCAGCCAACCCGCCGAGGTCGTGTCTCTGGGCAACACCTGTGAGACCGGTGTTGACGTTGCGGGCGGCATTGTCTGCCGTAACGCCGATCAGCAGCTGGGCGTCGTGAGCCTTACGCTCCACTCCAAGCAGCCCAAGCGCTCGGTCATCAGCTTCGACAAGTGCTATATCGAGGTCAACGAGTATCCGCGTGCCGACCATGCGACCATCGTTTGGACTGCGGACGGTCACCGTGAGGAGGTCCACGCTGGCACCGAGGCATACGCTCTGTGCTACGAGATGGCCGACCTGGAGAAGGCCGTTGCCGGCGATGATTCGAAGCGCGAGCTTCTGGGCTATGCTTCTGATGTTATGGAGCTGATGACCAAGCTCCGCGCCGACTGGGGAGTCGTGTACCCCGAGGAGGAGTAAGCGATGCTTGCGGAAGATAGGCTCAACGCGATCGTGACGATGGTGCAGCAGGCCGGCTCGGTTACCGTGCCGGAGCTTGCTGAAGCCCTGGGCGTGACGGCGTCGACCATTCGGCGCGACCTGCAGGCGCTCGACCGTGCACACCGTATCGCCAAGGTACACGGAGGCGCGACGAGTCTGGAGCGCGCGCATGTGACGCGCGACCTGACGATCGGCGAGCGCAGTGATCTCCATAACGATGACAAGGAGCGCATCTGCGCCCGTGCTGCGGCCCTGGTGGAGCCCGATAGCTTTGTGTATATCGATTCGGGCTCCACGACCCTCAAGCTCATCGAGCATCTTCCGCGCCTTGAGGGCGTCACCTATGTGACTGATTCCGTGCTTCACGCTCAGCATCTCGCCCTGCGCGGGATGCGCACCGTTATGCTGGGCGGCGAGCTCAAGCCCGAGACCGAGGCGCTCGTCGGCCCCGATGCCTTGGCAACTCTGGACCGCTATAACTTCAACTGCGGCTTTTGGGGTTCCAATGGCATCGCCGCCGAGCAAGGTCTCACCACACCGGATATCGAGGAAGCGCAGGTCAAGCGTGTCTCGATGCGCCATACCGCCAAACGCTTCGTAATCTCGGACGCCAGCAAATTTGGCATGGTGGCGCCCGTCAAGTTTGCGGACTTCCGCGACGCAACGATTATTACCGCGGGTGAGGTGCCAGCCAAGTACCAGTCGATGGACAACGTCATCACGGTCTAGCGATGGGACAAGGCCAAAACCACCACAAAGGTGCCTGTCCCCATTGTGGTGGTAAGTAACGAAAACTGAGTAGTTTTCTCAATAGAAAAGCGGCAACGTCCATTACGGGCGTTGCCACTTTCGTTGTCTGCCGGTTTTGTCTAAGTCTGTAACAACTAGACCGTTAAAAGTGGGTTAGATGTTACAGATTGAGATTCTTCCGAACCGCGCCGTCCCTTTGTCTCGATCTGTAACATCTGGGACCGATTTTGCCGAGTTATTGTTACAGATTGAGATTTTCCCTTAAGGGGGATTCGAATGTCTCGATCTGTAACAGATAGACCGGAAAATGGGTTCTAACTGTTACAGATCGAGACGTTTTGGGACCGCGGCTGAGCCATCGTGACGGCTTGACGTTTGCCCAGATAAAACCTGCCAAAATAAACCTGTCCCTTTTTGGCAGGTTTTAGGGCTCCCAGGGGCAGGGGGCTTCGATGTGGATGTGCTCGCCGGTAACGGGATGCGTAAAGGACACGCTGTGGGCATGGAGCATGAGGCCGCAAGGGCGCGGCGTTCCGTACAGGTCGTCGCCGACCAGGGGGTGATGCTCGCTGGCCAGATGCACGCGGATTTGATGCTTGCGGCCGGTGAGCAGCTCGACATCGATATACGAGCGCGTGGGCAGGCCACGACGGCTCTTAAGACGCTTGAGCACCTTCACGCGCGTTTGAGACGGCTTGCCGCTAGCACCGACGCGCATCTTGCGACTGTCGTGGCGGTCGCGGGCGATGGGCTTGTCGATGAGCTTTTCGTTCCAGTCAATCTTGCCCTCGGCGAGCGCCAGGTAGTGCTTTTCGAAAGCGTGATCATTGACCATCTGGTCAAAGGCGGGCTGCGTCTGCTTGTCGAGCGAAAACAGCACCACGCCGGTGGTGTCACGGTCCAAGCGGTTGAGTGGCTGCATGTCGGTCGCGGCAAAGCCGTCGCCCATGGCCAGCAACAGGTCGCTAGCGTAGTCGGTAAGTGTGCGCTCGCCGGTGCCGTCGCCGTGGACAATCATGCCGGCGGGCTTGTCGATGGCCATGAGCCAGGCGTCGCAGTAGAGGACTTGAGGTTCTTCGTTCACGTGTAAGCCTTTCGGTTAGCTGATTCCCACAAACATGCAGCCCGAGGTCGCCCCGCGTAGGCGGGCGGCGGGCTTGCGGCCGGCATGCGCTGCTTCGACGGCACGACGGACGCGGGCGACGGCACGGCCCACCTCATCCGTCTCGAGCAGCGTTCCGTCCACCATGAGACGACGCACACCGGCATCGAGCAGCTGAGGAACCTGCGGCGTGAGGTCGATGGGGTAGGCGTCGTACAGGCGAGAGCGGCCATGGATGTCGGTGCGAACGGGCATGACCTTGCCGTCGATATTCTTGAGCGAGAGCTTGCGGGCACGCAGGCGGCAGTTGGCACAATCGTGGATGCAGCCATTGGCAACCTGCAGAATGCAATGCTCGCTTGTCATGACGCGCGGGCGGCCAAAGACGGTGATGCCCAGAGCAGCGGGCGCGGCGGCGCCGAGCGAGGCAATCTCGTCGAGCGTGATCTCGGGCGAGAGCCAAAACGCACCGGCGCCGCGCTCGGCAAGTGCCTCCATGCAGGGCGTGTTGTGCACCGGCAGGCAAGAGCGAATCTCGGCTGTGGCGCCGGCCTGCGCGGCTACGGCGAGCTCGGAGATATTGCCGACGGCGACGGTGGCTCCAGCATTGATCCAGGGATCGACGCGCTCGTGGTCGACGGCGCGGCAGACCTCGTCGAGTACGGGTACGATGCCCTGCTCAAGCGCATCGGCGGGGGAGAGCCCGGCCGCATCGAGCGCATCGGTGGTCATGTAGATGCGCGTCGCACCCTCAGCGCGGGCTGCCTCGGCAGCTTCGAGCGAGGTGACGGTGGCGCAGATCTGCGGCTCGTCGCGGTAATGCGCGGGCATGGCGCACGTACATTTGTCGAGCACCGGCAACTCGAGCGTTTTCGCGCGCTCCTCGTACGGCGCCAGAATGGCCTCCTCCAAGGCCTTACAGGCGGCGGCACGCACCTTGTGCACGGCAGAGAAGCCCATACCGCAGCCCTCATCGAGCGCCACATCAAAGCTCGCCGCCTCAAAGGGCGAGGAGCCCATGCGGCCCACATGCTCAACCAGGTCGGATGCCTCGACCGCGCGGGTCTTGGCGGCCTCGACGGTGAAGCCCGTGGCGGTGGCGGTGAGCGCGGGGTTGTCGCAGCAGGTGAGTGTGACAGTAAACGGCTCGCCCAGGCGCGCCACGACGGACACATCAACAGCTCGGCGGCGCAGCACATCGCGCTTGAGCGCGGCACCGGCGGCGTCGATGGCGCGCTGACTGCGAATCACGCGGACGCGGCAGCCCTCGGGCATGCTGCGGGGCACGCGGCACTCGATAACATCGCCCGCGGCGGCATCATCGGCGGCAATGGTGGTCAGGAACTGGTCAAACTCGTTATCGTGGCGAAGCTCCAGCAGGTCGCCCTTGCCCACGGGCTCAAACAGCTCAATGTGGGCGATGGCGGCGCGGCGACGGCGGTCGTCGGGCTTGAGGCCGCGCACATCGCGGTTGGCCGGGCGGCTGCCCAGCACCGTGCCCACGATCTGGCCGCGGTTGTTGGAGCGCTCGTAGCTCATCATCTCGTCGCCCGAGGTGCCGTCCTGATAGGCGTGCGTAAAGTCGCGGTTGAAGCAGCGCTTGAGCTGGCGCTGGCGGGCGGCTTCCTCGTCCTTGGCAACGGCGACACCTGCCAGCATGTCGTCAATTTCGTGACGATACACATCAACGATGGAGTACACGTAATCGGGCGCCTTCATGCGGCCCTCGAGCTTGAGCGACGCGGCGCCGGCGTCATACAGACGGCGAACAAGCTGCGAAGTGTTGGTGTCGCGCGGGCATAGCGCACGCTCGCGGCCGGCGGGGGAGAGCGCGCGGCCGTTCTCGTCGATCAGCTCGTAAGGCAGGCGACAGGGCTGAGCGCACATGCCGCGGTTGGCCGAGCGGCCCGCCATGGCAAAGCTCGAAAGCAGGCACAGACCCGAGTAGCAAAAGCAGATGGCGCCGTGGCTAAAGACCTCAAGGTCCACATCGGGCGCGGCATCGTGAATGGCGGCAATCTCGTCGATGGAAAGCTCGCGCGAGAGGGTCACGCGGTCGGCGCCCTGCTCGCGACACCAGATAGTCCCGCGGTCGTCATGGATGTTCGCCTGGGTCGAGATATGTGTTTCGATGCCGGGCATCGTACGCTTGACCTCAAAGAACAGGCCCCAGTCTTGGATGATGAAGGCGTCGGCGCCCAGCGTGGAGCAACGATGGATGAGTTGCAGCGCATCGCCCATCTCGGACTGCTTGATGACGATGTTGACCGTGACGTAGACGCGCGACCCGGCCAGGTGTGCAGCACGGCAGGCCTGCTCAAAGGCCTCGTCGGTAAAGTTGGTGGCCTTGCGGCGGGCGTTGAAGCTGCCCATGCCGCAGTAGATGGCGTCTGCCCCGGCGGCGAGTGCGGCGGCAAAGGGCTCGGGCCCTCCGGCGGGCGCCAAGAGCTCGGGTCTGCGGTTGGTGGTTCGACTGGCGGTTGCGGTCATATCCTGCCTTTCAAAATGCTCAGATATTCAAAAGTATAGTGGTGCTGTTGCGGCGGACGAGCCCTGTGGCCCAAGCAGGATAAAGTCTTCAGCAGCCCTTGCAGCAAAAATGATCCGTTTCCCTCCGTCCCCTATGGATCACCTGATCCGATGGGGACGGAGGGAAACGGATCATTTTGAGCTTCACCGTCCGGTCGTGCCGTTCAGCGGCCGACAGGCGCCGTTGGGCGATAAATTATTCTCGCAACGTGATAATAATCTTGCATCGCGCGGAAACCTTGAGTACTATCCAAATCAAGCGCGGTGTTCAGACCGAATTGTGCCTCCCGGTGTGAACGCCGCGCTCACGCTCTCTATCTGATCGTAAGGAGAAAAACATGAGCAAGACCGTCGTGTCTTCCGATAACGCACCCGCAGCCATCGGCCCGTATTCCCCCGGCATCCAGACCGGCAACATGGTGTTCCTGTCCGGCCAGCTGGGCATCGACCCCGCAACCGGCAAGATGCCCGAGGGCGTCGAGGCCCAGGCCAAGCAGTCCCTTGCTAACGTCGAGGCTTTGCTGACCGCTGCCGGCGCCACCTTTGCCGATGTCGTCAAGACCACGGTCTACCTGGCCGACATCGCCGACTTCGCTGCCGTGAACGAGATCTACGCTTCCAAGTTCGAGGCTCCGTTCCCCGCGCGCAGCGCTTTCCAGGTTGCCGCCCTTCCGGCCGGCGGTCTGGTCGAGATCGAGGTCGTCGCCGCTCTCTAAGGCGTTGGCAACAACTAAACATGACATGTAAAAAGACCCTGCAGTACGAGCTGCAGGGTCTTTTGTCAAGCGATGCGAAAAAAATGATCCGTTTCCCTCCGTCCCCAAGGGTTAACGTTTAGCCTTCCTTGCGGACTTTTTGCAGGTAGCGGTAGACGCTGGGCTCCGAGATGCCCAGCGCGGTGGCGGCGCAGGCCACGGCACCCTTGAGCATGAACACCCCGTTGCCGTTGAGGTGGCGAATGACGTCCACGCGGTCGCTTTGACCAAGCGATGCTACATCCAGCCCGCGCGCGCTCAGCAACTCGGCAATGCTGCGGTCGATGAGCTCCTGTGTAGACTCCGAAAGGCTTTCGACCTCGATAGACGCGGGCTCTGCCTGTCTAGGCGCAGCGTCGAAGCACGCCATGAGCTGCTGAGCCATGGCGTTGATGGAGCGCACGGTCGAGAGGTCGGTGTTGACGCAAAGCATGCCGACGATCTCGTCATTCTCGCGGATAAAGTACGTCGCTGACTCCAATGTCTTGCCACCGGCACCGCGGCCCTCGTAGCCCGTAATAAACGGCAGGTCGCGATACTTGGCGTCGTGCATGATCTTGAGTGCCAGATCGGTGGCGGGACCGCCGACCTTGCGGCCGCTCACGATGCCGTTGCGAATATCGACGATGGCGTGGTCGGGATCCGAGAAATCGTGCAGCACGATTTCGCTGTTTTTGCCGAGTATCTGCTCCAGGAAATCGACCATCGGCAAAAAGCGACGTACGGTCTCGTTCACGGGCAACTCCTTTTGGTTCTATCGAAGTGTTCATAACAATTTTTTATCATGGTAACACGCTGCTCATCATCTCGTATATCCGCAGGTACATTGCGTAATACAGACGAACGGTAGGAATTTAGCGGTAAACGGTCGACCAAAAGAAAAGTTAGATGTTATTTTAAACAAACAAATTCCTGACCTGCGGAAATGTGTTATCTCAGCTGAAGAATAGTCTGATAACAAAAAATTATTATTGAGAATGAGAATCATCTTTAATACGATATGCAACGAAGGCACAACCTCAACCCCGCACTGCGTCACAATAGAGCGTTAGATGCGAAAACAACTATTTCGAGGATTGGTGGTCAAATGACCCAGGAGACGGTTACGAACGGCACTGAAGCCCTGTTCACTCGCGAAGGCATGCCGCCCGTTAAGGAAATGATCCCGTGTGCCCTTCAGCATGTACTGGCATCGTTTGCCGGCATCATTACCCCGGCGGTCATCATGGCCGGCGTCTACGGCTTTAATAGCCAGCAGAGCACCGACATCATTCAGGTTGCACTCATTCTTTCGGCAATCGACACGGCCCTTCAGGCCTTCGCTCCCTTCCGTCGCATTGGCGGCGGCCTGCCCATCGTCATGGGCGTTTCGTTCGCGTTCCTGCCGGCCCTTCAGGCCATGGGCGCCTCGGGCTTTAGTTTTGGCGCGCTGCTGGGCGGCGAGATCGTTGGCGGTGCCGTCGCGGTCCTCTTTGGTCTGGCCTACAGCAAGATTAAGTGGCTGTTCCCGCCCGTCGTGACCGGCACGGTCATCTTCTCCATTGGCGTCTCTCTCTATCCCACGGCCGTCAAGTACATGGCCGGCGGTATGGGTACGCCGCTGTGGGGCACCCCGCAGGCCTGGTGCGTCGCTCTTATCACCTTCGCCGTGGTCTTTGCGCTCGCCAACTTTGGCAAGGGCACGCTCAAGCTGGGCTCCGTGTTCTTTGGCATGATCGTTGGCATGATCGTCTCCATCCCCTTTGGCATGATCGACTTCTCCAGCGTCGCCACCGCTCAGGTCTTCGCTCTTCCCAAGCTCATGCCCTACGCGCTCGAGTTTGATCCCGAGGTCTGCATTACCCTCGCTGTCGTGTTCCCCATGGTTGCCATCCAGGTTATCGGCGACGTCTCCGCTGCCTGCCTTGGTTCCATCGACCGTATGCCCACCGAGCGCGAGCTCTCCGGCGCTATCGTGTCTCAGGGCCTCACCTCTATGGTCGGCGGCCTGCTGGGCGGTCTTCCCACCAGCGCCCTTGGCCAGAACGTGGGCATCATCTGCTCCAACAAGGTCGTCAACAAGTGGGTCTTTGTGATCATCGCGGCCGTCTTTGCCATCGCCGGTCTGTTCCCGCAGCTCTCTGCCATCCTTTCCGCTATCCCGCAGCCCGTCATCGGCGGCGCGACCGTCGGCGTCTTTGGCACCATCACCATGAACGGCGTGCGCATGTTCACCCGCGAGGGCCTCACGCAGCGCACCACCACCATCGTCGGCACCTCCGTCGTCTTTGGCCTGGGTATCTGGATGGCCAGCGGTTGCCTTGCCGGCGAGGGTATGCCTACCTGGGTGTCCACCGTCATCGGCTCCAACGCCGTGACCCCCACCGCCATCATGGCCATCGTGCTCAACCTGATCCTTCCGCAGACGCCGGTCGTGGCTCAGCACATCGATGCCGCCAAGGATGCCGCTGTGAATCTGGTCCTGCCCGAGAGCAAGAAGTAGCCAATTCGGTGCTATTCGCCGGCGGACGCATCGCCTCGTCCGCCGGCGCCATGCGGCGCCAAGCCGCACTTCAAAGGGCTTGTCCCTTTGGTGAAGCGTTGACGGGAGAGGGCCCGTTTCCGGTGTAGGCCGGCGCTTCGCACTTCCGCCATGTCAGAGGTGTCAAACCCCGCCTCTGATGTTGAAGGGAGCATTTATGCTTCTGGTCGCTAACGGTTCCGTCTTTACCCGCAACGCTCAGACTCCGTTCATTCCCAACGGTGCGGTCGCCATTGACGGAGATACGATTGTCGAAGTGGGCCCCGAGCGCGAGCTCAAGGCCAAGTACCCGGATGCCGAGTACGTCGACGCCCAGGGCAACCTCATCATGCCCGGACTTATCAACTGCCACACCCACATCTACTCGGGTCTGGCCCGCGGCCTTGCCATTAAGGGCTGCAACCCCACCAACTTCCTGGAGAATCTTGAGCAGCAGTGGTGGAAGATTGACGACAACCTGACGCTCGACGGCACCAAGGCCAGCGCCTATGCCACGATTCTGGATTCCATCCGCGACGGCGTCACCACGATCTTCGATCACCATGCGAGCTTCTGCGAGATTCCGGGCAGCCTCTTTACCATTAAGGACGCCGCTCAGGAGCTGGGCATGCGTTCGTGCCTGTGCTACGAGGTTTCCGACCGCCGTGGTCAGGAAAAGTGCGATCAGGCTATTGCCGAGAACGCCGAGTTCGCCCAGTGGGCCGCCAAGGAGCGTCGCGATAACGATAACCACATGATCGCCGCCATGTTTGGCGGACATGCCACCTTTACGCTGTCGGACGAGACCATGGACAAGATGGCCGAGGCCAACAACGGCCTGACCGGTTTCCACATCCACGTGTGCGAGGGCATGAACGATGTGTGGGACTCCCGCCTCAACCGCGGCGGCATCAGCCCCGTCGAGCGCCTGCTGCAGCACAACCTGCTCGGTCCCGACACCATGCTGGGTCACTGCATCCACGTGACGCCCGCCGAGATGGATATCGTCAAGGAGTCCGGCACCTGGCTGGTCAACAACCCCGAATCCAATATGGGAAACGCCGTGGGCTGCGCCCCCGTGCTCGAGTTCTTCCGCCGCGGCATCCCCGTGTGCATGGGCACCGACGCCTACACCCACGATATGCTCGAGAGCCTCAAGGTTTTCCTGATCATTCAGCGCCACAACGCCGCTATGCCCAACGTGGGCTGGTGCGAGGCCATGACGATGCTGTTCGAGAACAACGCCAAGATGGCCAGCAAGTACTTCGATCGCAAGCTCGGTGTGCTCGAGGCCGGCGCTGCCGCCGACGTCATCGTAATGGACTACAAGCCCTTTACGCCGCTGAGCGAGGAGAACATCGACGGCCACATGCTCTTTGGCATGATGGGCAAAAACTGCCGCACCACCATCATCAACGGCCGCGTCCTGTACAAGGATCGTGAGTTTGTCGGTATCGATGAGGACAAGATCAACGCGTGGACCATGGCTGAGTCCAAGAAGCTCTGGAGCACGCTCAACGATCGCGCCTACTAATTACAAGTAGATTCGCGCGCGTCGGATGTTTCGCCGCATCCGACGCGCGTATAGGCGACCTCCGCGGGGTCGCCGGCGCTGTGCTAGCGCTACACCGTATTTGCGCCCGCCGCGCGGTCTCGCCGGGCGTTACAGAGAGGAGCTCATTATGAGCGACATCATGAGGCCGATCCCGTTTTCGCAGCTGATGAACTGGATCATCGAGGAGCACAAGACTCAGGGCGCCATCTTTGGCGTGCGCAAGATGGTCACGACCAACCAGGAGGGCGCGCTTCCCATTTTTGACGAGCGCATCGAGACCCCGTTTGGCCCGGCCGCTGGCCCCAACACGCAGCTTGCCCAGAACATCGTGGCCTCTTATGTGGCCGGTTCCCGCTTCTTTGAGCTCAAGACCGTCCAGGTTATGGACGGCGAGGAGCTCTCCAAGTGTGTGAACAAGCCCTGCATCGTGGCGCAGGACGAGTGCTACAACTGCGAGTGGTCGACCGAGCTCGAGGTTCCGCAGGCCTTTGCCGAGTACGTGAAGGCATGGTTCGCCTGCCACCTCATCGCTCGCGAGTACGGCCTGGGAAGCCCGGACGGCTTTGTCTTCAACATGTCCGTGGGCTATGACCTGGAGGGCATCAAGAGCCCCAAGGTCGATGCCTACATCGAGGGCATGAAGGATGCCAGCGGCTCCGACGTCTGGAACGAGTGCCGCGCATGGGCGCTTGCCAACCTGGACAAGTTTGAGCATGTCGACGCCGCGTTTGTCGAGTCCATCCCGGCACGCGTCTCCAACTCCATCACTGAGTCCACCCTGCACGGCTGCCCGCCGGCGGAGATCGAGCGCATCGCGACCTATCTGATCACCGAGAAGGGCCTCAACACCTACATCAAGTGCAACCCCACGCTGCTGGGCTATGAGTTTGCCCGCCAGCGCCTGAACGAGCTGGGCTTTGACTACATCGTCTTCGATGACACGCACTTCCGCGAGGACCTGCAGTGGGCCGACGCCGTGCCCATGTTCGAGTGCCTGATTGCCCTGTGCGCCGAGCGCGGCCTGGAGTTTGGCGTCAAGCTGACCAACACGTTCCCCGTCGACGTGACGAGGAACGAGCTGCCCTCCACCGAAATGTACATGTCCGGCCGTTCGCTGTTTTCGCTGACTATCGAGGCTGCCCGCCGCATTACCGAGCAGTTCGATGGCAAACTGCGCATCAGCTACTCCGGCGGCGCCACGGTCTACAACATCCGCGCCCTGTACGATGCCGGCATTTGGCCCGTTACCCTGGCGACCGACGTGCTCAAGCCCGGTGGCTACGAGCGCTTTAGCCAGATGGCCGGCGAGTTTACCGACCTGGATGGCAAGCCGTTCGCGGGCGTCTCGCTCGAGGCCGTGACCGCAATCCAGACCGACTCGCTCACCAACCCGCTCTACAAGAAGCCGCTGCGCCCGCTGCCCGACCGCAAGGTCGCCGGCAAGAGCCCGCTTTCCGACTGCTTTACCACGCCGTGCCGCACGAGCTGCCCCATCCAGCAGGATATTCCCGCCTATCTGGCGGCTGTTGACGAGGGCCGCTACGAGGACGCGCTCAACATCATCATCGAGCGCAACGCCCTGCCGTTCATTACCGGCACCATCTGCCCGCATCCCTGCGGCCGTGCCTGCGAGCGTGCGTTCTACGAGCCCGAGGGCGCCCAGATCCGCGTCAGCAAGCTCAAGGCCGCCCGCGAGGCCATGACCGCCGTGCTGCCCAAGCTACGCGCCCAGGCCATCGCCAACGACGGCGAGCGCAACGTTGCCGTTATCGGCGGCGGCCCGGCCGGCCTGGCGACGGCGTTCTTCCTGACGCGCGCCGGCGTGCCCGTCACCATCTTTGAGGCTCGCGATTCGCTCGGCGGCGTGGTCCGTCACGTGATTCCTGAGTTCCGCATTGCGAGCGACGATATCTCCCACGATGCCGAGCTCTGCCTGGCCTTTGGTGCCAAGGTGCAGCTCAATGCCCGCGTGGAGTCCATTGACGAGCTCAAGGCCCAGGGCTTCACCGACGTGGTCGTGGCCACCGGTGCCTGGATGCCCGGCTCTGCGGGTTTGGGCGAGGGTGCCGAGCTCGACGTGCTGGAGTTCCTCGAGGCCGCCAAGAAGGGCGAGAAGCTCGAGCTGGGCGAGGACGTCGTAGTCATTGGCGCCGGCAACACTGCCATGGATGCTGCCCGCGTGGCCAAGCGCCTGGCTGGTGTGAAGAACGTGCGCCTGGTGTATCGCCGCACCAAGAAGCAGATGCCTGCCGACGAGGAAGAGCTCGATCTTGCTCTTGCCGACGGCGTTGAGTTCTGCGAGCTACTGGCACCCAAGGCACTTAACGGCGCCGTGCTGACCTGCGATGTTATGGAGCTCGGCGAGCCGGATGCAAGCGGCCGTCGCAGCCCCGTCGCCACGGGCGAGACCGTCGAGCTTTCCGCCACCACGGTGATCTGCGCCGTGGGCGAGGGCATCGACGCCAGCCTGTACGACGCCGCGGGCGTCGAGCACGACCGTCGCGGCCGCCTTGCCGCCACCTCCACCGGTGTCGAGGGCGTCTGGGCTGCGGGCGACTGTCGCCGCGGTCCGGCTACCGTGGTCGAGGCCATTGCCGACGCCGCCGAAGTCGCCCGCGCCATCGCCGGCGTGGACTTTAACAAGTACGCCGACCAGAATGCTCAGGCCGGTCGCGAGGACGCCTGCTACGAGCGCAAGGGGTCGCTGTGCCGCGACAAGCGCAACTGCACCAAGACCCGCTGCCTGGGCTGCGGCTCGGTGTGCGAGGTCTGCTGCGACGTGTGCCCCAACCGCGCCAACGTGGCCATTAAGGTGCCGGGCCTGGCCAAGCATCAGGTCGTCCACGTCGACGGTATGTGCAACGAGTGCGGCAACTGCGCCGTGTTCTGCCCCTACCAGGAGGGTCGTCCCTACAAGGACAAGCTCACCCTGTTCTGGAGCGATCAGGACATGGAGAACTCCGAGAACGAGGGCTTCCTGGCCGTGGACGAGGATCACTTTAAGGTCCGCGTCGCCGGCACGGTCCGCACCGTCTCGGTCGATGCCGTCAACACCGGCCTTCCCGAGGCCGTCCGCCTGACCATCAGGGCTGTGCGCGACAACTATTCGTACCTTCTTAAGAAATAGGCGAGTCTCTTATGGCCAAATCTATTCAACATAACGTGGCCTACGTTGCCTGCGGAAGCGGTTGCGCCTCCGCAGGCGGCGACGCCCGCTGCAGCGAAGGTTGCATTGGCTGTGGCGCCTGCGTCACGGCCTGCCCCCACGGTGCCATCGCACTGGTCGACGGCGTCGCCCGCGTGGACCGCTCCAAGTGCACGGGCTGTGGCCTGTGCGGCATGGCGTGCCCGCAGCGCGTGATTGCCTTCGTTCCCGGCTACCAGAACATCCTGGTGCGCTGCAACAACACGGATAAGGGCGCCATTGCGCGCAAGATCTGCGACACCAGCTGCATCGGTTGCGGCATGTGCGCCAAAAAGTGCCCTGCCGGCGCTATCCGCATCGAGGACAACTGCGCCCATATCGACGGCGCAGACTGCCTGTCGTGCGGCATGTGTGCGGTTGTGTGCCCGCATGGCGCCATCCACGATCGCACCGGCATCGCCGCCGGCGTGTAGAAGGGAATCACCATGGCACAGGAATTCACTTTTACCGTTAACGGCGTCGAGCGCACGACGACCCAAAATAAACCGCTGCTGCGCTACCTGCGCGACGACCTGCACATTCACTCCGCCAAGGACGGCTGCTCCGAGGGCGCATGCGGTACCTGCACCGTCCACGTGGACGGTGCGGCCGTCAAGGCCTGCGTGCTGACCACCGCGCTTGCCGCCGGCCGCAACATCGTGACCGTCGAGGGCCTGCCCGAGGACGTGCGCGAGGCCTTCGTGTACGCCTTTGGCGCCGTGGGCGCCGTGCAGTGCGGCTTTTGCATCCCCGGCATGGTCATGGCGGGTGCAGCGCTCATCGCCGAGGACCCCGAGCCCACCGAGGAGCAGATTAAGTACGCCATCCGCGGCAATGTCTGCCGTTGCACCGGCTACAAGAAGATTATCGAGGGCATCTCGCTGGCAGCTGCGGTGCTCCGCGGCGAAAAGCAGATCGACGAGGACTTGGAGCGCGGCGACGACTACGGCGTGGGCAAGCGCGCCTTCCGTATCGACGTGCGCAAGAAGGTGCTCGGCGAGGGCAAGTATCCCGACGACATCGACGAGCTCGATCAGCCGGGCCTGACCTATGCCAGCGCCGTGCGCTCCAAGTACCCGCGCGCCCGCGTGCTCTCCATCGACACCTCCAAGGCCGAGGCCCTGCCCGGTGTGGTGGGCATCCTGCGCGCCGAGGACGTGCCGGTCAACCAGGTCGGCCACCTTATCCAGGACTGGGACGTCATGATCGCCCAGGGCGATATCACCCGCTGCGTGGGCGATGCCATCGTGCTGGTGGTCGCCGAGGACGAGGCGACGCTCGAGAAGGCCAAGAAGCTCGTAAAGATTGACTACGAGCCGCTGGAGCCCGTGCGCAACATTGTCGAGGCCAGGGCCGCCGACGCCCCGCGCCTGCATGACAGCTTCTTTGCCTTTGGCAACACGGTGGAGCTCAAGGACAACGTGTGCCAGAGCCGTCATGTGACGCGCGGCGACGCCGCCAAGGCGCTGGCAGAGAGCGCGTTTACCGTGACGCAGCGCTTTACCACGCCCTTTACCGAGCATGCCTTCTTGGAGCCCGAGTGCGCCGTTGCCTTCCCGTACAAGAATGGCGTCAAGGTGCAGTCGACCGACCAGGGCGCCTACGATACGCGCAAAGAGTGTGCCCACATGTTTGGCTGGGACAACGAGCCCGAGCGCGTGGTCGTCGAGACCATGCTCGTGGGTGGCGGCTTTGGCGGCAAGGAGGACGTGTCCATCCAGCACCTGGCCGCGCTCGCCGCATATAAGTTCCAGCGTCCTGTGAAGTGCAAACTCACACGTGCCGAGTCGCTCGCGTTCCATCCCAAGCGCCATGCCATGGACGGCACCTTTACGCTGGGTTGCGACGCCGAGGGCAACTTTACCGGCCTGGATTGCGAGATCAACTTTGACACCGGCGCCTACGCGTCGCTGTGCGGCCCGGTGCTCGAGCGCGCTTGCACGCATGCTGTCGGCCCCTACAAGTACCAGAACACCGACATTCGCGGCTTTGGCTACTACACCAACAACCCGCCCGCTGGCGCGTACCGCGGCTTTGGCGTTTGCCAGTCCGAGTTTGCGCTCGAGAGCCTGATCGACCTGCTGGCAGAGAAGGTTGGCCTGGATCCGTGGGAGATTCGCTACCGTAATGCGATCGAGCCGGGCGAGGTTCTGCCCAACGGCCAGATTGCCGACTGCTCCACGGCGCTGAAGGAGACGCTGCTCGAGGTCAAGGATGCCTACTACGCGCATCCCGGGCACGCCGGTATCGCCTGCGCCATGAAGAACGCTGGCGTGGGCGTTGGCCTGCCCGATGCCGGCCGCTGCAAGATTCGCGTCGAGAACGGCGTGGCCGTGGTCTATGCCGCCACGTCCGACATCGGCCAGGGCTGCAACACCGTCTTTTTGCAGGACGTTGCCGAGGCCTGCGGTCTGCCGCTTCGTTGCATCGCCAACGGCGAGTGCTCCACCGAGAACGCTCCCGACTCCGGCACCACGTCCGGCTCGCGTCAGACGGTCGTGACCGGTGAGGCCGTGCGCGGTGCCGCCTTCCTGTTGCGCGATGCCATGGTTGGCATCGAGGCCGGCAAGCCCGCACCCGATGCTCCCGTGAGCGCGCATGGCGACGGCGTCAAGATTGAGTACGACGACGGTCGCGCCTATCAGCTGCGCACGCAGGAACTCGTCGCCGGCCAGGGCATGCATCCTCAGGATCCCGCGACCGCCATCAAGGCGCTCGAGGGATGCGAGTTTGGCTACGTATACCTGGAGCCGACCGACAAGCTGGGCGCCGACGTGCCCAACCCCAAGAGCCACATCTGCTACGGTTTTGCCACGCATGTGGTTATTCTGGATGATGACGGCCGCGTGAGCGAGGTCTATGCCGCGCACGATTCCGGCAAGGTGGTCAACCCCATCTCCATCCAGGGTCAGATCGAAGGCGGCGTGCTCATGGGTATGGGCTATGCGCTTACCGAGGACTGGCCGCTCAAGGACTGCGTGCCCCAGGCAAGGTACGGTACGCTCGGGCTGTTCCGTGCGCCCGAGATCCCGAATATCCACGCCATCTACGTGGAGAAGGACGAGCTGTTGCCCGTGGCATACGGCGGCAAGGGCATCGGCGAGATCGCAACGATCCCCACGGCGCCCGCCGTGCAGAACGCCTACCGCGCGTTCGACGGTAAGCTGCGTCCGGATCTTCCCATGGTGGATACGCCGTACAGCCGCGCCCGTCACCGCGGGTAGGGTAGGGTGCGGACAGCCATTGTTGACGGGCTGTTCGTACTGAGCATCAACTACATACGCTGCGCCTTTGGCCCCAGCTCCATCGCGAGCCGGGGCCTTTTGTTTGGAGCGCCTCCGCATGCGGAAGATTCGTCCCAGATTTCGGCTCCAGAATGGGGCGTACTTTCCGGACGGGGCTTCAAACGGAAACTGCATCCCGGAATGCGCGCCCGGAATGGGATGCGCTTTCCGGAACAGCCCTCAACCGGAAACTGCGTCCCAGAATTTCGCTTCAGAGTGGGATGCCGTTTCCGGCTGAACCCTCAGGCGGAAAGTTCATCCCAGAATTGACGCTCAGAGTGGGACACGGTTTCCGGATAGAACCTCAGCGGAAAGTGCATCCCGTTTTGAGTGTCCAGACTGGGACGCGCTTTCCATTGGCGTGGCCGTTGGGAAAACGCGGCCCAGATAGGGGGGATGCGATCCGGCGATGCGCGGCCTAGCAGCTCCTACAGCTCCACGTCGTTGAGCCATGTCGGCAGCGCGGTCTGCCGGATGCCTGCCGTCTGCAGCTTTTTGGCGAGCACTCCTGCCGAGCGGATTTCGCTCATGGTAAAGCGCAGCAGAGGGTGACCGTAGAGCGATAGGTGCGCCTCGCGCTGTCGTTCGGCAACGAGCGCCTCGGCGGTGGTGCGTCCGGCCAGCATGGTCTGGTCGGTATATTTGATGAGCCCGTCGAGCTCGCCCAGCGTGAGTTCCCGCGCCTGGCGCTCCCAGGCAAAGTCCGTTCGTATGGGCTTGGCCGAATCGAAGGGGTCCGTCAGCTCGTATTGAAGCCAGTCGGACGCAAAGCCCGTCTCGATCATGACGGCGCGGGCGACCGATTCCCCGCCGCTCTCGGCGCGGACGTCGGCATATCGAAGCGTTGTGAGGGCGGTGCGAATCGCGCGATCATTGCGGGCGGTCGCTCGTTGCTCAACGGCCTCCATCAGCTGTTCCCGCGCAAGGCCGAGCTTTAAGATCGCCGAATCGGCAATGGGCATGCCGTCGGCAAAACCAGTTTGCAGTAGGCAATCTGTGACCGTTTGGATGGGCGGCGTTACCGATATGCCGGCTCTGCGTATTGCTCCGGCCGGCTCAATCTGGTGCCGCTGAATATGTGCGCCCGGGCGAGCCGACGGCTTTGTCGAGCTGCAGACATGCACGACATTCAGGTGTCGCCACGAGACCTCGAGCCCCAGCAGGCAGGCAGCTGAAAACGAGCAGAACGTCCAATCGGGGTGGATGATCGCAAGGGCGCGGATAATCTCGCAATGGCGTTGCGCTCGGTTGAGTTCGTCCCAGAGCGCCTTCCGTGTAAACAGCCCCGGCATGGGCGAGACGACCGTGCCGCCGGTGCGCCGAAGGAGCGCTTTGCGGATCGCCGCGCTCGGGGGAATCAGACAGCTCCCCTCTTGTTCGGCTTGGGTGAGCAGTTGGTCGATGAGTTGGTCATTGCAATGGGTCATGAGCTACCGCCTCCTTTTGGGTAGCAAAAACGTATCAGCCGGAACTTGCCGCTCGGCTGACCAAAAGCTGACCAAACTCTAACCATGCAGGTAGATAGCCTGGTTTTGACGCCATTTTTTGAAGCCGAATCGGCGGGCGGTAATCGGCACCCGTGAACGGTAGCTAGTTATGAAGCCTTGGTAAGTTTCGGGACGTGTACTTTTTTGAAAAAGAGCATTCTATCTGCTGTTTTGTGTTTCTTGACTGCATATTTGAAGGCATGTGATAAGGGCCGCGAATCGTCGTCTTGTACCTGCGGAAACTACGGCCCAGTTTTTGGCTCCAGAACGGGATACATTTTCCGGAACGGTCCACGTGCGGTGGTGTAGCGTCCCTTTTGCGTGGCCCACTTATCGAATTACGTTATAGCTAGCTATATTATAGGAAGGTATAATATAGCTATCTATAACGTAAGGGAAGGATGGCCCTATGTTTATCGGAAGAACAGCGGAAATGTCCGAGCTCAATCGACTGTATGGCACGGGCTCCTTTGAGATGCCTGTGATTTACGGCCGCCGTCGTGTGGGTAAAACGCGCCTTATCACAGAGTTCATCCAAGGCAAGAAGGCTATTTACTTTCAAGCTCGTCGTACCAATGCGGAGGCAAACCTGCACGGCTTTAGCCAGGCGATACTCGCGGGTTCGGTTGGTGCTGCAGGCGTGTCGTTTCGTAGTTTTGACGAGGCGTTCGATGCATTGGCCACCATGGCTCGCACGGAACGTTTGATTGTCGTGATTGACGAGTATCCCTATCTCGCCCAATCGAATCCCGAGATCAGCTCGTTGCTGCAAGACAAGATCGATCACTTGTACAAAGAGACCATGCTCATGCTTATCCTGTGCGGGTCGTCGCTTTCGTTTATGGAAGAGCAGGTGCTGGGCTACGAGAGTCCGCTATACGGTAGGCGTACGGCCCAGTTTAAGATCATGCCGCTCGATTTTATGACGACCCTCGGCCTGTGGCAGAGCATGAGTCGCGAAGACGCTGCAGTTTGCTATGGCATGACGGGCGGCATTCCTGCATATATCGAGAAAGTCGATCCGGCCGCACCGCTCAAGGACAACATCAAACGTCTTTTTCTTACTCCTACGGGCTATCTCTTTGAGGAGCCAAGTAACCTGCTATTGCAAGAGTGCCGCAATCCCGAGCAATATGATGCGATCGTGCAAGCAATTGCTCAGGGGCGCTCGAAGATCTCGGAGATTGCGAGCTCTACGGGAATCCCTGCGAGCAACGTAAAGAGCTATGTGGATAAGCTGGCGTCGCTTGGGATTGTCGAGCGCGAGCTGCCCCTAAACGAAACGAGCAATAAGCGAGCCGTGTATCTGCTGAGCGACCAGATGTTTAGGTTCTGGTACAAGTTTGTTCCGCAGAACATCGGGCTGATTCAAAACGATATGGCCGAGATGGCGTATAAGCGCATTGAACCGCACGTATCGGATTACATGGGTACGGTCTTTGAGCTTATATGCAGGCAGTATGTGTACGAACTCGCGCGGGCGGGCCAGCTCGATGTGGTTCCGGCGAGCGTCGGGCGCTGGTGGGGGACGGATAATCGCACGCATACGCAGGAAGAAATTGACTTGATTGTTGACGATGGCGAGGGCACTGCACTGTTTGCGGAATGCAAATGGCGCAATGAACCGGTGAGCGAAGACGTGCTGCAAAAGCTCGTGTACCGAAGCGAGCTCTTTAGGCGGCAGCATAAAAGCTACGTGATCTTCTCGAAGCGTGGCTTTACGCAGGGATGTCGGGATGCCGCGGAGAGTAGGGGAGACGTCAAGCTGATCTCGTTTGCCGAGATGTGTGAGCGGAGATAACCAAGCGCGCTCTGATGTGATACTCGGAATGGGTCGCGCTAAGGATGTAAAGCGTAAAACCTTCAATGAAAATGGCGTAAAAACTACATCTGTCATGGCGTAAAAACTACATTGAAAGTAGCGTAAAATCAGCATTGAGAATGGCGTAATTTCGCATATCGCGTGATAGAGAGGGACGGCCGTCTATGGATGCACCAAAGAGATTGACCCAAAAGGGATATAGGCCCCGGCTCATAGAGGAGCGCCTCGACACCCTTATGCGGGCGTTTGGCTGTGTGGAGATCAACGGCCCCAAATGGTGCGGCAAGACCTGGACGGCGCTCTCTCGCTCGGCGAGCGTCTCCAGGCTCGATGAGCCTGCGCAGCGCGCGGCGGCAGAGGTCGACCCAAGCCTGGCGCTCATCGGCGATGCGCCACACCTGGTCGATGAATGGCAGGAGGTGCCCGAGGTTTGGGATGCCGCCCGGCGTTTCGTGGACGCGAGCGGCAACGAACGCGGGACACTTTTGCTCACGGGCTCGACCGCGCTCAAAAGCGATGAGCGCAGCCATGTTCGTCATTCCGGCACGGGTAGGATCGCCCGTCTGTCAATGCGCCCCATGGCCCTGTGTGAGTCGGGCGACGGCGAGCCGCTCGTGTCACTGGCAAGCCTCTTTAAGGGCGAGGGTTTTGCCCCTCAGCGTCGCGAGAGCACGGTGGATGACGTCGCCCGCTGGTGCTGCAGGGGCGGTTGGCCTGCAAATCTTGGGCTTTCGGAAGATCTTGCGCGAGAGACGGCAAGCCAGTACGTGCACTCGGTGCTCGACGTCAACGTGCTGGACGAGGGCATGTCGCCCGAGCTTGCACACGGCCTTTTGCGAGCTCTTGCCATGAACGAGAGCCAGGCTGTCACGTACAAGACGCTCGTAAAGGATGCCTCGTACGGTGAGGCGGGCCCCGACGAGAGGACCATCGCTGCGTACTTGGACCTCTTCAACAGGCTCAAGCTGACCGAGGACCTGTGCGGATGGGAGCCGCCCATGCGCTCGAAGGCCCGCGTTCGCGTGCGCCCCAAGCGCTACTTCTGTGACCCGTCACTTGCGGCGGCGTTGCTGGGGGCTACCCCTGAGCGGCTGCTTGGCGATATGCAAACGCTGGGGATGCTCTTTGAGAATCTCGTCCTGCGCGACGTGCGCGTGTTCCTTTCAACCTACGGCGGCGTTGACAACAGCGTCCATTATTTCCGCGACGAGAAGGGCCTTGAGGTCGATCTGATCGTCGAGCACGATGGGCGCTGGGGAGCCATCGAGGTCAAACTGAGCGATGCGAAGGCAGACGACGGAGCGAGAAACCTCAAGGCGATGGAGAAGAAAATGCTCTCCAACCCTGCCGCGCAGAATGCTGCGCCGGCGTTTTTGGCGGTCGTGGTTGGAAAGGGGAGCATTGCCTATACACGCGACGACGGCGTGGCGGTGATCCCCATGGCGGCACTTGGGGCGTAGTGGTTTTGCGGGCGTGCCGTGCTTCCTTTACCGAAAATCCATTTGGTAAACCAGATGCTCGCGGATAGAATAAAGTTGACGGCAGCCCAAGTGGTGAAGAACTGGGCAGCGCCGTTGCTTGGTCAAGAGGTCAGTGCCTTAATGGCAGCGACTTGTTATGCTTCGAATGCTGCTTGAGTGCCTCGGAAAGTTCGATAAGCGCCGTGAAGAGCGAGACCAAAGCAACCAAGAGCTCTACGAGCTCTGATGGGCCCGGGATGACCTCTGATTCAAGTCACCGGGCCTCAATCTTTTTCATCCATTTGAATAGAGTGGACGACTCTCTTGGGGCCATCTGCATGGCGCGTGCCTGGCGCGCGTGGCACAGCATCCCATTTTTGTGTCCGCACGGGCGGCTACGCTTACCGCAACGTAGCCATTTGTGGAAAGGACGGATGCCATGGCAATGGATAAGACCGGTTATGTGAGCGTTGGCGCCGAGATAGAGGACGAGGTTATGCCCGACCGCGTGATCTTTAGCATTGGCTTTGGTGGTCGCCGCACCACCAAGGAATCGTGCCTGGAGGATTACAACACCGATCGCGCCCGCGTAGCCGCCGCGCTGGCGCCCTTTGGTTTGGATAGCGAATTAACATGCTGTCGGTACACTTGTTATGCGCAGACGACGCGCAAGAAGGCGACGATTGTGGGCTACAACTACTATGCGTACGGTACGGTTGCCGCGCCTGTCGATTCGACTGACTTTGCTGCTGTGTGGACCGCACTCAATACCTGTGAGTCACATGCCGACATGAGCATTCGATTCGAGTTGGCGGATCAGCGCGCGGCGGAAGACACCCTGATTGCCCGTGCGGTTGAACGTGCTCGCGGCAACGCACAGGCACTTGCCGTTGCGGCGGGGTCTATGCTGGGTGGCGTCAAGCATATCTCGTATAACAGTCGGGCGGCGGGCTATGGTCGAACATGCTGTGTTGCCGCGTGTGCTCCCGATGGGGCGTCCGGAGGCTCCGAGGAGACGGTGCTGGAGCCCGAGCCTATTGAGGTCGAGTGCTCCGTGGATGTGGAATGGTGGCTGGAGTAGGAAACAGGTGCTGAGCGGCTGAGGGACTGAGGCTTCGCTACCGAAAAACCATTTGTTAAACTCAATGTCCGTGGGTAGAATAAGGTCGACGGCAGCCCAAGGGTGATAGCTGGGCAGCGCCGTTACTTAGTTCAAGGGGTCAATGCCTTAACGGCGTCGACCCCTCTAATATGAGAAAGCCATTGTCAATAGGCGTGTTTGTTCGAGCCCGGTTTTAAAC